>NZ_JBITFV010000002.1:0-219866 GCF_044456525.1 Promicromonospora sp. NPDC050880
GGTTTTTTGTTTTTTTTTTTTTTATTTGGGTCTTGGGGGGGGGGGGGGGGGGGCCCCCGGGGGGGGGGGGGGGGGGGGGGGGGGCCCCCCCCCCCCCCCCCCCCCCCCCCCACGGCCCGGAGTGACCTATCTCATGTCGGATATAACCGTCAAGCGCTACCAGGACTGACCCCTCGACCGTAACGCGATTGTGACTTTCTGGCCGACTCGGGTTACGGTCGGTCCCGCTCGCGGGGAATTCCGTGGGCACTCGTGGTGGACGCCGAGCCCTGTCACCGCCGCGAGATCTGCTCGAGAACAGATGACAGGGACGGGGGAACCACGAAGACGGGCACCGACGGTGCCCTTGGGGTGAAGCCGCACCAGCACGACGCGGCCGGGTCATTCTCCGATCCGAATCCGACAGCTCACCTCGCAGGCGCCGGGAGAAATCGTTGTGAACACACGCACGCCCGGGCGGCATCGTGCTGCCCACCCGCCCATCACACCGCTGACACCGTTCTCACGCGCCGCCGCACGCGGCCTGTCCGCGACCGCCCGCCGTGGCGCGGTCGTCGCCGCCGGCTCGGGACTCCTCGTCTCCCTGCTCGGCGCGCCCGCCCACGCCGCCCCCGCGAGCGACCCGGGCACCAGCACGGCCGAGCTCAAGACCGTGAAGGACGCCGTCAAGGACGCCGCCCGCAAGGACGCCGCCCGCACGGAGGCGGCCGCCGCCGAGGTGACCACCGCCGCGCTCACGACGGCGCAGGCCGACACCGCTCCCGCGGTCCGGGTCGCCGCCGACAGCGAGTTCACGCTCGAGACCGGCACCATCAAGGTCACCCCGGCCCCCGAGCCGGAGCCCGAGCCCGAGCCCGTCGTCGAGCCCGAGCCGGAGCCCGTCGTGGAGCAGGCCGTCGCCGAGGCGGAGCCGGTCGCGGAGACCGTCCAGGAGCCCGTCGAGGAGGCCGCCCCGGCGTCCGCCTCGGGGTCCGCCATCGTCGACATCGCCATGCAGTACCTCGGCGTGCCGTACCTGTGGGCGGGCTCCACCCCTGCCGGGTTCGACTGCTCCGGCTTCACCTCGTACGTGTACGCGCAGGTCGGCATCGACCTGCCGCGCACGTCCTCGGAGCAGCGCTACGCCGGCACCGTGGTCTCCGCGGACGCCGCACAGCCCGGTGACCTGATCTGGTCCCCTGGCCACATCGCCATCTACGCGGGCGACGGCATGCAGATCGAGGCCCCGGTGCCCGGCGAGACCGTCCGCTACACGTCGATCTGGCAGGACGCCCCGGTCTTCATCCACGTCGGCTGACCGCCGTCGTCCGACCGAGGTACCCCGAAGGGCCCGCACCACCCGGTGCGGGCCTTTCGCGTCCCAGGGGTGGCCGCACGCTCGCCGCAGGGGCGGTGGCGGTGGCAGGATCACCGGCATGAGCTCACCCACGAGCGTCGAGACCAACGCCCTGAACACCATCGACGAGTCCGAGCGGCGCGGCTCGCCGCGGAACCTGTTCTGGCCGTGGTTCGGCGCCAACGTCTCCGTGCTGGGCCTCGGCTACGGCTCCTACCTGCTCGGGTTCGCCGTGTCGTTCTGGCAGGCCGTGGTGGTGGGCGTGGTCGGCATCGTGGTGTCGTTCCTGTTCTGCGGGTTCATCTCGCTGGCCGGACGGCGCGGGTCGGCGCCCACCATGGTGCTGTCCCGGGCCGCGTTCGGTGTCCGTGGCAACGCGCTGCCGTCGCTCCTGTCCTGGATCCTCACCGTCGGCTGGGAGACCGTCCTGGTCGCCCTGGCCACGCTCGCGACCTCCACCGTGCTCGGCGCTCTGGGCTGGGGCGGCGGCACGGTCACCAAGGTCGTGGCCCTCGTGGTGGTGGCGGGCATCGTCGTGGTCGCCGGCGTCTTCGGCTTCGACCTGGTCATGCGGCTGCAGGTCGTGATCACCGTGCTGACCGCCGTGCTCACCGTCGTCTACGTGGTCCTGGTGCTCGACCACGTCGACTGGGCCACGGTCGCCGCGATCCCCGCGGGCGGCAGCCCGCAGGTGATCGGCGGGCTCGTGTTCATGATGACGGGCTTCGGCCTGGGCTGGGTCAACATGGCCGCCGACTACTCGCGCTACCTCCCGCGCTCCGCGTCCGGCCCGGGCATCGTCGGCTGGACCACGTTCGGCGCCTCGCTCGCCCCCGCCGCCCTGCTCGTGTTCGGCCTGCTGCTCGCCGGTTCCGACCCCGTGCTCAACGAGGCGATCGGCGCCGACCCCATCGGCGCCCTGTCGACCCTCCTGCCCACCTGGTTCCTCGTCCCGTTCGCCGTGGTGGCGCTGGCCGGGCTGATCGGCGGCGCCGCCCTGGACATCTACTCCTCCGGGCTGGCCCTGCTGTCCCTCGGGCTGCCCGCGCCGCGCTGGGTCGCCGCCGCCATCGACGGCGCCCTGATGGTGCTCGGCGCCGTCTACGTCGTGTTCGTCGCCGACTCCTTCATCGGCCCCTTCCAGGGCTTCCTCATCACGCTCGGCGTGCCCGTCGCCGCCTGGTGCGGCGTGCTGCTCGCCGACATCCTGCTGCGCCGCCGCGACTACGCCGACGCCGACCTGTACGACCCGGCCGGCCGCTACGGCTCCGTGAACTGGGCCGCCGTGCTGCTGGTCGTGGGCGGCACCGCCGTCGGCTGGGGCCTGGTGACCAACACCTACGCGCCGTGGCTCGCATGGCAGGGCTACCTCCTGGGCCCCCTCGGCGGCATCGAGGGGAGCTGGGCGTTCGCCAACCTGGGCGTGCTCGTCGCCCTGGTGGTCGGGTTCGCCGGGACGCTCGTGCTGAGCGCCCGCCGGGTGCGCCGTCAGGAGGGGCGATGACGAGCGGGGGCGGTGCCGGCGGGGCGCTCGACGTCGGGCCCGGTGGTGCCGGGGCCGGTGCGGGCGGTGCGGGCGGGCCGGATGCCGCGCTGGTCGTGATCGACATGCAGGACGTGTTCGCCCGGCCGCCCAGCCCGTGGGCCTCCCCCGACTACCCGCGCGCGCTCGCCGGCACCCGCCGCCTGCTCCCCGCGTTCGCGGGCCGCACGGTGCTCACGCGGTACGTCGCACCCGCCGTGCCCGACGGCGCCTGGCGCGCCTACTTCGACCAGTGGCCGTTCGCGCTGGTCGCACCCGACGACCCGCTGTACGAGATCACCGACCTGGGCGACGTCGCGGCAGCGGGTGCGCCCGTGGTCACCGCCACCACGTTCGGCAAGTGGGGCCCCGACCTGGCGGCCGCCACCCGCGACGCCGGCGAGCTGGTGCTGGCGGGCGTGGCCACCGACTGCTGCGTGATCTCGACGGCGCTCGCCGCCGCCGACGCCGGCCGCCACGTGCTCGTCGTCGAGGACGCCTGCGCGGGCTCGACGCCGGAGAACCACGAGCGCGCCCTGGCGATCATGCGCCTGTACGCCCCGCTGATCGAGGTGACGACCACCGAGGCCGTCCTGGCGACAACCCACACTTGACCATGCGGTTGCTGCCAGGAACGGGTCCGTACCGGCAGCAACCGCATGGTCACCATGCACGAAGGAGGTAGGTGTGACCGGCAACAGGATCCGTGCCCGGTGGGAACGTCACGACGAGCGGTTCGCGCCCGTCCACGGCGACACGTACGCGACGGTGCACTACGACGAGGGCAGCTGGCTGGAGGGCCCCGCCTGGTCGGCCGCCTGGCGGACGGTGCTGTTCAGCGACATCCCGAACGACCAGGTGCTCTCCTGGGACGAGGCGACGGGCGCCGTCGGCGTCTGGCGGAGCCCGGGTGGGTACGCGAACGGCCGCACCGTCGACCGGGCCGGCCGCATGCTCCAGTGCGAGCACGGCAGCCGCTCCGTCACGCGCACCGAGCCGGACGGGACGGTGACCACGCTCGCCGACCGGTGGCAGGGCAGGCGGTTCAACAGCCCCAACGACCTGGTCGAACGCAGTGACGGGAGCATCTGGTTCACCGACCCGTCCTACGGCATCCAGAGCGACTACGAGGGTTTCGCAGCGACACCCGAGATCGACGGCTGCCACGTCTACCGCCGCGACCCCGATGGGACCGTCGCCCGGGTCGCCGACGACTTCACGGGGCCCAACGGCCTCGCCTTCTCCGCCGACGAACGCACCCTCTACGTCACCGACAGCGAGCGCAAGCACCTGCGGCGCTTCGACGTCGCCCCCGACCTCACGCTCTCCGGCGGCGACGTGCTGGCCACGTGCGACGCGGGCACGTTCGACGGCATCCGGGTGGACGACGCCGGGCGGATCTGGGCGGCCGCGCACGACGGCCTGCACTGCATCGACCCGGACGGCACCCTGCTCGGCAAGCTGCTGCTGCCCGAGGTCTGCTCGAACCTGACCTTCGGCGGCGCCAAGCGCAACGTGCTGTTCGTGACGGCGACGAACCTGCTGCTGTCGATCCGGGTGACGGCGACCGGGATCCGCTGAGGCGCTCGGCCGGACGACCGCGCGTCCACGCGAGCGCGCCGAGGCCATGCCGGACGCCGCCGGATGTCGATCGGCCCCACGCCGAACGACGGGCCGAACGACGGGCCGGGCGACGGCAGGCGAGGGCCGAGCGACGGGCCGGGCGAGGGCCGGGCGACGGGCCAGGCGCGGGCCAGGCGACGGACCGGGCGACGGACCGGGCGACGGGCCAGGCGCGGGCCGGGCGCGGGCCGAGCGACCGGCCGGGCGAGGGCCGAGCGACGGGCCGGGCGACGGGCCAGGCGAGGGCCGGGCGAGGGCCGAGCGACGGGCCGGGCGACGGGCCAGGCGAGGGCCGGGTGAAGGCCGAGAGACCAGCCCGAGCGACCGGACATGAAGCGACCGGACGTCGAGCACCATTGCCGAGCGGCCGGGGAAGGTGCCCCGCGCAGGTCGGTCACTCTGCGTCGACATTGTCTACACGGAGTGACCGACCTGCGCGGGGCACCTTCCCCGGGCGGCAGCGGCACACACCACGGACACCGCACGGCTACGGGCCAGGTCCGTTTGCCCGCTCCACCCTCCGGCACGCCCAGACCCGATGCTCGAGCACTCTCAGACCGCCTCCACGCTCGACGCTCCGACACACCAAGCCCGCCTCCACACCCAATGCTCCGGCACACCATGCGCGCCTCCACACTCAAGGCTCCGGCACGCTCCGCCGGCTTCCACACTCGACCGTTCGGAGGCTCAGTTCTCGGGTGTGACCGGTGTCGGCGTGCCGCCCGTGATGCGGACGAGCTCGGCGAACGTCGTCGGGAAGACGGTCTTGGCGTGGCCCGCGGCAGCCCACACCTCGACGTGCTCGGCGAGCGCCGTGTCGACGTAGGTCGGCACCGGTGCCGGGTGGCCCACCGGCGCGACGCCGCCGATGACCTGGCCCGTTGCTTCCTTGACCTGGTCCTTCGAGGCGCGGGTGATGGTCGCCCCGACCTGCTCACCCAACCACGCCGTGTCCACGCGGTGGGCGCCGGAGGTGAGCACGAGCGTCGGCGTCCCGTCGAACAGGAAGACCAGAGAGTTCGCGATCTGCCCCACCGCGATACCGAGGTGCGCGGCGGCGAGCGCGGCGGTGGTCGCGGCGTCGTCGAGCCAACGGACCTCGCCGGTGGCGCCGGCCTCCGCGAGCGCAGCAGTGACCTTCTCGACGGCGGGATGACGGGGCGACGGGTTCGACATGCGCCAGATGGTAGACACCGCCCACCACGACGAGCCCGCTGTTTTGGTCCCCCAGTCCACAAGGTGCGCTTCTACCCAGCGATTGTGCCCAGATTCGAGGGGCCATCCGGGCGCAATCGCTGGGTAGAAGCGCACTTTCTGGGTGGGCGGACGCTCCCGGGGAACGGTGCCGCGGCGGGGAGCAGGCGGGTGCGGGGAGTGCGCGGCACGGCCGCCGGGAGCTCGGTCACGGGTTGTCGAAGCTCGAACCACCGCGGAAGGTCGGGGTCGGCGGGGCCGAGAACTCGGTCGTGTAGTAGTCGTCGGGCGCCTCGAAGTCCTTGGCCCGGCACTGGGGCGCCGGCGACGTCGTCTGCTTGTTGCCGTCCACGTCGGTCACCTCGAAGGACGACTCCGAGAGGGTGCGGTTCTCGTCGACCGAGGTGAAGTCGACCTTGAACAGGTCCAGGCCCTCCCACTTGAGGCCGTACCCGCCGCCCTCGGTCACCTTGTCCATGTCGTACTTGAGCTCGCGCACGTTGGCGTAGTCCTGGGCGGCGTCGTACAGCTCGCCGCCCTCGGAGTCCTCGCCGTTGATCTCGACGTCACCCTTCTTCAGGGTGCCGTCGTCGTTGCGGGGGAAGATCTCGTCGATCTTCGGGCCGAGCTTCTCGCGCAGCTCCGGGTACTGGTTGAAGTCGATGATCAGCTCGGTCTTCGAGAGCGTGCCCTCCTCCTCCTGCTTGCTGTAGCCACCGGTCGCCTTGAAGCCGTAGGGCAGCACCACGTCGATGTCGATGCCGGCCTTGTAGAGCGTCTTCATCACCTGGTCGTCCATCGCGATCGTGAGCTTGGACAGCTTGCCGTCCTTGTCCCAGATCACCGACGTGCTCGTGGTGCCCTTCCACTCCATGCCGACCTGGCCCTTGCCCTTGCCCTTCCCGGAGCTCGTCTCCTTGTCGTTCTTCTTGGTGAAGGGCTGCTTGCCGGACAGCTCCGCCCCGATGAGGAAGCCGCCGATGTCGGAGGACGTGTACGTGGCGGTCATCGAGCCGTCCGACCACTGCCGGTCCTCGACCTGGATCTCGCCCTCGTAGCCGCCGTCGACCATGCCCTTGAGCTCGACGGGGCCCACGCCCTTGCCCCACTTGAGCCCACCCTTGAGCTTGACCTTCTTGATGTCGCTCGTGGACGTCGCGACGAGGTGGTGGTCGGGCTCCTCGTCCTGCAGGTCCATCACGTCGCCGACGTCGGGCATGTGGTCCGGCGGCGGCGGGCAGTAGGTGCTCAGGTGGGGTGGCGGGCAGTGCGTCGGCGGAGAGCTCACGATCTCCGCCGACAGGGAGTACTTCTTGTACCAGTCGATCCAGTCCTGGGCCTTGCGCATGTCCGTGAACTCGTAGGTGTAGTCCTCGGCGTATCCGGTGATGCCCGCGATGTCGAAGGCGATGGGCGTACCGCCCACGTCGCTGCCGCTGGCGCCCACGCCGAACTCCACGCCCTTGAGGATGTGGATGCGGATGCGCCCGTCGCCGAGCTTCTCGATGAGCGTGCCGTTGCTGTCACCCCAGCGGAAGAACAGGAACTGGATGTTCGTGCTGTCCACGTGCCCCGTAGCCTCCACCACGCACGGCAGCTCCATCGACGCGTACTTCTCGGAGATGCAGTTGGCGAGGTCCCCCGACCGGGCGGCGCGCTCCTTGCCGGCCACGGCGTCCTCGTAAGCGGCCCACTCGGCCTCGCAGCCCTTGGGCACCGGCAGCTCGCGGCAGCTCACCTGCACCTTCGGGGGTGCGTCCTCGTCGATGTCGCCGCTGGTGGGCATCGCGTTCGCGCAGCTCTTGTCGTTGGGGTCGTCCTTCGGGCCGCCCCTGCCGTCGAGCACGCAGTCCACGAAGTCCTGGATCTCGCCCTCCTGGTACACCCGGTCCTCGCGCGCCCGGTCCAGGTGCCCCTCGGGCATGTTCGCCGAGAAGCAGATGGTCGGCCCCGGGTACCAGACGCAGTCGATCTGGACCACCGCCGTGTCCCACTGCGACTCGGGCTTGTCCACGAAGTCGAAGGTGACGTCGTCCTCGCACCGCCCCGTCGGCGGGCTGTAGTCGTCGCCCGGGGCGTCGTCGCCGTCGCCGTCCTCGTCGCCGGTGCCGGCCGCGACGTCGGTGCACGCCTCGGCCCCGGTTGCGTCGCCCACGGAGCTGACCGCGCACAGCAGCTTCTCCTGCACGGTCGCCCCGACCGGCGTGGCCGCGCCGATCACCAGCGCGACCACGAGCAGGACCACGCCGGTCACGGCGACGTACTCCGTCAGGGCCTGGCCCGCCTCGCGGTGTCGACTGGTCACACGCGGAAACTAGGTCCGGGCGGTGAACCGGAGGCGACGGGCGGATGTCTTTTGTACCTTTGGTACCATTTTTGGGCCCTGGGACCCAGGCTCACGCGCCGGGAGCCGCCTCCGCAAGCTCCAGCTCACTGCCCACCTCGAGGCCCCACCGGTCGAAGCTGCCGACCGGCGCCTCCAGCACCTGCGTGACGCCGCGGCGCGGCGCCGTCATGCCCCAGGGCCGCAGCACACGGACCCCGAGCACGCGCATGTCGCGCGAGACCAGAGCGACGTCCAGCGGTACGCGCATCCAGGCGCCGTGCACCGACGAGCAGGGCCGCAGCAGGAGCGCCTCGGGGAGCTCCCGCCGGAACAGCAGCCCCCTCGCCCTGGTCAGAGCGGTGTCGGCGACGACGGCCTGGGCGACGGCCCGCCCGTCGACCACGAGTCGAACTTGCGTCATGCCACGTTCCTCTCGACGAAACTTCGGCACGACATACTCCACCGGACGCATGCGAGACGCGCTCATCTGAGCGGCCACATACGGGGAAACGCTCAGAAGATTATGAAACGACCGGTAACTATGTACGTTCTGTGCCGGGATCTGTACAGTCCGTGAAGCGTACGGCCGCCAACCTGCACATGGCGGCCGGCGCAGGTGGGCAGGCATCTGCGGTGGTGTCGGAGCGTGGACAGGGGAGGGCGACATGCTGGTCGTCGCGATCGGTGCGCCGGACGGTGTCCACGCGGCAGTCCGCCGGGCAGATGCAACGTTGGACGCCGTGGTCGCCGCCGTGGCCGGTCTGCCCGACGGCGACGTCGTGCTCGCCACCCGTGACGACGCCGGGCGCAAGGTCGCCCGGTCGGCCCGCCTGGTGCTCGGTCCCGAGCGGCTCGGTCTCCTCCACGTCGATACGCCGGTCACGGCCTGGGCGGTGATGCTCGCGGGTCTCGTCACCGGGGGCCTGACGGCCTCGTCCGCCCGCGCCGTGGCCGACGTCGTCCTGGCCCGCGTCACCACCAGAGCGATCGTGTCCAGCGTGGCCTCGCTCGAGAGCCCCGCGCCGACGTTCCGGCAGCACGCGGGCAGCCTGCTGCCCCGCACGGCGTTCGTGGTGGACCCCGGCCGGGGCACCGTCGGACGGTTCCGGGAGAGCCTGGGCGTCCCGAGCGGGGGCGACCTGCTCGTCGTCGCCCGCTCCCCCCGGCCCGTGGTCCCCGACGCCATGGACCTGCTCCCCCGCCCCGCCGACGCCGAGCTGGTGAACGCGAGCGCCGGGTGGCCGGCGGCGCGCTGGTTCGAGGCGTCGACCATCGACGGGCCGCTGAGCTGGGCCGTCGCGAGCGCGGCCTCCGCGTCCCACCGCTGGTCGGCCTGCGAGGTCTGCGGTCGGGCCGCGACCGAGACCTGCATCTTCTGCGACATCGCCGCACGTCCCGCCCGCACCGGTCGCACCCCACGTGCGGAGCTCCCCGACCACCCCGAGCACCAGCACCCAGAGCACCAGCACCCAGAGCACCAGCACCCAGAGCACCAGCACCCAGAGCACCAGGGAGTCATCAGTTGAACCCACGTCAGCGCCGAGGAGTCTTCCTGCTCGTCGTCACCTCGGTCCTCGCCGTCGCCGTCTTCGTCGGGGTCCTCTACTACGTGCGCACGGTGAGCACCCAGGTCGGTCCCATGACCACCGTGCTCCAGCTCAACCGCTCGGTCACCGCCCTGGAGCCGATCGAGCCGGAGATGCTGGACGAGGTGCAGGTCCCGGAGCGATGGGCGTCGGCCACCGCCGTGCACGACGCGCGATCCGTGCGGAACCTGGTCGCCGCCACCGACTACGACGAGGGCACGGTGCTGCAGTCCGGGATGCTGATCGGGCGGCCGGGCGTGCAGCCCGGGTTCCGCGAGGTCGCCATCCTCGTGGACTCCGAGACCGGCGTGGCGGGCAAGGTGGAGCCGGGTGACCACGTGGACATCATCGCGACCATGGCCGGCACCGAGACCACGAAGCCCGTGTCGCGGGTGTGGGTCTCCAACGCCCTGGTCCTGGAGGTCGGCCTCCCCCGGACGCTGGAGAACCCCGACGACCTCTCCGAGACCACCCAGGGCCTCCCGGTGACGTTCGCGCTGACCACGGACGACGCGCTGACGCTCGCGTACGTCGAGTCGTTCTCGGTCAAGATGCGCCTCGCCCTGCGCGGCGCGGGCGACGAGGAGAACCTCTCCCCCGAGGAGCGCGTCTACGACGGCACGGCTCCGAAGCCTCCGGCGAAGGCGCAGGGCTGACGATGGTGACCAAGGTTCTGCTCGCGACGGCGTCCCCCGAGGTCCGGGACCACCTGGGGCACGTGTTCGCCGAGTCCGACCAGTTCGAGCTGGCCGCGTCCGTGCCCGACGGCGCCGGGACGCTCACCGCCCTCGACCGGCACCCCGACGTCGGCATCGTGGTCATCGACGAGGCCGCCGACGACGGCCACGGCCACGCGCTGGCCCGCTCCGTCGGCCTGGCCGCTCCGCTCATCGGCATCGTGATGGTCGTGGACGCGCGCAACCCCTCCGAGATGAACACGGCGATGGCCGCGGCGATGGAGGTCGGCGCCCGCTCGGTGATCGCCCGGAACGCCGGGCTCGAGGAGGTGCTGACGCGCTTCGAGGCCGTGGCCTCGTGGTCGACGGTGGCACGGGCCGCGATCGCCGCGGAACGCAACGGAGGCCGTGGCGGGCAGGTGGTGGCGGTGGCCGGCGCGAAGGGTGGCGTGGGCACCTCCGTGCTCGCCCTGCTGCTCGCGCGCGCGGACCGCAGCGGTGACACCACCCTCGTGGACTTCGACCTGGGGGCCGGCGACCTGGCCGCGTACACGGGCGTGCGCACGCGGCGATCGGTGGTCGACCTCGCGGGTGTCGAGGGCGAGGTCACGGCACGCATGCTCCGCGAGACCACGTACGAGGTGGGCGGCGGCCTGCGGCTGCTGCCCGCGCCCCACGACGGCGAGCGCGGCGAGGACATGACGCCCGCGGCCGCCCGGTCCATCGTGAGCGCCCTGCGCTTCGAGTCGAACCTCGCGGTGCTCGACGTGGGCGCCCACCTGGACGAGCAGCGGGCCACCGTCATCGAGTTCGCCGACCGGGTGCTGCTCGTCACCACGCCGGACCTGCCCGCCCTGCGCGGCGCCCGCCGGGTGATCGCGCAGTGGGACCGGCTGGCGATCCGGCGTCCGGCGGCGGTGGAGCTCGTGCTCAACCGGCGCAGCTCACGGGACGAGGTGACGCCCCAGCTCGCCGAGCGCATCGTCGAACGGCCGATCGCGTTCACGGTGCCCGACGGTGGCACGGCGTTCGCCGGGGCCGTCAACACCGCGACCCTGCTGGAGACGCCCACGCCCGTGCACACCGCCGTGGCCGAGGTCGGGATCGCCGCGATCAGCGCAGCCGCCGCCCCCGCGCAGGCGGACGACGAACAGGCCGAGGTCGCCGCTCTGGTCGCCGGGACCGCCCACCGCAACGGGCGGCCCGCCCGCCGGTCCCCACGTGCGAGGCGGTCCGACCCGGAGTCCGGTCAGTCCACCGTCGAGCTGCCGGTCGTCATCCTGATCACGCTGCTGGTGCTCCTGCTGTGCGTCCAGGGCATCGGGTGGGCCACGAGCCTGCTGGCAGCCCGGGCCGCAGCCCAGGAGGGTGCGCGGACGGTGGGCGTGGCGGGCTACTACGACCGGTTCGGCAACCCGCGGGACGACGTCATCGAGCAGGCCCGGGAGGACGTCCGCGACCGGCTGCCGGACGGGTGGGGCCAGGTCGACGACGCGGACATCGAGGTGCTGGCCGACGAGGTGAGCGTCCGGGTCACCGTGTCCACGCTCGTGCCCGGCCTGGACCTGTCCGCGTCGTCGTCGGCACCGGTCTACACGGAGCGCTGAGATGCGTCGGCAGCAGGATCCGGGCGAGCGGGGCCAGGCGGCCGTCGAGCTCGTCGGCGTGGTGTTCGTCGTCGTGCTGGTGGCCCTCCTGGCGGTCCAGGGCATCGCCGTGGCCCAGACGGCGTCGATCACGCAGGAGGCCGCGCGGAACGGGGCCCGCGCGCTGAGCCAGGGCCGGGACTGGGAGGCCGTGGTGCGTCGGCAGGTGCCGGACGGGCTCGACCTGCGGACCGTTCGAGGGGAGGTCGACCGCGGCAGCGCGAGCGTGCGGGTGACCGTCTCGGCGCCGCTCGGGCTGGCCGGCCTGGAGCTCACCCACGTCTCGGTCACCCGGACGGCCGCGTTTCCCGTACAGCAACCACGACGGACTGGGGACTGACATGGGCCTGCGTGACCGGCTCGCCGTCGACGAACGGCACGACGACGACAGCGACCTTGCCCGGACCTACCGCGAGCGGCTGCTCGAGGAGGTCGACGTCGACGAGCTCGCCCGGCTCTCACCGTCCCAGCGGCGGATCCGGCTGGAACGGGTGCTGTCCCGGATCCTGTCCAGCGACGGCCCCGTCCTGTCGGCGCGCGAGCGCAGCGCGCTGGTCCAGCGGATCGCCGACGAGGCCCTCGGGCTGGGCGTGCTGGAGCCGCTGCTGGCGGACGAGTCCGTCACCGAGATCATGGTGAACGGGCCGAGGGACGTGTTCGTGGAGCGGTACGGCAGGGTGGAGCGGGTACCGACCCGGTTCGCGTCGACGGAACAGCTCTACCAGACGATCGACCGCATCGTCTCGCAGGTCAACCGCCGGGTGGACGAGTCGTCGCCCATGGTCGACGCACGGCTGCCCAGCGGCGAGCGCGTGAACGTCATCATCCCGCCCCTGGCGCTGGACGGTCCGACGCTGACCATCCGTCGGTTCCCCACGCCGTTCCGGATGGGTGAGCTCGTGGCGCGGGGGACGCTCGACCCGGGCACGGCGAGCCTGCTGGGCGCCTGCGTGCGGGCGCGGCTGAACATCGTGGTGTCAGGGGGCACCGGCTCGGGCAAGACCACGTTCCTGAACGCGCTGTCCGGCATGATCCCGGAGCACGAGCGGATCGTCACCATCGAGGACGCCGCGGAGCTCTCGCTCCAGCAGGGCCACGTGGTGCGGCTGGAGTCCCGCCCGGCGAACGTGGAGGGGCGGGGCGCCGTGGCGATCCGCGACCTGGTGCGCAACGCGCTCCGGATGCGGCCCGACCGGATCATCGTCGGTGAGGTGCGTGGCGGCGAGACCCTGGACATGCTCCAGGCGATGAACACCGGTCACGACGGGTCGATCGCCACCGTGCACGCCAACACGGCACGGGACGCGCTGGGCCGGCTGGAGACCCTGGCCTCGATGAGCGAGATCGAGCTGCCGGCCGCGACCCTGCGGGACCAGATCAACTCGGCCATCGACCTGGTGGTGCACCTGGAACGGGCGGAGGACGGGTCGCGCCGGGTCGTCGAGGTGCAGGCGGTGACCTCGCACCGCCGCGAGGAGTTCGCGCTGACACCGCTGGTGCACTTCGCCAAGGACCCGACCGGGCCGGACCGGACGGTGACCGGGCGGTTCGTCCCCTCGCCCGTCCCGGCCGTGCTGCGGGAACGGCTGCAGCGCGCCGGGGAGACGGTGCCGGTGCTCGAACCCGCCGAGGCGCGGGGCGGTGAGGGCGCATGATCGTCCTGCTCATCGCCGCCGGCCTGTTCGTGACCCTGCTGCTGGCCGCCGCCACGGTGGCGACGCTGGCGGACAACGCCGAGATCGAGCGACGGATGGTGGAGTCCGCGGACCTCGACTCGTCGTCCGGCAGCCGCCTGTTCGACCGCCTCGACGAGCGGCTGCAGAACACCCGCCGGGGGCAGCGCCTGACCGCCCTGCTCGCCGGGTCCGGTCTGCCCACCTGGTCGCCGTCGATGCTCCTGGCCGGGTCGGCGGCCGGGGCGCTCGCCATGGGCGTGATCGTCCTGCCGCTCTACGGCTGGGCCACCGCGGTGCTCGCGACCGTGCTCGTCGTCGTCGGGGTGCGCAGCTGGCTGGACCGGCGGCGCAAGCAACGGGTGGAACGGTTCGTGGCGCAGCTCCCGGAGCTGGCCCGGCTCCTGGCGAACGGTGCGTCGGCCGGGCTCGCGGTGCACCGGTCGCTGGAGCTCGCGGCCGACGAGATCGCGGAGCCGGCGGCGTCGGAGATGGCACAGGTCACCGCCGAGATGGCACTCGGCAGGTCGCTGCGCGACGCCCTGTCGGCGCTGAGCGAGCGGCTCCCGTCGCGCGAGCTCTCGGTGCTGGTGCAGACGCTGACCATCCAGGGCCGGACCGGCGGGGCCCTCGTCACCGCGCTGTCCGGGATCGGAGCCACGCTGGAGGAGCGGCGCAGGCTGCGGCGCGAGGTGGTGACCGCGACGGTCGGGGCGCAGTTCTCCGGGTACACGGTGATCTTTCTCGGGTTCGCCGCGGTGCTCCTGATGAACGCGTTCAGCCCCGGCGTGCTGGACGTGATGATCACGAACCTCGCCGGCCAGGCGGTGCTCGTGGTGGCGACCGGCCTGTTCGCCGTCGGGTACGTGGTGGTGCGCCGCGTCGCGAAGGTGGAGGTGTGACGTGCTCGACCTGTTGATCGCAGCCTGCGCGGCCGGGCTCGTCGTGCTGGGCATGGCCGGGTACCGGCTCGTGACCAGCACCGGCCTGGAGGACGTCGAGGCCGAGTACCTGCCGAGCGCGGAGCCCCGGCCCCGCGGGTTCGTCGCCCTGCTGGACCTCATCGGGGCGCCGCTGCTGCCCCTCGCGGTCCGGCTGCACGGGCGGGCCCGGCTGCAGCGGCTGGACACGATGATCCGCCGGGCCGGCCGGCCGGACGGCGTGACGCTGACGATGTTCGTGCGCCGGGAGGCCGCCTTCCTGCTGATCGCGGTGCTGTTCGGGCTCCTGCTCACGCTCCAGGGACTGTGGATGTTCGGCGTGCCGCTGGCGCTGGTGCTGATCGCCTGGATGCGGCTGTGGCTCTTCCTCGCGGGGAACGCGCGACAGCAGCAGGTCGACAGCGAGCTGCCCGACTTCCTCGACGTGCTCAGCGTGACGGTGACGGCCGGCCTGGGCTTCCGTCAGGCCCTGGAGCGCGTGTGCGAGCTGCACGACGGCGCGCTGGCCGCCGAGATGCGTACCGCGCTGCAGGAGATGAACGTGGGCACGTCCCGGCGTCAGGCGTTCGTGGCCCTGCGCGAGCGCAACCGGTCCGCGGCCGTGGGCACCTTCGTGACCGCCCTGCTCCAGGCCGAGGAGCTGGGCGTGCCGCTGGCGCAGGCACTCACGGACATCGCGTCGGACGTGCGCCGCGAGCACGCCGAGAACGTGCGCCGGAACGCGTCGCGCGCGGCACCGCTGGTGTCGCTCGTCGTGACCCTGACGATCCTGCCCGGGGCCCTGATCCTGATCGTGTCCTCGGTGCTCATCGCGAACGCGGGGGTGCTCGGTGGGATTTTCTGAGCGACTGGCTCCCGGGCACGCCATGGACCCGACGACCCAGCGGGCGATCGGCTCCACGGTCCGCGTGCTGTGCCAGGTGCGGCTGGTGGTCCTGGCGTTCGCGCTCGTGCTCGACCTGCTCGACGGCGAGGGCTGGCTCGGCCTGATCCTCGTGATGCTGGCCGCCCCGTTCTCCTTCGTGCCCGCGCTGAACTGGGACACCCGCGGCCGGGTCTACGCGCGCAACGGGATCCTGCTGGCCGGGGACGTCGTGGTCACCGTCGTGACGCTCCTGCCGGTCGCCGGGTCCCCGCTGATGGCCATCTACGCCGCGGCCACCGCGGCGCTGTGGGGCCTCCTCGCCGGCGCGCGGCTCGGCCTGATCATGGCGGTGCCGCTGGCCCTCCACCAGCTCACGGTCTACGGCGAGGACGTGCGTGGCGTGGTCACCGGGACCGCCGGCTCGGCCCTCGTCGTGGTGATGACGTGGACGGGGACGGTGCTGGGCCGGCGGCTGCGCCGGCAGGCGCTCACGTCGATGGAGCTGGTGACCACGCGCGAGCACGAGGCCGCGCTCGCGGAACGGCTGCGCCTCGCCCGGGACCTGCACGACACCGTGGCGGGCGATCTCGCGGGCCTCGCGCTGGCGTCCCGCGGGCTGGCCGACCGCCTGGAGCGGGAGGGGTCGCCGCCCGGCACCGTGCGGCTCGCGCGGGAGCTCAGCGATGCCGTGGGCACGGCGCACCAGCACACCAGGACGACGCTGGGCGAGCTGCGGGACGACGCCTCCGGCGTGGCCGGGCCGGTGGCGGACCTCGCCCGGCGCTGGACGGAACGCACCGGGATCCCCGTCCAGGTGTCCGCGAGCCCGCACGTCGACGACGTGGCGGGCCCCGGACGCGCCCACCACGTCCGCGCCCTGGTGGCCGAGCTGCTGGAGAACGTCCGCAAGCATGCGCACGCGTCCCGGGTCGAGCTTGCCGTGTCCGTGCCGGGCGGGACGGTCCAGGTGCTGCTGTCCGACGACGGCACCGGGTTCCCGGCCGGCCTGACCGGCGGATACGGGGTGCGCGGGGTACAGGAGCGGGCCGCGCTGTGCGGCGGCGACGCCTCGTGGACCGCGGGGCGCCAGGGCGGGACCACCGTGCGGGTGGTGCTGCCGCACGAGCCCGCCGACCGACCGGCGGCGGAGCCGGAGACCCGACGGGACGACACGAGCGGCGCCGGCCCGGACCGCGCCGTGGCCTCCCGCACAGCGACCCCGAAGGTGGCCTGATGCGAATTCTCACCGTGGACGACAACCCGATCATCCGGCTGGGCCTGCGCAGCCTGCTGGAGGGGACCGACGGCGTGACGTCGGTGCACGACACCGGCGACCCCGAGGAGGCGGTGGCCCGCGTGGCCGCCGGGCAGGTCGACGTCGTGCTGCTGGACGTGCGGATGCCCCGGGTGAGCGGGCTGGAGCTCCTGCCCCGGCTGTCCGGAGCGACGGTGGTGATGCTCACGCACACCGACGACCCGGCCTCGGTCGCCGAGGCGATCGCGGCCGGCGCTGCGGGCTATCTCGTGCACGGCGCGCTGGAGCCGGCCGCGATGCTGGACGCGATCCGGCTGTGCCGGAACGGGAGCCAGGTGGTCTCCGGGGTCTCGACGGCACCGGCACCTGCCGCCGCTCCCGTGGCGCCGCCGGCCGTACGGGGCCTGCTGTCCCCGCGGGAGGCCGAGGTGATGGACCTGGTGGCCGACGGCCTCTCGAACCGTGAGGTGGCAGCGCGTCTGTTCGTCTCCGAGAAGACGGTGAAGAACCACGTGAACAGCCTGTTCGCGAAGCTGGGTGTCACCACGCGGAGCCAGGCCATCGTGCGCTGGATCCAGCGGGACCCGGCCCGCGATAGGGCCAGGGGCCCAGCGGAAATGGGTCCGCCGGTGGGACCGGACGCCCTGGGCGGCCGGAGCAGCCGTCCCTAGGTTGACCGGTATGGCCACGGAGCCCTGGAGCCCGTTGCCGGCAACCGGACGACAACTGGTGGAGGACCTCATGAACGCACTGATCGAGAAGGCAGTGGCCGCGCAGGTGGCACTGAAGCACTACGCGGGGCGCGCGACGAGCCGGTTCCACGACGACGAGCGCGGGCAGGGCTCGGTCGAGTACGTCGGCATCATCCTGGTGGTCGTGGCGATCGTCGCCGCCGTCGTCGCGGGCGCCACGCCCGTCGGCACCGCGATCCTGACCGAGCTCAAGGAAGCCGTCGGCAAGGTCGGCAACCCGGCCGGCGGCGGTAACGGCTGATCCATCCGAGAACAACGACGGAGGTGCCGATGCGTCGGGCCGTGCTCACCGCTCTCGCAGTCGGTCTGGTGACCGTGTCGGCAGGCTGCGGTCTCGTCCGACCCGACGCGCCCGGCCCGACGGCCGAGCCCTCGGCCGGCGCGTCGGCGTCGCCCACCTCGCCCGGAGGCTCACCGCCTCCGGGCGAGGTCGTGTCCGTGGACCGGGCCTGGCACGGTGCACAGGTGGGCTTCGACGTGCATCCCGTCGAGGTGGACGGTGACCTGGCCGTCCTGCGGTACGAGTTCGACGCGACCTCGGCCGACCCGACGGAGCTCTCGACCGTCGTCCTGACCCTCGGCGGGCTCGGTGACACGGTCACCGACGGCCGGGGCGTCCGGCTGTTCGACACCGAGCAGGGTGTCGTCCATCCCGTGGCGCAGACCTCGGGCGAGCAGCCCGCCGCGGCGATCGACTGGACCGCGGACGACGTGCTGCGGGGCTCGGCCGTCGCCGTCTTCGCCGCACCCGCGAACGACGCGGTGGATGTGCTGTTCCCCGGCTTCGGCACCGTGACGGTGCCGGTCGTGGCGGCGGGTGCCGACTTCGAGGACGCCGTCGCCCGGGTCGGCGGCGTCGACCACGCCGGGACGAGGAAGCTGCGCGCCTTCACCCGCGGCTACGACGCCGGCTCCGCGACGTCCGCCGAGGACGACGACGTCACGGTCACCCTGGCCTCCGACGTCCTCTTCGCCTCCGACGAGCACACGCTGTCGAGGAAGGCGCGGGGCGTGGTGGACAGGGCGGCGGCGTCGATCCGGAAGCAGGCGGACTCCGGCGAGGTACAGGTGGTGGGGCACACCGACGACGTCGACACCGACTCCTACAACCAGGCGCTGTCCGAGCGCCGCGCCCGGTCCGTCGCCGTGCGGCTGCGCGCCGGCCTCGGCGACGACTTCACCGTGTCCGAGGAGGGCCGCGGCGAGAGCGAACCGATCGCCGAGGGCACGAGCCCGGAGGCACGGGCAGCGAACCGGCGCGTCGAGATCCACTTCCAGGGCAGCCTGGTCGTCGAGGCCGACGTGGAGAGCGACCTCCCCGGCACCGACGCCCCGACCGCCGAGGACGGCCCCGTGACCATCACCACCGAGGGCGGCAGCTACAGGATCGCCGTGGAGTCGATGGTGCGCCGCCCGGGAGCGATCGTGGGCACGCTGGAGGCCGAACGGACCAGCGGTGACTCGATCGATCCCGCCTGGTTCCTGCCCGCCTTCCTGGAGCAGGTCGGCGACCGCCGGTTCGGGGCGCTGGGCGAGCTGGCCGGCGCGCACAACCTCTCGCTCCTCGGCGCGCAGGAGCGGGTCCTGCCGTTCGACTACGTGGCGGGGAAGAACTCGACCGGGTTCGTCGTACGGCGGATGCTCGGCGACGAGGAGGTCGAGCCCCTGGGCCAGGGGCAGACGACGCTGATCACCGTCGTGTGGCCCGACACCGGGCAGGACACCGTGACCGTGGACGCCCCGGACCGGTTCCGGATCACCGGCGTACCCGTGACCGACGCCCCGGCAGGAGACTGAACCATGGCTGGCATGCGGCCGCGCCGAGGGGCGTGGCGGGCGCTCCTCGCCCGGAGACAGCGCGACGACGACCGCGAGCGCGGGTCGATGCACGTCATGGCCCTCCCGATCACCGTCGGTCTGCTGAGCGCCGCGATCCTGGTGATCGCGATGGTGGGCTCGGCGACGGACGACCGGCGAGAGGCCGGCACGGCGGCCGACGCCGCGGCGCTGGCCGCCGCCCAGACGTGGGACGAGCGCCTGGGCGCGCTGCACGGGCTGCACCTGCTGCCCGGCGGCTTCGCGGACTTCTGGGGAATCATCGAGGAGGTGCTGCTCGACGCCGTCGTCGCGGACGAGATGCGGACGGCCGCCGAGGCGTACGCCGAGGCCAACGGCGCGGACCTGGTCCGCTTCGACTACGACGCCGAGCATCTCGAGGTGTTCGTCGAGGTGCGCCACCAGGACCAGGTTCCCGTCGCGAGGATCCGTTCGACGGCGCAGGCCACCGCGCAGATCAGGCTCGACGGCGGGCTGTGCCGGGACGGCACGAGCCTGGGCTGGATGATCGACGGCGAGTGCGTCACCGAACCCGACGAGGACGAGGGTTCTGACGAGGGCCCTGGTGGGCCGGACGGTGACGACGAGCAGGGCGACGAGGAACCCGGCGACGACGCGGGCGACGACGAGGAACCGGCCTGGGAGGCGCCCGAGGTGGACGCCTACTCCAGCCGCATCGTGCTGGTCGACTAGCCGGGCCGAGGCGGCAGCACCTCGCAGGTCATTCCCGATCCGGACGGCGGTAGCATCCCATAATGGCTGAAATGTCCCTCTCGTCCCACCGGCTGTCCAGGGCGCTCGCCAGGGCACGGGACACCGCCGTGCGCGACCAGCGCGGCCAGGGCACCGTCGAGTACGTCGGCGTGGTCGCCGTGGTCGTGCTGGTCGTGGCGGTCCTGGTCGCGACGGTGACACCGGTGGGCGACACGATCCAGGACAGCATGGCGTGCGCGGTCCAGGACGTCGGGACCACCCAGGACGGCGACCCGGCCTGCGACCCTGCCGAGGCCGGTGCCGGCGACGGCGAGGACACCGGCGGCCTGGTCGACGACGAGGACGAGCCGGTGATCGACCTGCCCGGCGGCGGCGTCCCCTACACCGGCCTGCGGTGCCTCCCCGAGTGGGACTTCTGCCAGCCCGAGGAGCCCGCGGACGGCACGGTGCCCGTCTGCGTGTTCCCCCTGGGGACGCTGGGCTGCGGCGTGCAGGAGATCAGCGAGGACGATCTTCCCCCCTACGACCCCGAGGACGACTGCACCACGGACGACAGCTGCGAGGACGTGTGGGAGGGCGCCCTGGAGCCCGACGAGGCCGAGGGCGACATCGAGCAGGTCCCGTGGCTCGAGTGCAACTTCAACATTCTCGGCTGGTACCCGAACGACCACGTCAGGTTCTCCTGGGAGGCCAACTCCCTCAGCGGCGCGGGGGCGGCCAACCCCAGCGTGTGCGTCGACGGGACCGGCACGATCAACATCGACCAGGAGGGGGTCGAGCGGTTCGACGCCGGCGGACACACGGGGTGGTTCATCTACAAGGGCGACGACGGGTACGAGTACAAGCACTACTTCGAGGAGAACGAGACGTCGTACTTCGACCCGTCGAGCACCATCTACGAGGTCCACATCGACTGAGGCCCTCACCGGCGCGGGCCGCACCTCAGCAGTGTCCGTTCTTGGACCCGCCGCCCTTGCTACCACCGGAGGAGGAGGTGGCCGCCATGACCAGTGGCGGATCGCCCACCCGGTCGCCGTCGAACAGCCCGACCTGGGCGTTGTCGACGGTGCAGAGGCCACCACCGCCCGGCTGCGGGCTGAAGTGCACCGTCTTGTCGCCCTCGCGCTCGTACTCGCCGGTGAACCCCCAGTTCGTCCAGCCGCCGTCACCCTTGTTCTTGACCGTGCCCTTGTCGATGGCGATCACGTCCACCCCGTCGACGGTGGCCAGGTGCTCGAGGCCCTCGACGTGCTCGAACGAGAAGTTCTCGAAGTCCTTGACCACGAGGATGTTCGTGTCGGGGAACGCCTCGGAGTACTCGTCGACCAGGGAGTGCACCAGGTCGTCCTTGTCGCCCGGTACGTCGCCGTCGTAGTCGGTACCCGGGTAGGGACCGTCCTCGGTGTACCGGGGCGACTCGTTGTCGAAGTACTCCGCGCCCAGGTCGTGCTCAGGGTTCTTGTTCCTCGTCGGCGGGTCCGAGAAGTCGTCGGCGTAGTAGCCCTCGTCCGGCTCGAAGTCGACCGCCTTGCACGCGGGTGCGGGCGAGACCTTCTGCTTCTTGCCGTTCACGTCGGTCACCTCGAACGTGGAGTCCTTGAGGTCACGCTTCTCGTCGACCGACGTCCACTCGGCCTCGAACAGGTTCAGGCCCATGAGGTCCACGCCCAGGTGCCCGTCGTCGGAGCTCCGCTCGACGTCGTACCTCAGCTCGCGCACGTTGGCGTGGTCGTCGATCTCCTCGTAGAGAGACCCGCCCTCGGCGTAGTCGCCGGCGTCGATCTCGACGTCGTCCTTCTTGAGGCGGCCCTCGTCATCCAGGGGGAACAGCTCGTCGATCTTCGGGCCGAGCGTGTCCTCCAGCTCAGGGAACTGGCCGAAGTCGAGGATCATCTCCCGCACGGAGGCCTTGCCGTCCTGGTTGGTCCGCTCCCAGCCGCCGCCCACGGAGAAGCCACGGGGAAGCGTCGCCTCGATGTCGATCCCGGCGTTGGCGAGGGTGGTCAGCACCTGGTCGTCCATGCGCAGGATGACGTTGAGCAGCGACCCGTCCGGGTTCCGGTTGACCTCGACCTGCGTGGTGCCCGTCCACTCCATCCCGCCCGAGCCGGCGCCGGCCCCGCCGAGGCCGCACTTCGACTCGTCGGAGTCCTTCTTCTTGCACTCCTTCTTGTCACCGGCGAACGGCTTGCCGCCGCCGATCGACGCGCCGATCAGGAAGCCGCCGATGTCCGTCGAGGTGTAGGAGACGGTGGTCGCCCCGTCCGAGTAGAGCGTCTCGTCGACCGACACCTCGCCCTCGTAGCCGCCCTCGACGCTGCCCTCGATCTCGGCGGGCCCGAACTCGGTGGACGCGCTCAGCCCGCCCGAGAACCGGACCTTCTTGGAGGAGCCTTCACCCTCGCTGAGCTCATGGTGCTCGGGCTCCTCCAGCGCGAGCTCGTCACCCTCGCCGCTCGGGGTGCACATCTTGCCCCAGTGCTCGCTGGACGGTGTGCAGTCGTTGTTCATCTTGCCGGCGACCTTGTCGTACTCCTTGTACCAGTCGATCCACTCCTGGGCCTTCTTCATGTCGGTGAACTCGTAGGTCTTGTCCATCGAGTACCCGGTCATGCCCGCCACGTCGAAGCTGATGGCCGAGTCGAACGTGACCCCGCCGCCCTGCTCACCGCCCTTGAGGATGTGGACCCGGATCCGGCCGTCGCCGAGCTGCTCGATCAGCATGCCGTTGCTGGAGCCCCAGCGGACGAAGAGGAACGAGATGTTCTCGCTGTCGACGTGGGAGCTGGACGAGACGACGCACTCCGGCTCGATCGCTCCGTACACCTTCGAGATGCAGTTGGCCAGGTCTCCTGACTTCCCGGCGCGCTCCTTGCCCGCCGGCGCGTCCTTGTACGCCTCCCACTGGGCCTCGCACCCCTTGGGCACCGGAAGCTCCTTGCACCCCACCTGCACCTTCGGCGGGCCGTCCTCGTCGAACTCCTCGCTCGTCGGCAGGGAGTTGACGCAGCTCTCGTCCTCCGGGTCGTCCTTGGGATCGCCGTGGCCGTCGGTCACGCAGTCGACGAACTCGACGATCTCGTCCTCGAGGTAGACGCGATCGTCCTCGTCCCGGTCGAACCAGCCGTCCGGCAGCTCCGACGAGGCGCAGATGGTCTTGACGGGATACCAGACGCAGTCGATCTGGACCACGTGGCTCTGGTACTCCTCGTCGAGGTTGACCTTGCCGAACGTGACGTCGTCCTCGCAGTCGCCCGTCGGCGGGCTGTACCTGTCGTCACCGCCCTCGTCGTCGGACCCGGTGCCCTCGACCTCGGTCACGCACTCCTCGGGGGCGCCCGGCTCACCGACCTGCTCGACCGCGCAGACCAGCTCCGCCCCGATGTCCGTCCCCACCGGCCTGACCGCCACGATCACGACGGCGATCACCAGCAGGAGCAGGCCGACCACCGCCACGTACTCGGCCAGCGCCTGGCCGGACTCCGCTCCCGCACCGCGCCGGCCGCCCCGCCACGTCGCGGAACGATCGCTGGGGACTCGGGGGCGGGGTCTGGTCATCCGGTCAACGTAGGTCGCGACGGCGCGGACCACGACGGCCCTACGGCCCAACCGTGCACCCAGGCCCGCCTGGGCCCCCGGGCCCAGACCGGGGACACCGCGGCGCACGATCGGGACGCCTCGCTCCTGCCATTACCGGTGAACGGCACACACGTCGAGATGACCACCGACAATAGGCCGCACACACGATGCGACAATTCGGTTCGCATCGTTCATTGCGGCACAAGACGCCCCGGCGACCAGTCATGGGAGCGGCACAGCGCCGCGGGTACCAGCACCCCCGTCGCGGCGCGCGCACTTCACCCTCGACCGGCCCGCCCGGACCAATTCCGTATGCTGTGTCATCGAAACCCCTGGCATTTCGGGGTGCCCATTTTGGACATAAATCCTATCTGGCTTTAAAGGGTCGTCAATCGGCGTGGCGGGGAGGAGGAGGCGTGAGCGTGCTGGAGCCGGGCGTGCACGACTGGGTCGTGCATCGTCGTAACGTCGTGCGTTCGGTAGCAGCCCGGGTACCCGGGATCGATGCCGAGGAGGCCACCAGCCGCGCCCTGGAGAAGATGATCCGCATCGTCTCGACCGGCGGCACCATCACCGACCCCGCCCCCTACTGGCGACGCGCCGCGGTCAACGAAGCCATCTCCATGACCCGCGAGCAGGGCCGCACCACCCTCGTGGAGGACGACACCCTCGACGGCCTGACCCCACCCGCCGAAGGCGCCGAGCTCGACGCCGAACGCCAGGCCGACGCCGGCATGCTCCGCACCGCCCTGGCCGACCTGGCCGACGACGACCGCCAGATCCTGTTCGACCGCCACGTGCACGACAAAGCCGTCACCGACATCGCCACCGGCCTGGGCGTACGCCCCCACGCGGTGACCATGCGGCTACGCCGCGCCGAGGAACGCCTCGCCGGAGCGTTCGCCGCCGCCCACGCCCAGGCCGTGACCGAACCCGAGTGCCGCACCACCCGCGCCGGCATGCACGACTACCTCAAAGGCCGCATGCTGCCCCGCCGCCAGCACCGCCTCGAGGTCCACATGGACGGCTGCGCCGACTGCACCCGCGCCTTCATCGACGTCCGCGAAGTCTCCTGGATGCTCCGCGACCTCGGACAACACCTGGTCGCGGGCGCGGTGGCCACGGGCACGCTGGGCGCCGCGCTCGCCACCGCAGGGGTCGGCACCGTGGGCGGCGCCGCGACCCGACCGCGCCTGCCCCGGGCACAGCAGGGTGCGGTGGCGGCAGGTGTCGCGGCCGTGCTCGTCCTGGGCGGGATCGCCTGGGCCTCGCTCGGCGGCCAGGGTGACCAGCCACCCGCCCAGACCATCGCGGGGCCGGACACCGGCACCGCACCGGCCCGCCCGACGGCGCCGGAGGCTCCGCCGCCCGGCCGCTCCGCGCCGGACACCCCCGCGCCGGACGGCGCGGAGCCGACCTCCGCGGCGGCCCCACGCTCCGAGGACGTCCCCGAGCCGGCCGAACCGGTGATCGAGCAGGTCGCGGCGCCCGAGCCGCCGGCCGGACCCGAGCCCGAGCCGGAGGCGGCGGAGCCGCTGTCCGACCCGCCGCCCGCCGACGCCGCGCCGGACGCCGGTAGCGACGCGCCCGGGTCCGCCGCTCCCCCGGTCGAGCCCGCCCCGGAGGAGCCCGCGGCACCCGCACCGGAACCCGAGGCACCGCCCGCACCCGAGCCACCCACCGCGCCGGAACCTCCGCCCGCACCCGAGCCGCCGACCGAGCCCGAGCCGCCGGCGGGCGGGCCTCCCGGCAACCCCGGCAACCCGAACGGCAAGGGCCCGACCCAGGACAACGACCAGGGACCGGGCAACGGCAACGGTGCCGGTCCGAGCAACGGGCCCGGCAAGGGGCCCGGCACCGGACCGGGCAAGGGACCCGGGCACGGCAACGGTGGCGGTCAGGGCAACGGCAACGGCCGGGGCAACGGTTCCGCGCGCACCCTCGACGGGACCGCGGTGCCCGCCACGTTCGTCGTCGACCTCCTGCCGGTGCACGCGCGGCAGGCCCACGTCACGGACTGAGCACGACCCCGGCGGTGCGCTCCCCGCTCCCCCGGTCGACGGGTCGGACGCAGACAGCGGCCGGGCCGCCAGGTGATGGTTCTTATCATCCGGTTGACCGGGTCACCGCCCTGGCCCGACATTCGACACCTAGTGGCCCGGCGTGATCCGCCGTCGCGCACCGGAGCGCGGCAGCCGCACGGGCCGGAGCGGAGTCGCCATGACGTTCGACGACAGGTTCGACCCGGGATCCACCGACGGCGCACCGGGCGCCGGTCCCGACGCCGCCGGCACACCACCGCTGCTCGGCCGGCGGAGCCTGCTGGTCGGCGCCGCGGTGCTCGGTTCGGCCGCCGCCCTCGGCGTCGGCGTGACGGCCGGTGCCCCGCCGGCCGCCGCCGCGGTGCCGGGCTTTCCCACCTTCACCCGGCTGGGCGCCGCCATGGACAGGTCCCAGCTCGCCTACGCCCCGGCGCGCAAGGAGATCATCTTCCCCTCGGTGCGCCACGTGGCGGGGAAGGTCCGCAACCCCCTGGGCGCCTGGTACATGTACTACGCGCCGCACGACGCCCCGGGCGGGATCTGCCTGGCGTACGCCGACTCGCTGGCCGGCCCGTGGCGCGAGTACCCGAACAACCCGATCATCTCCCGCACCTGGTCGCCGCACTACTCGGTGAGCCACGTCTCCAGCCCGCACGCGGTCTGGAACGCCGACGACGGCCGCATCTACCTGTTCTTCCACGGGGAGAACACGACCACCCGGGTCGCGACGTCGGACGACGGCGTGAACTTCACCTACGGCGCCACCGTGCTGCACACGGGGATGCTGCCCTCGGACGTCACCGAGACGTCGTACGCCCGGGTGTTCCCGCACCCGACGCAGTCCGGCACGCACATCATGCTCTTCATGGGCGCCCAGGCCGGGACGCGCAAGATCTTCATCGGCTGGTCCGACCGGCTCGCCTCGGGCTGGCAGTTCAAGCACCAGCCCCTGATCTCGCCGCGCTCGGGCGAGGGCGGCCAGCTCTCGGGAGCGCACTACTGGTCCCGCAACGGCGGTGGCCACGTGGTCTACCACAGCGGGTCCGGCACCATCCACGTGGCCGACGTCGGCACGAGCTTCGACCGGGAGAACCACCTGGGCGTGCTCTACACGGAGCCGGTCGCGACCCGGGCCGCGGCACCGAGCTTCGCCGAGGAGGGCGGGCGGCTGTACATGTTCTACGAGGCCGGGGCGCGCAGCAACACCAACATCGCGATCGCGCGGACGGCCTGACCACCGGCGGCCGTCGTCCGGTCCCCCGGACGGCGGCCGCCGCCGGCACGATCGCCCGGGACGGCGCCGCCCCCGACCCCTGCCGGTGGAACCCGGAGCACCCCCTGCGAGAGGATGGCCTGGGACGACGCCGGCCCGCGCGCCGGCGACAGGGCGACGACGGGGGCCGTATGACCGACGAACCACGCACCGGACCGGTGAGCCTCGCGGGCCGGGGGCGCCTGCTGCGGCTCGGGGCACCACGGGACACCTCCGCGGTCCGGCACCTGGTGACGTTCCTCGTCGCGAGCGTGGTGACGGTGCTCGCCACCCGGGCCTACCTCGCCGCGACGGGCTACCCGCAGATCGGCGGCGGTGGCCTGCACGTCGCCCACGTGCTGTGGGGAGGCCTCCTCATGGCCCTGGCGATCATGCTGCTGCTCTCGTACGTGGGCCCGGTGCCCCGCTCGCTCGGCGCGATCCTCGGCGGTGTCGGCTTCGGGCTGTTCATCGACGAGGTGGGCAAGTTCGTCACCTCCGACAACGACTACTTCTACGCGCCCACCGCCGCGATCATCTACGTCGTCACGGTGCTGCTCGTGCTCGTCGTCGAGGGACTGCACGGCCGCCGGCCGCACCACCCGGCGGAGTACCTGGCGGTCGCCGCCGACCGGCTCGCCACCGGCCTGGCCGGTGGGTTCACGCCGGACGCCCGCGAGGAGGCGCGCACCCTCGCGAGGCGCGGCGCCGGCGAGCCGGGCGCCGACCTCGTCACCCGCCTCGTCGAGGCCGTCCCCGACGACGACGCCGACGTGCCCGACCTGGTCCGTTCCGGCGTGGACCGGGTGGTGCGCGGGCTGGACGCGCTCGTGGACCGCGCCTGGGTGGCGTGGCTGGTGATCTCGCTGCTCCTGGCCACGAGCGCCGCGGAGGCCACGGTCGGCGTGCGCATCGTCCAGGGTCTGGTGCCCGGGCTGCCCACGTGGACCGGTGTCGCGATCCTCGTGGCGGTCACGGCGTCGGTGGTGCTCCTCGCCGTGGGCGTCGTGGTCGGCCGCCGGGACCGCCTGCACGGTGCCGCCTGGGTGCGCCGGGCCGTGCTGGTCAGCCTGCTGTTCACGCAGGTCCTGGTGTTCCGTGCGGTGCGGTGGACGGCGGCCTTCGGACTGCTGCTGGACGTGCTGGCGTTCCTGGCGCTGGAGGTCGCGCTCCGCGAGGAGCGGACGGCGGGCCGGTCGCGCCGTCCCGTGTGACGCGCACCCCAGGACGCACCCGTTGACCCTGTTCCTGGGACACGGTTTCTACTGGCTTACGCCGGCGGACAGCCGGCCGTAGAAACCCGGCGCCCGTCTCGGGCGCCCCGTCGGAAGAGACGCCCATGGCAGGCTTCAACCCCTACGAGGACCTTCAGGACCTGGTGGCGCAGGTGCCTGAGCTGGTGCAGCCCCTGATCGTCGCGTTCGCCGGCGCGATCCCGTACATCGAGGGCGAGGGATCGGCGGCGCTGGGCGTCCTCGCGGGCATCAACCCGGTGGTCGCCGGCGTCTCCGGCGCGGCGGGCAACATCATCGCCGTCGTGCTGGTGGTGCTGCTCAGCTCGCGGGCCCGAGGCGCGGTCCAGGCCCGCCGCGCCCGGAAGGTCGCGGCTGACGCCGGTGCACCCGTGGCGGCCCGGGCGGTCCCGGCAGGCGCCGGCACCACCGTCGCGGCCGGCCCTGGTACGGGCGCGGGGCCACGCCCCGAGGCGGAGCCGGACGCCACGGCAGGCCCGGGGGCCGAGCCGCAGCCCGACGGCGACGGCGACGGCGAGCCCACCACCCGCAAGGCCAAGGGCCAGAAGCGTCTGCGCTGCTGGCTGGTGCGGTTCGGCGTCCCCGGGGCGAGCCTGCTCGGCCCGCTGGCGCTGCCCACCCACCTGACGGCCGCGACCCTGGTCGCCTCCGGCGTGAGCAAGAACTGGGTCATCCTCTGGCAGGTCATCGCCATCGTCGCCTGGACCACCGTCCTGACCCTGGCAGCTGCCGGCTTCATCACGGCGATCACGGCCGCCTGACCTCCGTTCAGCAGACCGCTGGGGACCGTCATGCATGGCATGACGGTCCCCAGCGGCCTGGCGGACAACCGTCCACCTCCGGGGACACCCGGAGACGTCGTGGCGTCAGGCGTGCGACGCCGCCGTCGTGGTCGAGCGGGCCGGCCACAGGGCGATGGCCAGGCCGGCCAGCGCGCTCAGGACGTGCAGCACGTTGTCCGCAGCGTTGATGTTGATGATGTTGATGCCGGGGTTGTTCACCGCGAACAGGCCGAACACGAACGTCACGCCGTACCCGACGGCGAGCAGCCAGCCGAAGGTCCGGGCCCGGCCCGGCGTGGACCACAGTGCGAGGCCGAGCAGGCCGATCACGATGTGCACGATGTTGTGCAGCGGGTTCACGGCGAAACCGAGCAGCGTCTGGCCGTGGTCGTGCTCGGCGAAACCGCTGAAGCCGGTCACGAAGAACCCCGCGATGCCGACCACGAGGTAGACCGCGCCGATCGTCACGGCGAGCCACTGGTGCGGTGCCCTGGTACGTGTCGAGGGCGTGTACTGCGTCATCGCTGATCTCCATCCTGGGTGGGTGTCCGTGCGCACCCCTGGGCCGTCGTACCGGACGGCCGGCGGGGCTCGACAAGGGTTCGGAACCACGCCCGGATCGGATGGGTCAGTGCGCGGCGGGATCTCCGGTGAGCGACCAGCTCGCCAGCAGGTCCAGCGCCCGGGCCGACGGCGAGCCCGGCTCCGTCGAGTAGACGTACAGCGTGGTGTCGGCGTCGCCGGGCAGGGTGAGCGTCTCGTACCCGACCGTGAGGTCCCCGACCACCGGGTGCCGCAGCCGCTTGGCGCCGTGCGTGCGCCGGTTGACGCGGTGCTCGTCCCACCACCTGCCGAACTCGGGCGCGGACTGGCGCAGCTCCGCGACCAGCTCGGCCGTCGCCCGGTCCTCGGGATCGTTGCCCGCCTCCAGCCGGAGGCTCTCGACGGCCACGCGCGCCTGCTCCTCCCAGTCGACGAACAGCGACCGCGCCTCGTCGTCGAGCAGCATCCACCGCGCGTAGTTGCGCCGCGGGGCGGGGAACCGCTCGAAGTCGGTGAACAGCGCCCGGCCCATGCGGTTCTGCGCCAGCACGTCCGACCGGCGGCCGAGCACCAGCACCGGCACGTCGTCCAGCGCGTCGAGGAGCTGGTACAGGCCGGGGCGCACGCGCTGGACGGGACGGGACCGCTGCTGCGGCCTCGCGGTGCCCAGGCCGATCAGGTCGGCGAGGTGGGCTCGCCCCGCCGCATCGAGGTCGAGCGCGCGGCCGATGGCGTCCACGACCGACGGCGACGGCACGATCCGCCGCCCCTGCTCCAGACGCGCGTAGTAGTCGGTGGACACGCCCGCCAGGAAGGCGACCTCCTCCCGGCGCAGGCCGGGCACGCGGCGCACCCGGCCGTCGGCCGGCAGCCCGGCCCGCGAGGCGTCGCACTGGCTGCGGGCGCGCCGCAGGAAGTCGGCCAGCTCGGTGTTCTTCTCGGGCATGTCCTCATTCTGCGCGGCCGGGTCCGTGCGGCGCAGCCGCCTGGGTGGACCTCCGCGTCCTGGTCAGGCGCGACCGAGGTTCCGCCGGGCCCGGTATGCGCCCCCGGAGCGCCCTTTCCGGCGGAAGGCTGGTGGACGTCGGCAGGCAGTGCCGGCACCCACCGCACCACGAAGGAGAACTCCCATGGCCTACCCCACCGACCGCCCCGCCACCTGGTTCGTCACCGGCGCCTCGCGCGGCCTCGGCCTCGAGCTGGTCCGTCAGCTCCTCGACCGCGGCGACCAGGTCGCCGCCACCACCCGCTCGACCGAACGCCTCACGGCGGCCCTGGCCGGGAGCGACACCACGCGCCTGCTGCCCCTGACCGTCGACCTGGCCGACCAGGAGCAGGTCACCCGGGCCGTCACGGAGACGATCGACCGCTTCGGCACCCTCGACGTCGTGGTCAACAACGCGGGCTACGGCTACCTCGCCGCGGTCGAGGAGGTCTCGGACGCCGACGCGCGCGCCATGTTCGACGTGCAGGTCTTCGGCGTCTGGAACGTGCTGCGCGCCGTGCTGCCCCACTTCCGGGCGCACCGCAGCGGCCACGTCATCAACGTCTCCTCCGTGCTCGGGCTGCTCTCCTTCCCGGGCTGGAGCCTCTACACCGCCGGCAAGTTCGCGCTGGAGGCGGTCACCGAGTCCCTGGCCGCCGAGGTCGCCGACCACGGCATCCGGGTCAACAGCGTCGAGCCCGGCTACATGCGCACCGACTTCCTGCGCCCGGTCTCGGTCGGCCTGCCCGCCGCCACCAGCGACGCGTACCCCGCGATCCGCGAGATGGTCGACCAGCACCTGCACCAGATCCCCGGCACCCAGCCGGGCGACCCCGCCCGGGCCGCCGCGGCGATCATCACCGTGGCGACCGGCGGGGACGCGCCGCTCCACCAGCTCCTGGGCTCGGACTCCCTCGCCCTCGCGGGCGGCCGCGTCCAGGCCCTGGCCGACGACGTCGCGGCGTCGCGGGCGCTCGCCGTCACGACCGACTACCCCGCCGAGAGCTGAGCACCTCCAGCGCCGCGCCCACGCGCTCGCGGGCTGCCGGGGCCAGCCGTGTCAGCTCCTCCTCCAGGGTGCGCTGGTCGGTCCACTCCCGCAGCGAGCGCAGGGCGCTGGTCCGCCGGCCCGCGAGCTCCTCGACGGTGGCCTGGACCAGCGCGTAGGCCTCGGCGTCGTCGGCGACCTCGCCGAGCGTCGAGCCCAGGGTGACGGGGGCGGGCGCAGGGCGCGTGCGGGGATCGGGGACGGTCCACTCGTGCGGGCCGGCTCCCACCTCCAGCCGCTCTCCCCCGGGCAGCAGCACCTCCGCACGGGTGTTCGGCGGCACCACCGCGTGGACCACGACCTGCCCGTCGCGGGCCGCCCACCCGGCCTCCGCCGTCCCGTAGGGGCTCTCGAACCGGGTCGTGGCGTGGTCGAGCCCGACGATCGGCACGGGGGCGACCCGCAGCCGCCGGTACCCGGGCGTGCCGGGCGCCAGCCCGGCGACGGTGCGGTGCAGCCAGTCCGCGACGGCGCCGAACGCGTAGTGGTTGAACGACGTCATCTCGCCGGGGTTGATGCTGCCGTCGGGCAGCATGCTGTCCCAGCGCTCCCAGACCGTGGTGGCGCCCATGGTCACGGCGTACAGCCAGGAGGGGACGCCGGTCTGCAGGAGCAGACGGGCGGCGACGTCGGCGTGACCCGTCGAGGTCAGGGCGTCCTGGACGATCGGGGTGCCCACGAAGCCGGTGCCGATCCGGTAGCCGGCGCGGCGCACGAGCCACGCGAGCCGGTCGCCCATGCGGGCGCGCGTCGCGTCGTCGACCAGGTCGAAGGCGATGGCGAGCGCGTAGGCGGTCTGGGCGTCCGACACGACGCGGCCCGACGGCGTCGTGTACTCGCGGACCCAGGCCTGCCGGGCCCGCTCGGTGAGGTCGCCGTACCGGGCGGCCGCCTCGTCGTCACCCACCTCGCGCGCCGCCGCGGTGACGAGCTGCAGCGACCGCACCACGTACGCGCTCGCGACGATGTCGGGGTCGGTCTTGGCACCGGCGGGGTCGTCCGGCGGCGCGTCGGGGTCGAGCCAGTCGCCGAACTGGAACATCCCCTCCCACAGCAGCCGCTCGCCCGACAGGCCGACCAGCACGTCGGCCCAGGCCCGCATGCTCGGGTACTGCTCCGCGAGCGCCCGCCGGTCGGCGAAGCGCTCCAGGAGCGTGGTGGGTACCACGGTCGCGGCGTCGCCCCAGGCGGCCGCGGGCTGGGAGCCGAAAGGCAGCACGAACGGCACCACGACGGGGCAGACGCCGTCGCGTGCGGCCTGCTCGGCGGCGACGTCGCGCAGCCAGGAGGCCAGGAAGGCGTCGCTGTCGTAGAGGTAGCTCGCGGTGGGGCCGAAGACCTGGATGTCGCCGGTCCAGCCGAGGCGCTCGTCGCGCTGGGGGCAGTCGGTGGGCAGGGAGACGAAGTTGCCGCGCATGCCCCACACGACGTTCTCGTGCAGCCGGTCGACGCGCTCGTCGGAGCACTCGAACCACCCGGTGCGGCGCATGTCGCTGCTGATCACCACGGCCGTGACGGCCTCCCGGGCCGTCGCGAGGTCGAGCCGTCCGGGCCAGCCGTCCACCTCGGCGTACCGGAACCCGTGGAACGTGAACTCGGGCTCGAACACGTCCTGCCCGCCGGACAGCACGAGGCGGTCGGTGGCCTCGGCGTGCCGCAGCGGGCGGACGCCGAGCTCGCCGTGCTCCAGCACCTCGGCGTGCCGCAGGGTGATCACCTGGCCGGCCTCGCCCGACACGCGCACCCGGAGCCGGCCGACGAGGTTCTGGCCGAAGTCGAGCACGGTGCGCCCCGACGGCGTGGTGATGACGTCCTGGACGCCGAGCTCGTCGATGCGGCGCACGGGTTCGGCCAGGGCGGGCTCGGGCACGACGGCGTCGTCGTCGGCCCGGACGGGCGACCAGGCCGAGTCGTCGAACCCGGGCAGGCTCCAGCCGGGCAGCGCGCGGCGGGCGTCGATCCGTTCGCCGGCGTAGATGCCGCTCGCCGTGACCGGGCCCGCGACCGCGCCGCGCCAGTCCGGGCCCGTGGTCAGCACGCGGGTGGTGCCGTCGGTGAGCACGACGTGGAGCTGCACGGCCACGGCCGGCTGCTCGCCGTAGAAGGGCCGGGCCTCGCCGTGGAACCCGTAGCTCTCGGTCCACCAGCCGCCGGCCAGCCGCACGCCGACGGCGTTCGCGCCGGGACGCAGCAGGGCCGTCACGTCGGTCGCCTCGTGCACCAGGCGGTGCTGGTAGGCGGTCCAGCCGGGCTTGAGCACGGCGTCGTCGACGTCCTGCCCGTTGATCTCCACCTGGTAGACGCCGTGGGCCGACGCGTACAGGGTCGCGCTCGCCACCTCGCCGCCCAGGTCGAGCTCGGTGCGCAGCAGGCCCGGGGTCGCGGGCGCGGGTGGTTCGGCGAGCCCCACGAACGGGGCGGTCCACTCGCCGTCGGCCAGGAAGGTGCTGCGCAGGGCGACGGGGGCGCTCCAGGGCGAGGTGCCACCGTCGGTGCCCGTGACGCGCACCTCCAGGGTGTGCCGGGCGTGCGGGGCCAGGGCGTCGAACGGCCAGGGCACGAAGTGCGACTCGTCGGTGTCGAGTCGGGCGACGTGCTCGCCGTCGAGCCGTACCTCGGCGCCGGCCTGCCACCAGCCGGGCACGTCGCTCTCGACGGTCCAGCTCAGCCGGGGCGTGGGGGTGTCGGCGTACGCGCCGTCGGTGCGGCGCTCGACGCGCAGCTCGCGGACTCGGGTGTTGTTGCTCATGCGATGCGAACCTCTCAGCCCTTGACGGCGCCGGACGTCATGCCGGCCACGATCTGGCGGTTGAAGAAGATGTACATGACCAGCGGCGGCACCGTGATCAGCAGGATGTCCATGAACAGCAGGTTGAACTGGCTGACCATCTGGCTCTGGAAGTTGTAGAGCGTGAGCTGGACGGTCGCGTTCTCGTCGCCGGGCAGGAAGTACAGCGGGTTCGTGAAGTCGTTGAACACGTTGACCGCCTGCACCACGACGATCGTGATGATCACGGGCCGCAGCAGCGGCAGCACCACGGTGAAGAAGAGCCGCAGCGGCCCGGCGCCGTCGATGATCGCCGCCTCGTCCAGCTCGCGCGGGATGGTGGCCACGAACGCACGGAACAGCAGGATGCAGAACGACAGACCGAACGTGGCCTCGACGAGGATGAGGCCGGGCATGGTCTTGAACAGGCCGGTCTGCTGCAGCACCCAGATGGTCGGCACCACGGCCGGCGGCACGATGAGGCCCGCCAGCACGAGGAAGTTGACGACCGGGTTGAGCCGGGTGCGGCGCCGTTGCAGCAGGTAGCCGACCATCGCCGCGAGCACCACCATGATCGCGACGCTCACCACGGTCAGCACCGTGCTGTTGACGAACGCCCGCACCACGATGCCGTCCCGCGTGGTGAGCACCTCGGTGAGGTTGTCGAAGAACGCCCACTCCTGCGGCCAGGAGAACTCCAGCCGCGACGCCGACGACGCGTCCTTCGACGCCGTGAGGAAGATGAACGCGAACGGCACGAGGAAGACCACCACGGAGAGCGCGATGGCCACGATGCCGACCACCCAGGAACCGGTGCGCCTCATCGCTCGACCTCCTTGCGGTTGAGCAGCATCGAGACCGGCACCATCACCGCGGTGACCACCAGGAAGAGGATCACGTTGCCCGCGGTGGACAGCCCGTAGAAGCCGGCCTGGTACTGCTTGTAGATGACGGACCCGATCACGTCGCTGGTGAATCCCGGCCCCCCGCCCGTGGTGGCCCAGATCAGGTCGAACGACCGCAGGCCACCGATGAGCGACAGGATGATCACCGTGGCGGTGGCGGGCTGGACCAGCGGCAGCGTGATGGAGCGGAACTGCTGCCACCGGCCGGCGCCGTCGACCCGGGCGGCCTCGTAGTACTCCTGCGGGATGGCGACGATCCCCGCGATGTAGATGAGCGTCGCGATGCCGAGCCCCTTCCAGACGTCGACCGCCGCGATGGTCAGCAACGCCTGGTTCGGGTCGGTGAACCACCCCGGCCCGTCGATCCCGAACGCGGCGAGCATGGTGTTCACGACGCCGTCGAACGGGTCGAGCAACGCCTTGAACGTGATGCCGACGCCGATGGTGGAGACCAGCACCGGGAAGAACACCACAGACCGCAGGTAGCCGCGGCCCACGAGCTGGGAGGTGAGCAGCACCGCGAGCGCCAGCCCGAGCACCACCTTGGCGCCCGAGGTCACGAACCCGTAGACCAGCGTGTTCACGAAGCCGCGGGAGAGCTGCGGCTCGCTGAAGAACTGGACGAAGTTCTCCAGGCCGATGAACTCGGTGTCGAACAGGGTCCAGCGGGTGAGGCTGAACCAGAACGACGCGAACGTCGGCACCGCGAAGAACACGAGGTAGAGCGCCGCGGCCGGCAGGTAGAACCACGACGGGTAGATGCTGCGCTGGGTGGCCGAGGTGGACCCCGCCGTCCGGCGGCGCCTGCCGGTCCGCACCTCGGCGGCCGCCGCTACCATCCCTCGAGGCCGAGCTGGCGGGCCTGGTTCTCGACGTCCTGGTCGTAGAACTCGGCGGCCTCCTGCGCGGTCTTGATGCCGGATCCCACCTCGACGGTCACCTTCTCCAGGTTGGGGCCCTTGACCGGGGAGCTGAACTCCAGGGCGTTGGCGGCCTTGCCGGCGTCGAAGTAGGCCTGGATGTCGTCCAGGAGCGGCGGGGCGGAGTCGAGCACCTCGCACGTGCCCGCGTACGGGCCGGCGGGCGGGAGCAGCTCGTTCTGCACCTCGCACCCGGCCTCGCTGTTCGCGAACGCCACGAACTCCTTGGCGGCCTCCAGCTCGGGGCCCTCGGTGGACCGCGGGATGTAGAGCGCGTTCGGCTGCCAGATGGTCGCCTGCGTGTTCTCCGCGTCCTCGGCAGGCAGCGCGAAGAAGCCGATGTCGTCCACGGCGTCCGGGGTGTTCTGGAGGATCGTCTGGATCACGTTCGAGAGCATCGGGTAGTGCGCGCCCTCGCCCTCGGCGACCATGCGGGCGCCGTCGGGGAACGTGGCGGACGGGAAGTCCTCGTTGAAGAAGCCGGCCTCGGCCACCTCCTGCTGGTGCTCGAAGCCCAGCAGCGCGGGCTCGTCCGCGTAGAACCGCTGGTGGGCCGTGTACTGGTCGGCCCACTCGGGATCCACGGCGAGCACGTTGGCGAAGTCGCCCAGCACGAAGAGCTGGCTGGTCCAGGTCTCGCCGTAGGTCTGGATGACCGGTGCCGCGCCGTCGCCCTCCGCGGCGATGGTCTCGTTGTTCGCCATGAACTCGTCCCAGGTCTGCGGCACCTCCAGGCCGAGCTGCTCGTAGAGCGGCTTGTTGTAGACGATGCCGCCCGCGAACGCGGCGCCCAGCGGCGCGCCGTAGGTGCCGGCGTCGGTGCTCACCGTCGGGAGGAACTCCTCGGTGAGCGAGCCCACCCACTCCTGGTCGCTCAGGTCCACGAGCGTGGAGTCCGGGTTGAGCGCCTGGAGCAGGGAGCCGGAGTTGTAGAAGAACACGTCGGTCATCTCGCCGGTCGACAGCCGGGTCTTGATGAGGTTGTCGCCCTCGGTGCCGCCGGGGCGGATCTCGACGGTGACGTCGACGTCGGGGTGCTCCGCCTCGAACGCCTCGACCAGGGCGTCGGCGGTCTCGGGGTTGGGGGCGTCGTTGGTGGTGAGGAAGGTGATCTCGGTGGTGCCGCCGTCGCCCGAGCCGGACGACGAGCAGCCCGCGAGGACCGCCAGCGGGAGCGCCGCGACGGCCACGGCCGCACGACGACGAAGTGCACGGGGCATCTCTCTACCTCCTTGTAGAGCGAAAGGATCGTAGAGCGATCTACACTCCGACGAATGAATCCTTTCAGTCCGCTCACGCTAGCGAGGGGCCTGTAGGGTGTCAACCGATCTACAGAATCGGGAACAGAGCCGTGACCTCGCAGCCCCGGGCCGCACGGGAACCCGCCTCCGGGGCGGGTCCGCGCCCCTCCACCATCCAGGACGTCGCCCGCGAGGCGGGCGTCTCCCGGGCGGCCGTCTCCAAGGTGATCCGCAACGCCTACGGCGTCAGCGAGCACATGCGCACGCAGGTCGAGGCGGCGATCGACCGCCTCGGGTACCGGCCGCGGGTCGCCGCGCGGGCGATGCGCGGGGCCAGCTTCACGCTCGGCTTCGAGGTACCCCAGGTCGGCAACGACTTCCTGACGATGATCGTCGACGGCGCCACCGAGGCACTGTCCGCCACCCCGTACCAGATGATCATCGCCCCGCTCGGCCGGGACCAGAAGAGCGACGTGGCGATCAACAGCCTTGCGGACCGCCAGGTGGACGGCATCGTGGCCATCTCCCCCCGCGTCGACCCGGCCTGGCTCGACCGGATCGCCGAGCACACGCCCCTGGTGATGATCGGCCGGCACGACCGGTCCGACCGCTACGACACGATCACCGGCGACGACCGCTCGGGCGCCGACCAGGTGATGACGCACCTGCTGGAGCTCGGCCACCGCCGGATCACCCACCTGACCATCCACCCGTCCCGGCCGGAGCCGCCGTGGGCGGGTCAGGCGGGCGACGAGCCCCACGTCGCGCGCACCACCGTCTACCGGGAGCGGATGCTCGCCGCAGGCCTCGGACCGTCGGTGGTGCACACCCTGTTCGACGGCTCCGAGGCGCACGCCGCGACCCGTGCGCTGCTCGCCTCCCCCGAGCCGCCCACCGCGATCTTCGCGGGCAACGACACCCTGGCGATCGGTGTGCTCAGCGCCGTCGCGGAGGCGGGCCTCGACGCGCGCGACGTGTCGGTGGTGGGCTACGACGACGTCCCGATCGCCCGGCACCCCCTCGTCTCGCTGACCAGCGTGGACCAGAGCGGCACCACCCTGGGCCGCGAGGCGGTGCGGCTGCTGCTAGAACGGCTGGCGGGGCGCACCGAACCCGTGCGGTACGAGGCACCCGCCGTGCTGCACGTGCGACGTTCGAGCGCGGCGCCGCGCGAGCCCTGAACGGTGCCGGGCCGACCGCGGGACCGTGGCATTCGGTCACCTGCCCGGACCTCGCGTGAGAACTCGGTCGCTTGCCTCGAGATCGGTCGGTTGAGCGACCGATCTCGAGGCAGCGGACCGATCACGCACCAGCCCGGCGGGCAGGGGACCGACCACACACCAGCCCGGCAGGACAACCGACCGACCACACACCAGCCCGGCAGGACAACCGACCGACCACACACCGCGAACGCGGCCCGTGGCACGCCCAGGGCTCAGGCCGGGGCGTGCTCCGCCGACCAGGACGCGAGCAGGCGCAGCCCCTCCGCCGACGGCGAGCCTGGCTCGGCCGTGTAGACGAGCATGACCTGGCCCGGCTCGGCGGTCAGCGCGAACTCCTCGAAGACGAGGGTCAGCTCGCCCACCACCGGGTGCCGGAACCGCTTGGTGCCGCTGCCGTGGGTGCGGACGTCGTGCGCGGCCCAGAGCCTGCGGAACAGCTCGCTGCGCGTCGACAGCTCGCCCACGAGGTCCTGGATGCCCTTGTCGTGCGGGTCGCGCCCGGCCTCGGCCCGGATGATGGCCACGCACATCTGGGCGAACCGGTCCCACTCCGGGTAGAACTCGCGGGCCGCGGGGTCCAGGAACTGGAAGCGGGCGAAGTTCGGCGTGCGGCCGCCGTCACCGATCAGCGGTGAGTAGAAGGCGCGCCCCAGCGCGTTGGCCGCCACGAGGTCCTGGCGCTGGTCGCGTACCACGGCCACGGAGTCCGTCATGGAGTCGAGCGCCCACTGCAGGCTGGACCGCGGCGGTCCCGGACGGGCAGCCCGGCGGCGGCTGCGCCCCGACGACGGGATGCCGTCGGCGGCGCGCGCCAGGTCGAGCAGGTGGGCGTGCTCGGCGTCGTCGAGGTGCAGGGCGCGGGACAGCGCGTCCAGGACGGCCGCCGAGGCACCGCCGAGTGCGCCACGTTCCAGCTTCGCGTAGTACTCCACGCTGACGCCGGCGAGCGCGGCCACCTCGCTGCGGCGCAGGCCCGCGACCCGGCGGTGCGTGCCCGCGGGCAGCCCTGCCGCCTCCGGCGTGAGCCGGGCGCGGCGGGTCATGAGGAACTCGCGCACCTCTGCTCGGTTGTCCATGCCCCCAGGCTAGGTCGGATGCCCCGGCCCGGGGGTGCCCTGTCGGTACACCCCACGCCAGGGACTCCCTGTCCCGGCGACCGGGACGAACACTGAGGAGGTGCCGCCCACCAGGCGGCCTGGCGTCCCGGTGCGATCACCGGAGCAGATCATCGGAGCAGGTCTCCGGAGCAAGGAGCACCACCATGCGTGGAGTAGTCATGCACGCCCCCGGCGACGTCCGCGTCGAGGACCGCGCGGACGCGACGATCGTCGAGCCCACCGACGCGGTCATCCGGGTCACCGCGGCCTGCATCTGCGGGTCGGACCTGTGGCCCTACCGCGGGGTCGAGGCCCTGGACGGTCCGACGCCGATGGGCCACGAGTACGTCGGCGTGGTCGAGCAGATCGGGGACGAGGTGCGGGACATCAAGGTCGGCGACTTCGTCGTCGGCTCGTTCGTCGCCTCCGACAACACCTGTGAGATCTGCCAGGCGGGCTACCAGTCCCGCTGCATCCACCACGTGATGATGGGCTCGGTGGGCACCCAGGCCCAGCTCGCGCGCATCCCGCTGGCCGACGGCACCCTCGTGCCCACGCCAGGTGCGCCCGACGCCGACCTGGTTCCGTCGCTGCTCGCCGCCTCCGACGTGCTCGGCACCGGCTGGTTCGCGGCCGTGGCCGCCGAGGCGGGGCCGGGCAGGACCATCGCGGTGGTCGGCGACGGCGCCGTCGGCCTCTCCGCCGTGCTGGCCGCGAAGCAGCTCGGCGCGGAGCGGATCATCGTGTTCAGCCGCCACCCCGACCGGCAGGCGCTGGCCCGCGAGTTCGGGGCCACCGACGTCGTCGAGGAGCGCGGCCGCGAGGGCGCCGCGCGGGTCAAGGAGCTCACCGGCGGGTACGGCGCGCACGGCGTCGTCGAGGCCGTCGGCACCGAGGAGTCGATGTGGCAGGCCATCTGGTCGGCCCGGCCCGGCGGGTACGTCGGGTACGTCGGCGTCACGCACGGCGTCACGCTCGACGGCCTGAAGCTCTTCTTCACCGGCGTGCACCTGCACGGCGGCCCCGCGCCCGTGCGCCGGTTCCTGCCCGAGCTGATCCAGCTCATCTGGGACCGGAAGATCGACCCGGGCAAGGTCTTCGACCTCACCGTCCCCCTGGAGGACGCCGCCAAGGGCTACCAGGCCATGGACGAGCGGCGCGCCACCAAGGTGCTGCTCACCCTCTGACCTTCTCATCCTTCTGGAGGACCATCATGACCACCATCGCCATCGTCGGCGCGGGCCCGGGCCTGGGCGCCGCCGTCGCGCGGAAGTTCGGCGCCGAGGGCTTCGACATCGCGCTCGTCGCCCGGAACCAGGAGCGGCTCGACGCCCTGGCCGCCGGCCTGCGGGACGGCGGCGCCACCGCCCGCGGGTACGCGGCCGACGTCCGCGACCCGCGGTCCCTGGCCGCGGCCCTCGACCGGTCCGCGCAGGACCTGAGCCCGATCGAGGTGCTGGAGTACAGCCCGATCCCGCAGCGGGAGTTCCTGCGGCCCGTCCTGGAGACGACCGCCGACGACCTGACGGCCGCGGTGGAGTTCTCCGTGCTCGGCCCGGTCACCGCCGTCCGGCAGGTGCTGCCGGGCATGCGTGCGCTCGGGCGGGGCACCGTGCTGTTCGTCAACGGCGGCTCGGGAGCCCGCCCGAACCCGCGGGTCGCCGGGACCTCGATCGCCTTCGCCGGCGAGAGCGCCTACGCCTCGATGCTGCACGACGTGCTGGCGCCCGAGGGCATCCACGTCGCCCAGCTCATCATCCCGGGCGCGATCACGCCGGGGCACGCGACCAACGACCCGGCCACACTGGCGGGCACCCTGTGGGGCATGCACACCGGGCGGAGCGACTTCCGGGTGTTCTCGGAGGAGCTGCCGGCCTGAGTCCGGGCGTCCTGGGATCACCCGGCGGACCCGGCCGACTCCCGGCCCGCCCCTCGCCCGGCTTCGTCCAGGTGCTCGGCGACAGCGGCTCCGTGGAGCCGGGCCCAGTCCGTCAGTGCCCCGATCGGCTCCACGAGGGTCCGGCCGAGGTCGGTCAGCGTGTACTCGACCCGTGGTGGTGCCTCGCGGTAGGCCTCCCGCTCGACCAGGCCGTACCGCGCCAGCCGCCGGAGCGTCTGGGTGAGCACCTTGCGGGAGATCCCGCCGATCTGCTCGACCAGCTCGCCGTGCCGGTAGGTGCGCCGGCTGAGCGCGAAGAGCACGACGACCGACCACTTGTCGGCGATGATCTCGATCGCCAGCCGCGTCGGACAGTCTGCGAGGAAGACGTCGGCTTCGGGAGCACGCATGGTCGAGACGCTAGACCAGCCCCGTCAGGAGGTCGGTGAGCTCCGCGGGAACGGTGACCATGCAGTCGTGCCCGCTGCGGAGCTCCAGGACCCGCGCCGGCTCGCCGTTGGGCTGCACCGCGGGCACGGGGCGCCGTTCGATGCCCTCCACCTCGGACCCCACGCAGTGGATGTGCGCACGAGGGACGCGGGCCAGCGCCGGGTTGCTCTGGTCCACGCGCTCGACGAAGCAGGACACCGACTCGTCACCCAGGATGCCTCGGAGCCAGGCCACGTCCTGCGGGTCGGTCACACCGAACAGCCCGGCCGGCGCGGGGAGCTCCGGGAGCGGCGGGATGCGCCACGGCGTGGCGCTCCGGGCCGCCGCGTCGATCATCTGCTGGGCGGCCGGCATGACGTCGACGGCGCTCTCGCCGTGCTCGGGCACCATGGCGTCGACGTACACCAACCGCGCGATGCGCTCCGGGATGCGGTTGGCGACCGCCGAGATCACCATGCCCGCGTAGCTGTGGCCGACGAGCACGACCCGGGACAGGTCCTTGCCCAGGACGAGCCCGACGACGTCGTCCGCGTGCGTGGTGAGGTTCACCTCGGGCCCGAGCCGGTCGGCGGTCTCACCGTGCCCGGTGAGGGTGGGCGCGTGGACGACATGCCCACGCGCCTCCAGCAGCGGCACCACCCGGTCCCAGCAGGTGCCGTCGTGCCAGGCCCCGTGGACCAGGACGAAGGTGGTCGAGGACGCGTTGTTCTCCATGGCCAGGACCCTACGGACCCGACGGTTACCTGCCGGTACCCGTCGGGTGCGCTCGGCGCTTCGCGGGCCCGACGACGGCGGTGGCCCCACCTGCGATGCGGCCGGCCGATCAGGCTTCCAGCGGGTCCCCGCCCGGCGGCGTGTTCGCGCGGTTCGTCGCGCGGTCCAGGGTGCGGTCCGGGAGCCAGATGGTGAACGTGCTGCCCCCGGGTCCGTGGTCGCTGTGCCGCAGGTGGCCGTCGTGGCTCTCGGCGACCTGGCGCGCGATGGCCAGGCCGAGCCCGGAGCCGTCCGGCCGCTCCCCCGAGGCGTCGTCGGAACCGTTCGCGCCCCGGTAGAACCGGTCGAAGATCCGGTCCCGGGCCTCGGGCGGGACGCCCGGGCCCTCGTCGGCGACGGCGACCCACGCCCAGCCCTGGCGGCTGCCCACGCCGACCGTGATCACGCTCTCGCCGGGGGCCAGCCGCACCGCGTTGGACAGGAGGTTGTCCACGGCCCGGGCCAGGGCGTTCGCGTCGCCGTAGGCGACCGGCCCGGGATGGGTGCGCTCCGCGATGGTCACCCCGCGCCGGCCGGCCACCGCGCGGTTCTCGCGGACGGCGCCCACGGCGAGCGCCGCCAGGTCCACCTCCTGGTCGGTGAAGGCCTCCGACCGCAGCCGTGCGGTCGCGAGCAGGTCCTCCAGCAGCCGGGACATCCGGCCGGTCGCCGCGAGCACGACGGCGGACGCCTCGGCCCGCTGCGCCCGGTCGGCCTGGTCGTCGGCGAGCACGGCCTCGACGTTGGCCTGCACCACCGTCACGGGGTTGCGCAGCTCGTGGGAGACGTCCTCGATCAGCCGGCGTTCCGCGCTGAAGGCCCGGTCGAGGCGGTCGAGCATCCCGTCGATGGTGTCGGCCAGGGTGCGCAGCTCGTCGTGCGGCCCGGTCGCGCCGATCCGGCGGGACAGGTCGGTGGCGCCGATCTCCTGCGCGGTGCGCGTGATCGCCTCCACCGGCCGCAGCGCACGACCGGCCACCCACCAGCCCACGACGACGCTGAGCAGGAACATCACCGCGAGCGCCACGGCCGAGTAGTCGCGCAGGGTCTGCAGCGCCGTGTAGTTGACGGCGTGCTGCACGGTATCGAGGTCGGCGGCCTGGAACTGCTCGCCGGGCCGGTAGGCGATGCTGCCGTCGGGCTTCTTCTCGAACCGCTTGACGGTGACCGGGTCCAGCGGCGCGGCCACCATGGTCCGGGACAGGGCGAGGTAGACGCCCGCGAGGATGAGCGCGGTGATGCCGAAGAGCGTCGCGGAGTAGGTCACGGCGAGCCGCATCCGCACGGTCCGCGCCCATCCGGGCAGCCGCGGCCGTACGCGGCGGGCGGACGGCGCCGTGCCGGGCCCGGCCCCGCAGTCGTCGTCGTCGTGCCTCATGCCGGGACGCCCTCGACGGACGCGGGCAGCTCGCGCAGCCGGTACCCGCGTCCGATGAGGGTCTCCAGCGCGGGCTCCTCGCCGTCGAGGGTCAGCTTGCGGCGCAGCGTGCCGACGGTGACGCGCACCGTCTGGGTGAACGGGTCGGCGTTCTCGTCCCAGACGTGCTCCAGCAGCTCCTCGGCCGGCACCACGTACGCGGGGCGGCTCATCAGGTAGCGCAGCACCGCGAACTCCTTGCGGGTGAGCGCGAGCTCGCGGGTGCCGCGCCAGGCGAGCTGCCGGGCGGCGTCGAGCCGGATGGGGCCGTGCGTGAGCACCGCGGCGACCTCGCGTGCCTCGCGGCGCAGCAGCGCGCGGATCCGGGCGGAGAGCTCGATGATCGCGAAGGGCTTGACCAGGTAGTCGTCGGCGCCGACGTCGAGCCCCGTGACGCGGTCGGTCAGCCGACCGCGGGCGGTGAGCATGAGGATGCGCGGCGGGTCGCCCTCGGCGAGCGGCACCTGGCCGGCGCGGACGGCGCGGGTCAGGTCGAAGCCGGTGCCGTCGGGCAGCGTGACGTCCAGGAGCACGAGGTCGTACGGGTTGAGGGCGAGCTTGTCCCGCGCCTCCGCGACCGTCCGCGCGTGGTCGACGGCGTAGCCCTCCCGGCGCAGCGCCACCTCCAGGGCGCTCACCAGGCCCGCCTCGTCCTCCACGATCAGCAGCCGCACAGCAGCACCGTAACCGCCCGGCGCCGCGTCTGACAGGCCCTGCCGGTCCACCCTTTCGGTCGGCTTTCGCTCGGGTTTCCCGCAGTTTTCCCCGGCCTCGGGTGGAGTCGGTGCCATGGACGACCACAGACCCGCCACCCAGGACATCCCCGCCGTCGCCAAGCATCCGCCGCTGCGCCCGCCCGCCGCTCTGCTCGAACGCGCGCTGTTCGAGGTCAAACGGGTGATCGTGGGCCAGGACCACATGGTCGAGCGGATCATGATCGGCCTGCTCTCGCGCGGGCACGTGCTGCTGGAGGGCGTGCCCGGCGTCGCCAAGACGCTCGCGGTGCGCACCCTGGCGACCGTGGTCGGCGGATCGTTCGCCCGACTCCAGTTCACCCCCGACCTCATGCCGTCGGACATCGTCGGCACCCGGGTCTGGAAGCCGTCGCGGGAGGACTTCGACGTCGAGCTCGGCCCCGTGTTCGCCAACCTGGTACTCGCCGACGAGATCAACCGCGCGCCGGCGAAGGTGCAGTCGGCCCTGCTGGAGGCCATGGCCGAGCGACAGGTCAGCATCGGCGGCCGCACGTATGCCCTGCCCGACCCGTTCCTGGTGCTGGCCACGCAGAACCCGATCGAGAGCGACGGCGTCTACGCCCTGCCGGAGGCGCAGCGCGACCGGTTCCTCCTCAAGGTCGACGTCGACCACGCCGACGAGCTGGAGGAGCTCACGATCGTGCAGCGCATGAGCACGGCTCCCCCGCGCCCGGAACCGCTCCTCGACGCTCCCACGGTGCGCCAGCTCCAGCAGGAGGCCGACCAGGTCTTCGTGCACCACGCGGTCGCGCAGTACGCCGTGACGGTCGTGCTCGCCACCCGTCACCCGCACCGGTACGGCCTGCACCACCTCGACGGGGTGCTGGAGTACGGGGTCAGCGCGCGCGGCACCCTCGGCCTGATCGCGGCGGGCCGGGCGCTGGCCCTCGTCCGCGGGCGGGACTACGTGCTGCCGTCCGACCTGGCCGACCTGGCGCGCGACGTGCTGGCCCACCGGCTGGTGCTGACGTTCGACGCCGCGGCCGACGGCGTGGACCCGCGCACGGTGGTGGACGCCGTCCTGGCGGCCGTGGCCCAGCCGCGCGTGGCGCCCGCCGAGGAGGAGGTGATCGTGCGATGACCGACGCCGCGCGCCGGTTCCGCCGCCTGGACCTGACCGTACGGCGCCGGGTCGACGGCCTGCTGCAGGGCGACGTCGACGGCGACGCCCTGGGGCCCGGCACCGACCCCGAGGAGCTCACGCTCTACCGGCCCGGCGGGGACGTGCGGCGGATCGACTGGAACGTCACGGCCCGTACCGGTGCACCGCACCTGTGGCGGACCCGTGCCCAGCACGAGCTGGAGACGTGGCTGCTGCTGGACCGCAGCCCCAGCATGGCGTTCGGCACCGCGCTCACCGAGAAGGCCGACGTGGCCGAGGAGGTGGCGGCCGCCGTCGGCCTCCTCACCGCGGGCGCCGGCAACCGCGTCGGCGTCGGCCTGCTCGACGCCGCCGGGCTGCACTGGCTGGCGCCGCGGCCCGGGCACGCCGCCGCGGCCGCGCTGACCCGGCTCGCCGCCGCCCCGCGCGAGGGCGGCGTCCCGGTGCCGCTCGCGGACGCCCTGCGCGGGCTCGGGGCGCGGGCCCGGCGCCGCGGGCTGTGCGTCGTGGTCACCGACCTGGTGGTGCCGGACGGGCGCATCGAGCGCCCGTTCGAGTGGGAGGGGCCGCTGCGCCGGCTGACCGCGCGGCACGACGTCCTCGTGGTCGAGGTCGACGACCCGCGCGAGCGGGAGCTGCCGGACGTGGGCGAGGCCGTCCTCGTGGACCCCGAGACCGGCGCGCAGCGCGAGGTCTCCACCTCCGACCCGGAGCTGCGGCTCGCCTACGCCATGGTCGCGGCCCGGCACCGGGACCAGACCGCCGCGGCCGTGCGCGCCTGCCGGGCCGAGCACGTGCGGGTTGCCACCGACCAGGACTGGACGGTGGCGCTGGCCCGGTTCGTCCGGGACCGCGGCCGCACCCACCGACGACGCACCCGGAGGACCCGATGACCTTCACCAGCCCCCTGTTCCTGCTGGCCCTCGTGCCGGTGGCCGCCCTGGCCGTCGCGTACATGGTGCTGCGCCGACGGCGCACGCGCTACGCGGTGCGGTTCGCGACGCTGCCGATGCTCGACCGGGTCGCGCCCGTCCGGCCCCGCTGGCGCCGTCACCTGGCCACCGCCCTGGTGCTGCTCGCGCTGGCCGCCTTCGCCACGGCGGCCGCCGGACCGCAGATGCGCCTGCGGGTGCCGTACGAGCAGGCGACGGTGATCGTGGCCCTCGACGTGTCCGGGTCCATGGAGGCGCAGGACGTGCCGCCCGACCGGCTGACCGCGGCGAAGGCGGCCGCCGTCGAGTTCGTCCGCGACCTTCCGGAGACCGTCCAGGTGGGTGCCGTCGCGTTCGCCGGCGACGCCACCCTGGTCGCCCCCGTCACGGACGACCGCGCCCTGGTGGAGAACGCCATCGGCTCCCTGGAGGCCGACGGCGCCACGGCCATCGGCGAGGCGGTGTTCACCGCAGCCGGCGAGGTGCTCCGGCAGGCGGCGGCCAGCGCCCCGGCCGACCCGGCGGGCGGCACCCCTGGCGACACGACGCGCGGCGCGACGGGCGGCGCGACGGGCGGCGACCCGGCCGACGACGTCGGCGCGGTGCCGGCCGACCCGATCCCGGCCCGGCTCGTCCTGCTCTCCGACGGGTTCAACACCGCCGGCCGCAGCCCTGCCGACTCCGTGCGGGCGGCCCTGGAGGCGCAGATGCCCGTCTCCACGATCGCGTACGGCACGCCCGGCGGGGTGATCGGGAACGGGGTGCGCACCCAGTCGGCGCCCGCCGACGCCGACTCGCTGCGCCGCCTCGCAGAGGAGACCGGCGGGCACTTCTACAGCGCCGAGAGCGGGGCCGAGCTGGACCAGGTCTACGAGGACATCGGCTCGTCGATCGGCTGGCGCACCGAGACCACGCTCGTCACCACACCGCTGATCCTGCTCGGCCTCGGCCTCGCGGTCGTCGCCACGGCGCTGTCCCTGCGCTGGTTCTCCCGGCTGGTCTGAGCCGTTTTCTCCCGGCTGGTCTGACCCGTTCGACCTGGTCCCGTTCGAAGGAGCGCTCCCGTGCCGCACCCCGATTCCCCCGCCCCCGTCCCGCCCGCCGGCCTGGGCCGCCCGGCCGGACCACGCCACTTCGTGCTCGGCGCCCCGGCGGCACCACGTCCGGCGCCGGACGACGTCCCGGCCCGGCGGTCGCCCACGGCGTCCGCACCGTCCGCACCCGCCGCGCCCGCCGTGACCACCGGCCCGCCGCCGGACCGGCCGGCCTCGAACGCGCCCCGCCGTCAGCGTCCCCTGCTGGCACTGGCCACGGCCCTGGCCCTGGGCGCCCTGTTCGGGTCCGCGACGACCGGCGTGGTGACGGGCCTCGCCGTCGGCCCGGACGAGGCGCCGCCGCCCGCCGCGGACCAGGGCACCGGCCTGACCACGACAAGCGCCGCCCAGCGCGTGCTGCCCAGCGTGGTGCAGGTCCGGGCAGGGTCGCGTGGCGGTTCCGGCGTGGTCGTCGACGACAGCCACGTGGTGACCAACGGCCACGTGGTGGTCGGCAGCACCAGCGTCGAGCTGATGCTCGACGACGGCCGCACGGTCGCCGGGCGGGTGCTCGGGGCCGACGAACGCAACGACATCGCCGTCGTCGAGGCCGACCTCGGGCCCACGCCCGCCGCGGCGCTCGGCAGCAGCGCGGCGCTGCGCATCGGCGACCCGGTGATCGCCGTCGGCTCCCCGCTCGGGCTGACGGGCAGCGTGACGGCGGGCGTGGTGAGCGCCGTCGACCGTAGTGCGGGCGGCTTCCCCGGGCCGATGGTGCAGACCGACGCCTCCATCAACCAGGGCAACTCCGGCGGCCCGCTGGTCGACCTGCGCGGTCGTGTGGTGGGCATCAACACGGCCATCGCCACGATGGGCGGCTCGGGCAGCATCGGCATCGGGTTCGCCGTGCCCATCGACCGCGCGGCCGACGTCGCCGACCGCATCATCCGCGGGTCGTGACGCCTCCGGCCACGGGCTCGGACCCCGGCGCGGGCACAGGCAACCCCTGCGCCCGTGCCGACAGGTCCTGCCAGTCCGCCCACGTCCGGAGCCGGTCCGCGTAGACCTTCTGCAGCAGCCCGTGGAAGCCCTGGCCGAACAGCACCCGCAGGGGCGGGTGCTCGGCGTCGACGAGGGTGAGGAGTGCCTGCGCGGCGGCGGCCGGGTCGCCCGCCGGCTGGTCCCGGGTGAACTCGGCCAGGCGACGGCGCAGCCCGTCGTAGGCCGGGTCCGGCGCGGAGACGTGCCCGTTGTCGAGCGGGTCCGGGTTCTTGCCGCCCCGTGTGGCGTACCCACCGGGCTCGACGATGGTCACCTTGATCCCGAACTCGGCGACCTCCTGCGCGAGCGACTCGTTCAGGGCCTCCAGCGACCACTTGGACACGTGGTAGGCGGCCCCCAGCGGCATGGCCAGGAGACCGGCCGCCGACGACATCTGGACGATGTGCCCGCCGCGCTGCTCCCGCAGGTACGGCAGCGCGGCCTGGACCACCCAGAGCGCCCCGAACACGTTGGTCTCGAGCTGGTCGCGCACCTCCTGCTCCGTCAGCTCCTCGACGGCGCCGACCTGCGCGTACCCCGCGTTGTTCACCACGACGTCGAGGCGGCCGAAGCGCTCGTGCGCCCGCCGTACGCCGGCGTGGACGGCGTCCCGGTCGGTCACGTCGAGCCCGAGCGGCAGCAGCGCGTCGCCGTGGGCCGCGACCAGGTCGTCCAGGGTCGACGTGTCCCGGGCTGCGGCGGCCACCCTGTCGCCCCGGGCGAGCGCGGCCTCCACGAAGGCGCGGCCCAGGCCGCGCGACGTACCGGTGACGAACCAGGTCCTGGTCATGATGTGCTCCCGTCCTGCGGTGGATGCTCCGTACACCCAGACGACGGCGGGGCGGGCGAGAAGGTAACAGCGGGCGTCACGCGGGCGTGGCCGGGAGGTCGACGGCCAGCCCGTGCGGGTCGAGCACCGACACCATCTCCACGATGCGCCCGTGCTCGACGGTGCACGACATCACGGCCTGCGCCGTGCCGTTCGGGCCCCAGACCACGATGCCCGGCTCGCCGTTGACCAGGACGCGGCGTGCGGTCGCCCGCGCGTGCACGGCCTGCTGCGCCTTGGCGGCCACCTCGGTCGCCCCGATCCGGATCACCACACCGTGCGGCGTGTGCGCACGCCAGACCACGTCGGGGTCGAGCACGCGCAGCAGCCCGGCGAAGTCGCCGTCGCGCGCTGCGGCCAGGAACGCGTCGACCGCGGCGCGCTGCCGTTCGCGTGCGCCGCGGGACCGCTCGACACCGCGCACCTTGCGGCGCGCACGGCTCGCGGTCATCTTCGCCGCGTCCGTGGACTTGCCCAGGATCGAGCCGACCTCGTCGAACGGCAGCCCGAAGACGTCGTGCAGCACGAAGGCCAGCCGCTCGTCGGGGCCGAGGCTGTCGAGCACCACGAGCAGCGCCAGGCCGACCGAGTCGGCCAGCAGGGCGTCCTGCTCGGGTGTGCCGGCGTCGTCCTCGGTCACCACGAGCTCCGACAGCGGCTCGTCGTGCGGCACGGCGGGCCGGGCCCGGCGCGCACGGAGCATGTCGAGGCACACCCGGCTCACCACCGTGGTCAGCCATGCGGCCAGGTTGTCGATCGTGGCCGGGTCCTGGCCGGACAGACGCAGCCACGCCTCCTGCACCGCGTCCTCGGCGTCGGTGGGCGAGCCCAGGATGCGGCGCGCCGCAGCGACGAGCCGTCCTCTCTCCTCCTGGAACGCCGCGGCCACGGCGTCCTGGGCACGGGATCCGGTCATGCGAGCACCTCTCTCGGGTGGGTGACGTCACCCCGTACGACGGTCGGCACCCGGCGAAGGTAACGACGGGCACCGACCGGTCACAGCGGCACCACGAAGAACCTCCCCCAGGCGACGAACGCCGCGAGCGCCAGGTAACCCGCCGTCAGAAGCACGAGCCGGGGCTGACCGAGCCGACCGTGGGTGATCATCGCACCGACCATGAGCACCACCCAGCACACGGCGGTCACCGGCACCAGGACGGGCGCGACGTCGAGCACCGCGGGCAGGACCAGGCCCACGGCAGCCAGCAGCTCGAGCACCCCGAGCGCCTTGACGAAGCCGGTGCTCGCGCGGGACGTCCAGCTCGCGGGGTGCGCGTCCAGCCTCGCCTTGGGGAAGAACGTCTTGCTGGTGCCGCCCAGCAGCGCCACCGCCGCCAGCAGCCCGGTGGCGATCCAGAGGGTCAGGTTCACGAGGCTTCTCTCCTTGGTCGGACGGGGCGCCGGCCGTGTCCGGCGCCGTCGACCCCCTCGACGAGACGGACCCTGCCCGACGTGACGACCAGCGGGAACGCGCGCTGCCCACCGCGACAGGCCGACCCGCAGCACCGGGCACCACCCCGGCCGCAGCGCCTCAGCGCACCCGCTCGCCGACCCCCTCGAGGCTCCGGACGGCCGTGGCGACGCCGTCCTCCTCGCGCATCGCCGCCGCCACGCGCCCGGCCTCCGCCCGGGCCCGGTCGTTCAGGGCGTGCTCCAGCGCGGCGGCGAGCCGGTCGGCCGTGAGCCGCTTCTGGGGCACCGGGGCCGGGCCGACCCCGAGCCGCTCGACCCGCCCGCCCCAGAACGGCTGGTCCGCGACGAACGGGCACACGACCTGCGGGGTCCCCGCCGCGAACGCGACGCCCGTGGTGCCCGCCCCGCCGTGGTGGACGACGGCGGCGACCCGGGGAAGCAGTGCCCGGTAGTCCACGTCCGTGACGGCGTGGACGTGCTCCGGCAGGTCCGTGGTGTCCAGGCCGCCCCAGCCTGCACCGACCACCAGACGGCGGCCGGTGCGCCGCACCGCCTCCAGGACGGTGGCCGTGGTGGCCGCCGGGTCGGCACCCGCCATCGACCCGAAGCCCACGAACACGGGCTTCTCCCCCGCAGCCAGGAACGCCTCGGTGCCGGCGGGCAGCGGAGCCGGCGGCCCGGCCAGGGTCCAGTACCCGGTGAGCTCCGCCTCGCCGGGCCAGTCGGCCGGCCGCGGCAGCACCGCCGGGCTGATCGCGTGCAGCACGCGGGCGCGGCCGCCGTCGGCCGCCCGGGTGGGGTCGTGCCGGCCGGGCCGGCGCGACAGGTGCAGCTCGTCCCGACGCCAACGGTCCACGACGTAGCCGAACATGCTGGTGGTGCTGCGCATGCCGAGGAACGTGGCCCGGTTCAGCGCCCGGGGCAGGCGCCCCGCGACCTCGACCCCCGGCCAGGCGAACTCCCGGGTCGGCACGTACATCGGGATCGGCAGACCCAGCACGGCCGGGACGCCGAGGGCCTCGGCGACGTGCTGCCCGGCCACGATCTGCCCGTTGTGCACCACGAGGTCCGCGCCGGATGCCCGCGCCACCGCCCAGGAGTCCTCCAGCACCCGGGTGAACATCGCCGCCATCCGCGGCATGAGCGCCAGCCGCGCACGGATCCCGCCCTCCAGCACCGCCCCGGCCCCGGCCCCGTCGAGCAGACGCATCGGACCGTCGTCGATGCCGGCGAACGGCACGCCGTGGTCGCTGACGAACTGCTCGAACCGGTGGGGCGCCACCACGAGCGGCTCGTGCCCCGCCGCCGCCAGACCCTGGGCCAGGGCGACGAACGGCTGCACGTCGCCCCGGGTACCCAGGGTCATCACCAGGACCTTCATCGGGTCGCCTCCCCGTTCAGCACGCATGAAAACGCGTGACCATGTTTGTTTTCACGAAGCTAGTGCCCCGGGCACGGCGCGTCAACGCGCCGCCCGTCCGGCCGGTAGAGTCTGGAAACAGGAATCACACGCGTTTTCAAGGGGTGACGACGATGCCGGTGGCGTTCAGCGAGGCCGAGCGCGCGCGGATCACCGCCTCGCTCCGGGAGTCCGGCCGGCGGCTGTTCGCCACCGAGGGCCTGCGCAAGACGTCCCTGGCGGCACTGGTGGCCGACGCCGGGATCGTGAAGTCCACGTTCTACACGTTCTTCGACTCCAAGGAGGCCCTCTACCTCGACCTCCTGCTCGAACAGGCGGGGCAGACCCGCCGCCGCACCATCGAGGAGGGCCTGCACCGCGGCACCGACGCGCGTGACGCCCTGCGCCGCTTCCTTCGTGCCTCGGTCACGATCCTGGAGGACGACCCGCTCTACCGCAGGCTCGTGACCCACCCCGACGAGATGGCGCTGGTCGTCGGCAGGGTCCGGCCCGAGGACGCACGGATGCCGGGCGACGAGCCCGCCCCGGTGGAGTTCGTCAACGAGCTCGCCGACTACGTCGCGGAGCAGCAGGCGGCGGGCGTGATCCGGGGCACCGACCCGGCCGTCGTCGTCGGCGCGCTGCGCGCGGTGCTGCTGCTGCCCCTGCACGCGGCCGAGTTCGGCGACCGGTACGCCGACGTCCTGGACCTCACCATCGAGTCGCTCACCGCGGGGCTCACCGCCGGGCCGCGCTGAGGCCGGTGGCGGGCGTCACTGACCCCGCGTGCGCCGACCAGGTAGGGTCTTACCCAGGGTGTGCCGGGAAGTCTGGTCGGCGTGGACCGGTCGACGGCTGGTCCGCTGCGCCGACCCTCGAGGAGCTCCGTGCCCCGCACCACCACCCTGCCCCAGCGCGTACGCACCTGGGTCTCCCGCGAGACCACCGGAGGCGCGCTGCTCATCGGAGCCGCGCTGCTGGCCCTGCTGTGGGCCAACTCGCCCTGGCGCGAGGCGTACACCGCGCTCTCCGAGACCGTCGTGGGCCCCGCCTGGATCGGTCCCCTGCACGTCCACCTCGACCTCTCGCTCGCGGCGTGGGGCACCGACGGCCTGCTGGCGATCTTCTTCTTCGTGGTGGGCGTGGAGCTCAAGCACGAGTTCGTCGCCGGGAGCCTGCGCAACCCCAAGGAGGCCGGGGTGCCCATGGTGGCCGCGGTGGGCGGCATGGCGGTACCCGCCGCGATCTACGTGGCGGTACTGCTCGCCTTCGGCGACACCGGCGCCCTGCACGGCTGGGCCATCCCGACGGCGACCGACATCGCCTTCGCCGTCGGCGTGCTCGCGATCTTCGGCCGGGGCCTGCCCGTGGCCATCCGCACCTTCCTGCTGACCCTGGCCGTGGTGGACGACCTGCTGGCCATCGTCGTGATCGCCGTCTTCTACACCGAGCAGATCCACTGGTGGGCCCTGGCCGGCGCGCTGGTCTGCGTGGCGCTGTTCGCCTGGCACGTGCGCTCGCGCACGCCGCGCTGGTTCGTGCTGCTGCCCCTGGCGCTGGTCGCCTGGACGCTCATGCACTCCTCCGGCGTGCACGCGACGATCGCGGGCGTGCTGCTCGGCTTCACCGTGCCCGCGATCGCCCGCCACGGCGAGACGACGTCGCGCACGCACTCGTTCGAGCACACGGTCCGGCCGTTCTCCCAGGGTCTCGCGCTGCCGCTGTTCGCGTTCTTCGCGGCGGGCGTCACCCTGGTGGACGGCGACGGTGCGGGTGCTCTGATCGGCCAGCCGGTGGTGCTGGCCATCACGGCCGGGCTCGTGCTGGGCAAGCTGGCCGGGATCCTCGGCGCCACCGCCGCGATCACGCGGCTCACCCCGCTGCGCCTGCCCGACGGCATCGGGGTGCGCGACCTGCTGCCCGTCGGCTTACTGGCCGGCATCGGCTTCACCGTGTCGCTGCTGATCAGCGAGCTGTCCTTCACCGACTCGGAGCACGCCGACGGCGCGAAGATCGCCGTGCTGTGCGGTTCGGTGGTCGCGGCCCTGCTCGGCGCCGTCGCCCTGCGCTGGGACGCGCGGCGGGCCCGCTCGTCGGACATGAACCTCGACGGCCGGCCCGACCCCGTGGGCGGTTACATCGGCGACGCCGAGGACCGCGAGAACCACTGAGCGGACCGTTGCCACGCCACAATGTTAGTGACTAACATTGTGGCGTGGTCACCCCTCGGTCCCTGCGCACCCGGGCTCGCATCCTCGACGCGGCGCTCGACCTCTTCGAGCGCCAGGGCTACGCCGCCACCACGGTGAACCAGATCGCCGACGCCGCCGGGGTCACCCCCATGACCTTCTTCCGGCACTTCCCCACCAAGGACGCGGTGCTGGTCACCGACCCCTACGACCCGCTCATCGCCGAGGCAGTGGGCGCCCAGCCGGTACACCTGCCCCCTCTGGAACGCACCCGGCTCGGCCTGCTCGCCGCGCTCGGCGACATCACCCCTACCGAGGACGCGACCGCACGCCGGCGCGTGGCCCTGGTCGCGGCGTCGCCCGCCCTGCGCGCCGCCGTCGTCATCGGCACCGAGGCCACGCAGGAGGCGATCGTCGAACGCCTCGTGGCCGACGGCGCCCCGCGGCTGGACGCCGCCATCGCGGCCTCCGCGTGCCTGGCCGCCACCACCGCCGCCCTGCTGGCCTGGGCCACCGAGCCCGACGACGTCACGCTCGCCCACCTGGTCCGGCGCGCACTGGCCCAGCTCGCCCCGGCGGGAGCCGAGCGATGACCGCGCCGGCCCTCGTGCTCGACGGCGTCTCGCGCACCTTCGGCGGCCGGGTCGCCCTCGACGACCTCACCCTGCGGGTCGACGGCGGCCGGGTCGCCGCCCTGATCGGCCTCAACGGCGCGGGCAAGACGACGGCGCTGCGCACGTTGGTCGGCCGCCTGCCCCCAGGCCACGGCACGGCCCGGGTGCTGGGCCACGACCCGGCCACGCTGCCCGCGGACGCCGCGGCGCGGTTCGGGCACGTCGTCGGCGCACCCCTGGTGTACCCGGAGCTGACCGTCACCGAGAACCTGCGCTGCGCTGCGCGCCTGCACGGGCTGGGCCGCACCGACGCCGCCGGCACGGCACGCGAGGCGGTCGACCGGCTGGGGCTCGCGCCCTGGCGGGACGCACGGGCCCGCGCGCTCTCGGCCGGAAACCTCCAGCGGCTCGGCATCGGGTGCGCGACGCTGCACCGCCCGGCCGCCCTCGTGCTCGACGAGCCGACCAGCGCGCTGGACCCGCAGGGCGTCGTCCTGGTGCGCGGCCTGATCCGGGACCTGGCCCGCGACGGCGCGGCCGTGCTGGTGTCGAGCCATCACCTGGACGAGGTGTCGCGCGTCGCGGACGAGATCGTCGTGCTGCACGCCGGGCGGGACCAGGGCCGGCTGGAGCCGGGCGGTTCCGACCTGGAGCAGCGCTTCTTCGCCATGGTGCTCGACGCGGACACGCGCGCCGGGACCAGCCACGACACCGGGGCCCCGGCCGGCGGGACCGACCACGCGACCAGGACCGGGAGTCCCGCATGACCACACCAACCGTGCCGACGTCTGCCAGGCCCGCGCCGGCCGGGCGCGCGTCCCCGCTGCCCGCGGCCCTCGCCGTCGAAACCCTCAAGCTCGGCCGCTCGCTCGTGGCCCGGCTGGCCACCGCGCTGCTGGCGGCGCTCGTCCCGGCGGCCGCCGTCGGCATGGTCGCGCTGGCCAGGTCGCCGCAGGCGGGCGGCCCCACGGCGGCCAAGCTCGCCGACTACGCCACCGGCGACCTGGCCACGACCCACCTGACGGTCGGCGCCCAGGTGCTGTCCGTCGCGGCGCTGGCCGCGGGCGGGTTCTTCGTCGCGTCGTCCTTCGGGCGCGAGCTCGAGAGCGGCACGGCCGGCGCGCTGTTCGGGCTCGCCGTCCCGCGCGGCACGATCGCCCTGGCGAAGTGCCTGGTCACGCTCGCCTGGACCACGGCGTCCGTGGTGCTGACCGTGGGCCTGTCAGTGGCCGCGTCGGCGGTGGTGACGGCGGCCTCGGGCGCCTCGTTCGGCGCCTGGCGGGAGGCCGGCGTCGCAGTGGTCGCCGGACTGCTGGGCGGCGGCCTGGCCCTGCCGTTCGCGTGGGTCGCCACCGTGACGCGCAGCCAGCTCGCGACGGTCGGGGCGCTGGTCGGCGTCGTCGCCCTCACCCAGATCGTGGTGCTGCTGGGCGGCGGCTCCTGGTTCCCGTATGCCGCGCCGTCCCTCTGGACCGGGATGGGCGGGCCCGACGCCGCGGCCGCCGTCGGCCTGCCGCACCTGCTCGTGGCGGCCGCCGTGGTGCCGCTCGCGGTGGGCGCCGTGGTGCGCACGTGGCGGCGGCTGACGAACGTGTGAGGCGGGTGGGCGTGTGCGCGCGGCGGCCCTGCCTGCGCTCAGGCGACCACGGCCATGCCCCGCCAGGCCACCCGGATGCCCTCCCGGCAGCGCTCCAGCGCCTCGGGGTCGTCCAGGGTCACGCCGCGCACCACGAACTGGTAGTAGAAGACGCCGTTGACCAGGTCGATGCACGCGTCGACGTCGAGGTCGGGGCGCAGCTCGCCCCGCTCGACCCCCGCCCGCAGCACCGCGACCATGCCCGCCCGGCGCCGCGACACGTGCGACCGCCAGTACGCCCGGGCGAGCTTGCGGTCCGTCATCGCCAGCCGCATGCGCAGCCGGAACCGCTCCTCCGAGTACGTCTCACGCGTCGTGGCCGACTGCGTCGTGTACGCGTCCAGCACGTTCTGGAGCAGGTCGCCCTCCAGCGGGATCGTGTGCGGCGCGCGGCCCCGGTCGAGCGCCGTGGCGACCAGGTCCGTCATGCTCGGCCATCGCCGGTAGATCGCGGCGCGGCTCACACCGCTGCGCTCCACCACCCTGCTGACGGTGATCTCCTCGCCGCGCTCCAGGAGCTCCACGGCGGCGTCGACGATCCGCTCGTCGTGCCCCTGCGAGCGCGGTCGGCCAGGACCGCGCACCGGGCCGCCGGTCACTCGGACGGGCGCAGGGCGCGGGAGCGGAGCTGCGCGACCAGCCCGTCCGTGAGCCCCGCCACGCGCAGCGGTGCCAGCGGGTCGCCGTGCCGCTCGGTCAGCATCGCGAACAGCTCGCGCATCGGGGCGTCCGAGAACCCCGTGCTGACGGCGGCCAGCGCCGCCGCGTCGAGCTCGATCCCGAACCGGCTCATCAACGGGCGCAGGACGGGCGAGATGCGCGCCATGATGGCCGCGGAGTTCTCGCCGGTGCGCACGTAGTCGGCCACGATGTCCTCCTGGTCGGCGCCGAGCGCCAGCAGCAGCGACGCGGCGAGCACGCCGGTGCGGTCCTGGCCGGCGGCACAGTGGAACGCGACGGCGCCCGGCGCATGGGCGATGATCGCGAGCGCCGTCACGATCTGCGGCGCGGCACCCTCGTACATGCGCAGGTACATCCGGCCGAACCGGGTCTGGTCCATCATCTCGGCGCTCGCCGGCCGGGTGCCGCTGCCGTCGGTGGCCTGCCCGATGTCGGCGAGCAGCGGCACGTGGTGGTAGCTGACGTTCGAGTGCGTGCCGAGCGGTCCGCGGCCGGTCACGCCGAGCTCGTCGGTGGACCGCAGGTCGATGATCGCCCGCACGCCGTCGTCGACCAGCGCGCGGGCGACGTCGTCGGTCACGAGGGCGAGGTCGTCGGCACGCAGGGCGAAGCCCGGGCGGACGACGCCGCCGTCGACGGCGATGCCGCCCAGGTCCCGGAGGTTGACGGGGGCGCTGAGGGGCAGGGCAGGGTCGGTCACGTGATCTTCCTTCGGATGACGGCGCTGGCCTGGTCGATGACCGTGACCAGCACGATGATGCAGATGACGATGGCGGACAGGTGCCCGTAGTCGTACATCTTCATGGCTGTGGTGAGTTCCAGGCCGATGCCGCCCGCCCCGACCATGCCGAGGATGGTGGCTCCGCGCACGTTGCCCTCGAAGAGCAGGAGCGTGTAGGAGACGAGCAGGGGTCCGGCCTGGGGCAGCACCCCGTACTGGACCACCTGGCGCCGGGACGCCCCGACGGCCTGCATCGCGGTGACGGGGCCGGTGTCGACCGCCTCCATCGCCTCCGCGAAGACCTTGCCGATGGAGCCGACGGAGCCCACCGTCATCGCGAGGATGCCGGCGAACGGGCCCAGGCCCACGGCCGAGACGAACATGAGCGCGAACACCAGGTCGGGCAGCGACCGGATCACGTTCATGACCCACCGCGTGGGGTAGTAGAGCCAGCGCGGGGCGATGTTCGACGCCGCACCGAACGCGACGACGAGGGACAGGACCGCGCCGAGCGCGGTGCCGACGATCGCCATCTGCAGCGTCTCGACGAGCAGCTCCACGATGACGCCGAGCTTGTCCCACGTGGGCGGGAACAGCCGCAGCAGGAAGTCGCCCATGTTGGTGGCGCCCTCGCCGAGCTTGGCGACGTCGAACTCCGCGCCGACGAAGGACCACACCATCAGGACCCCGACGACGGGGATGCCGAGCAGGAACCGCGCCCGGGGCACGTTGACCGCGCGCTCGAGGCGGGCGCGGGTACGTGGGTCGAGCTGCGGCTCCGGCGCGCCCGGTCCGGCGTCCGGCGCGGACTCAGACAAGGTCGCGGACACGAGCCGCCCCCTGGTCGTCGTGGGAGTAGAGAGCGTCGAGCGCCGCGGCGTCGAGCTGCGCGGTCGGCGCGGACACGAGCACCTGGCCGTGCCGCAGACCCACCACGCGGTCGGAGTGCTCCAGCGCGAGGGAGAGCACGTGCAGGCTGACGAGCACCGGGATGCCGTCGTCGTGCGCGATCTCGCGGAGCAGGCCGAGCACCGCGTGCGACATCTTCGGGTCGAGCGACGCGACCGGCTCGTCGGCGAGGACGAGGCGCGGGCGCTGCATCAGCGCCCGTGCGATCGCGACCCGCTGCTGCTGCCCGCCCGAGAGGGACCGCGCCTGCTCGGCGGCCTTGTGGGCGATGCCGACGCGGTCCAGCAGCTCCATCGCACGGCGGCGGTGGGCGCCGGAGAACCCACCGGCCAGGTTGACCGGGCCGGCGTCGTGCAGGGCTCCGGTCAGCACGTTGGTCAGCACGCTGAGCCGGCCCACCAGGTTGAACTGCTGGAACACCTGCCCCACGGAGGCGCGCACGTGGCGCAGGCCGCCCCGCGGCAGATGCGTCATGTCCTGGCCGACGACGTGCACCAAGCCCTCGCTGATCGGCGCGAACCCGGTGAGGCTGCGCATCAGCGTCGACTTGCCGGAACCGGACGAGCCCAGGAGGGCGACCATCTCGCCGGCGGACAGGTCGAGGTCCACGCCGTCGAGCACGAGGGGACCGTCACCGTAGGCGACCCGCAGGCCGCGCACCGAGACAAGTGCGGGAGTGGACATGCTCAGCCCAGGTCCGAGATGTCGACGTCAGCGACGGCCGCGATGTCCACGAAGGGCTGGAAGATCGACGGGTCGGGGTCGACGACCGGCTCGGTACCCTGCATGGCCTCGAACATCGCACCGAGGGCGTCGGCGTTCTCCTCGACGAACACCTTCGGCAGCGCCTGCTTCAGCAGGTCGCGCTTGTCGTCGGAGAGGTCCTGGTCGGCCAGCACGGTGACGGCGACCGGCATGGAGTCGCTCTCGCCGATCGAGCGGGTCTCGCCCTTCTCGAACGGGAACATCGGGTCACCGAGGCCGGCCATGGTGGGGAAGATCGTCGAGGTGCACGCGACGTCGGCCTGGCCCTCCTTCAGAGCCGTGAAGCTCATGTCGTGCCCGCCGCTGAACAGTGCGGCGTAGTCGGTGTCCTTCTCCAGGCCGGCGTCGTGCAGCATCGCGACGGGCATGAAGTAGCCGGAGCTGGACGCCGGGTCGGCGAACGCGACCACGGTGTCGGGCGTGATGTCGTCCAGCGCGGTGAGCGGCGAGTCGTCGAGCACGAGGCACGTGGAGACCGGGTCGTCGTTGCCCGGCCAGGCCACCAGGGAGTCGACCTCGCCGGTGTTGACCGCCAGCGCGGACGGGAAGCCGCTCATGAAGCCGATGTCGACGTGGTGGTTGCGCAGGGCCTCGACGACGGCCGTGTAGTCGGGCACGTCGACGATCTCGACCTCGCGGCCGGTCTCGGCCTCCACCAGGCCGGCGAAGGCCTCGATGGGGTTCTCGGCGCCGGGGTCGTCACCGAGCGGGGTCGTGGCGAAGGTGATCGGGGCGTTCGGGTCGGCGGCCGCATCGTCGGCGGAGGCCGAGGAGCAGCCGGCGAGCAGGACCGTGGTACCGAGGGCGAGCAGGCCCAGGGCCGGGAGTGCGCGGGGGCGCATGGGCATTCCTTTCTGGCGGGAGCCGGCGGTGCGGGATATCGCGACCGGCGATATCGATATGGAACCCCGCGCAGATGGCCGCGAATTACGAGACCGCCGTCCTGGAAAGGAAGCCCGGATGAAGATCGGGTGCCCTGGGCAGGCACGCCGGACTGGCGGCACCGTCTTTGCCATGGTCCTATGAGAACGGTTATCGTTCGCAACTGTGAGGGTCGAGGATCGGCGGCAAGCCAGGGGGACACACAGGGATCCCGCCGGGTTCCGGAGGACGGGCGACCACGCCGCCCTCGTGACCGTGGGGTCTGACGCATGATGGGCTCGCTCCCGCGCCCGGCGGCGTCGAGGCCCGCCCTGTCAGCGCCCGGTCGTGTCCGACGGCGCCTCGTCCGCAGGACCTGGCTGCTGTGCGCCGCACTGGGGCTCTCCGCCTGCCTGCTTGTCGTGGTCTCGGGCACGGTGGGTTCGGTGGCCGTCAGCCCGGTCCAGGCAGCCCAGCTCGTGCTCGGGCACCTGCTGCCGGGCATGCCGTGGATGTCGGACGGGTCGCTGACGCCGTTGCAGGACCAGGCTGTCTGGCAGTTCCGCCTGCCGCGCGCACTGCTCGCCGGCCTGGCCGGAGCCGGTCTCGCACTGGCCGGGGCCCTGATGCAGGTCACGGTCCGCAACCCGCTGGCGGAACCGTACGTCCTGGGCGTGTCGTCGGGCGCGAGCGTGGGCGCGGTGCTGGTGATCGTGCTCGGCTCGGCGGCGCTGGGCGGTCTGTCGTTGAACATCGCGGCGTTCGCCGGCGCCCTGGGGGCCTGCGTCTGCGTGGCGGTGCTGGCCCGCAAGGACGGCGCACTGTCCCCTACCCGGATGATCCTGGCGGGAGTGGCCCTGGGCACGCTGTTCAGCGCCGTCACGAGCTACCTGACCATCTCCACGAGCGCCCAGAACGTGGTCAGCGTGCTGTTCTTCCTGCTGGGCAGCGTCTCGGCGGCGACCATGTCCAGCCTGGTCGGCCCCGCCGTCGCCCTCCTCGTCGCCGGCGTGACCGCACTCGTCCTGGCCCGGTCGCTGAATGCGCTCATGACCGGGGACGAGTCGGCCGTGTCGCTGGGCGTGGACGCCGGCCGGCTACGCGGTGTGCTGCTGGTGGTGGCGTCCCTCCTGACCGGCACCGTGGTCTCGGTGGCGGGCGGCATCGGCTTCGTCGGCCTGGTGGTGCCGCACGTCGCACGGATCGCGGTGGGTGCCGACCACCGGCGCATGCTGCCCGTGACGGTCATGGGCGGCGCGGTCTTCCTGATGGCCGCCGACCTCCTGGCACGCACGGTCGCGGCCCCGACCGAGGTTCCGCTCGGGATCCTCACGGCATTCGTGGGCGCACCGTTCTTCCTGTGGCTGATGCGCCGCGGCGGCGCCGAACGGGCGGGGTTCGGACGATGAGGGTGGAGTTCGACGACGTCACCGTCCGGCTCGGCGGCCGCGACGTCGTCCAGCGGGCGTCGCTGACCATCGAGCCCGGGACGGTGGTCGGCCTGGTCGGGCCCAACGGCAGCGGCAAGTCGTCCCTGCTGCGCACGCTCTACCGGGCGGTGCGCCCACGGGTGGGCGGCGTGCGTGTCGACGGGCAGGACGTCCTGCGCCTGAGCGGCCGCCAGGCGGCCCGGGCGGTCGCCGTCATGCTGCAGGACGCGCCGACCGACTTCGACCTGAACGTCGAGGAGACGGTGCTGCTCGGCCGCGCCCCGCACCACGCCGCCTTCGGCAGGGACACCCCGGCCGACCTCGACGTGGTCGCCGACGCCATGCGGCGCACCGGCGTCTCCGACCTGGCCGACCGGATGGTCGCCACCCTGTCCGGCGGCCAGCGCCAGCGGGTCATGCTCGCACGGGCCCTCGCCCAGCAGAGCCCCGTCCTCGTCCTGGACGAGCCCAGCAACCATCTCGACATCAGCCACCAGCACGAGCTCATGACCACGGTGCGTGGCCTGGGCCGCACCGTGATCGCCGCCCTGCACGACCTCAACCTCGCGATCCGGTACTGCGACGAGGTGGTCGTGCTCGACGCCGGCCGGATCATCGCCGCCGGGCCGCCCGCCACGGTGCTCGTGCCCGAGCTGATCCGCGGCATCTTCGGCGTCGACGTCCGCGTGCACGGGGACGCCGAACAGCCCGTCCTCTCGTTCCGCCCGCTCTCCGCGGCCGACGGCCACCCCACCACCGGCTCCCCCGAAGCCCGAGCAGAAAGCAGCATCCCGACATGATCCCCACCGCACACGCCCGCTACCGCTCCGCCGCCACGCTCACCGCAGGCGCCCTGCTCCTGGCCGGGTGCGGGTCGTCGGTCACGGCCACCCCCGGGCCGTCCGGCTCCGCGGAACCGGTCGCCGTGGAGAACTGCGGCCGCCAGGTCGTCGTCGACGGCGCCCCGGCGGCCGCCGTCGGCATGCACCCGGCGCAGACCGAGCTGCTGCTGCGCCTGGGCCTCGCCGACCGGCTGGCCGGGCAGGCCCAGGCCACCGCGCAGGAGCTGCCCGACGACGTCGCGCCGCTCGCCGGCGACGTCCCCGTCATCGGCGAGGCGATGCCCCCCAGCCGCGAGGACCTGCTCGCCGTCGAGCCCGACTTCGTGTACTCGCCCACCACCTACGAGTTCACCGCGGAGCAGGGCTTCGCCAGCATCGAGCAGCTCGAGCAGGCCGGGGCGGCGGTCTACGTGGCCACCGGAGGCTGCGCGGACCGGCGCATGTCCGGCGAGGTGACCGACCTGTTCACGGACCTGGAGAACGTCGGAGAGATCTTCGGCGTCCAGGACGAGGCGGCGGACCTCGTGGACGTCAGCCAGGCGGAGCTGGACGAGGTGGCCGCCGCCGTCGCCGACGTCGACAAGCTGCGCGTCGCACAGGTCTACGTCGAGGGCAGCACGCTGCAGGCCATCGGCGCGGGCGTCGAGCACGACATCCTGCGCCGCGCCGGGGCCGACAACGTCTACGGGCCCGACGACCCGGCGTTCGCGGAGTTCTTCGCCGCGACGATCACCCCGGAGGCACTGGCCGCGCAGGAGCCGGAGGCACTGGTGTTCTCGGCCTACGACGAGCAGCACGAGGCCGCGACGCGCGAGTACCTGACCACCACGTTCCCCGACATGCCCGCCGTGCGCGAGGACCGGCTGATCGCCGTGTCCAGCGCCGACGTGTTCCCGGGCACCCTGGGCAACGTCTCGATCGTGCGGGACATCGCCGAGCAGCTCTACCCGGACGCGTTCTGACCGGTGGTCCACCGCCGCCTGCTCCAGCTCGCCGGGGCCGTGTCAGGGGCGATCCTCGCCCTGGCCGGCCTCGGCGTCGTCCTGTCCGTTCTGCACATCGCGTTCGCGCTCGCCGCGGGGTCGGTCGTCACCGCGGTGGTGCACGGCGACGGCGACCTCGTACCCGGCCTGGCGGCGCTGACCGGCATCGCGCTGCTCCGCGGCGTGCTGATCGGGGCCCGGGAGCCCACCGCCACACGCGTCGGGGCGGAGGTGCGGATCCGGTTGCGGCGCCGGCTGCTGCTCCAGCTCGCGACCGTACCGGTCGCGGAGCGTGACTCCGGGCGTACCGCCGCCACGGTGCTCGACGGGGTCGACGGCCTGGACGCCTACTACACGCGCTACCTGCCGCAGCTGATCGTCGTGCTGGTCGTCCCCGCCGTCGTCGTCGCGCTCGTCTGGACGCGCTCGGCGGGAGCCGGTGCCGTGCTCGCCGTCGCCACCGCGGTAGCGGTACTCGCCCCGCGGGTCTGGGACGCCCGGCTCCTGCGCACCGGGCGGCGGCGCTGGGACCGGTTCACCCGGTTGTCGTCGGACTATGTCGAGGCGCTGCAGCAGATCCCGCTGCTGCGGTCCTTCGGTGCGACCGACCGGATCGCCGCCCGGATCGCGGCGGACGCGGACGGACTGCGGGTGTCCACCATGGCCCAGCTCCGGCTCTCGCTCGTCGAGACGCTCGTCAGCGGCGTGGCCCTGCACCTCGGCACCGTCCTGGTCGTCTTCGCCGCCGTGGCCGCCGTCGTCTCCGGCGGCGCTGGCGCCACGGCGGCCATGACGGTGCTGCTGCTGGCCCGGGAGTGCTTCCGGCCGGTCCAGGACCTGGGGACGACCTGGCACGCCGGCTATCTCGGCCTGACCGCCGTGGACGGGCTGGAACGGCTCCTGTCCGGACGACCGGCCGTGATCGAGAACGGTGCCCACGCCGCTCCCGCCCCCACCGGGTCCGTGATGGTCGACGACGTCACCTATCGCTACCCGGGTACCACCACCGGCGTGCGGGGTCTGAGCCTGCGGGTGGCGCCTGGTGAGACCGTCGCGGTCGTCGGCCCGTCCGGGTCGGGCAAGAGCACGCTCGCGCGGCTGCTCGAACGCGACATCGACCCGGACGCCGGCCAGGTCCGCGTCGACGGCGTCGACCTGCGCGCCTACACCCGCGGTGCGCGCAGCCGCAGTGTCGTCGTGGTGCCGCAGGATCCCGTGCTGTTCGCCTGGAGCGTGCGCGACAACCTGCGCCTGTACCGCCCGGCGGCGACGGACGCCGAGATCGAGCACGCGTGCGGCCTCGCCGACGTCCACGACGTGGTCGCCGCCCTGCCCGACGGGTACGGCACCGTGCTGGCCGAGAACGGCGAGCAGCTCTCCGGCGGCCAGCGACAGCGACTCGCCATCGCCCGCGCACTCCTCTCACCGGCTCCGGTCCTCGTGCTCGACGAGGTCACCTCGGCGCTGGACCCCGACACGGAGAAGCGTGTCATGGACGCCGTCGCCCGGGACTCGTCGGCCCGGACCGTCCTCGTCATCGCCCACCGGGCCGGCGCCTGCCTGCACGCGGACCGCTGGATCGCTCTGCGCGACGGGCGCCTGACCGCCAGCGGCGACGGACCACCCCCGGCACGGGTCCTCATGGCGGGGAGTGCGTCGTGAGAGCGGTCCTCCGGCTGCTCCCGGTCATCACCACGCACCGGGGCCTGTTCGTCGAGACGGTGGTGTGGAGCGTCGTCACCCAGAGCGCCGTGCTCGCGATCGCGCTCGGCCTCGCCGTCGCCGTCGGGCGGGTCGTGGCGGGCGAGCCTGTCGACCTGAGGGCGCTGACCGCAGGGCTGGGCGCCCTCGGGGTGCTGGCCGCCACCACCGCGTGGCGGGAGTCATGGGTCTCGCACGACCTGGCCTACCGGCTGATCGCCCTGCTGCGCGGCAGGGTCTTCGACGCCCTGCACGGTGCGCTGCCGACGCGTACCCGCCGGCAGCGCACCGGCGACATGGTGACCACCGTCGTCGCTGACATCGAGACCCTCGAATGGCTCTACGCCCACACCGTGGCGCAGACCTTGAGCGCCGTGCTGGTCCTCTCGGTCAGCACAGCCGTGTCCGTCTCGCTCAGCCCGCTGCTGCTGCTCGTGTGGGTGCCGCTGCTGCTCGTCGGTGTCACGGCCCCTCTGGCTACCGCACGCCGCGCCCGCCGCGACGGCGCCGCACTGGCCGCCGGGGCCGCCGGGCTGCGGTCCGAGCTGCTCGACACCGTCAGCGGGCTCCGGGAGCTGACCGGGGCGGACGCCCTCGGCAGCCGGCTCGACCGGATCACCGAGGACACCCGGAGGCACGCACGCACCCAGGTGCGCGAGGCCCGGCGCCTCGGTCTGGAGCGTGGCATCGCCGACGTCTCCCTCGCGGGTGCCGCACTCGGTGCGATCGGCATCGTGCTGCTCGACCGCGGCGCCGTGGCCCCGGCCGACGTCCCGCTCGCGGTGATCGTGGCCGTGGCAGGCCTCGGCCCCGCCGCGCAGATCGCCGACCTGCTGCGCAACGCCGGCACCCTGCGGGCCGCCGCCCAGCGGGTCGGCGATGTGCTCGCCACCCCGCCGGCGGTCGACCGCCGTCCCGCAGGTCGCTCCCCCTCGGTCCAGGACGAGCAGGGTCTCGTCCTGGACCACGTCACCTTCGCCTACGGCGCGGGGCGTCCGGTGCTCGACAAGTTCAGCCTGCACGTGCGCCCCGGGCAGGTCGTCGCCCTCACCGGGCCGTCCGGTGCGGGCAAGACCACGGCCGCGCGGCTCGCGCTGCGCCTGTGGGACCCGGACGGAGGCGCCGTCCGCGTCGACGGGACCGACCTGCGCGACCTTCCGGACACCGGCCTGCGCCACCTGGTCGCCGTCGTACCGCAGGGATCACCTCTGCTGCGCGGAACCGTGCGGAGCAACATCACGCTCGGCGACCCCGGCGCCACGGCGACGATGATCGACCGCGCGGCGCGGGCGGCCGGTCTGCTCGACCCGTCTGGCGGGCTCCCGCTCGGCCTGGCCACCCCCGTGGGCGAGCACGGGACCGGCCTCTCCGGAGGGCAGCGCGCACGCGTCGCCATCGCCCGCGCCCTGCTCCGCGACCCCCGCGTGCTCGTGCTGGACGAACCGACCGCGTCCCTGGACCCCGACGCCGACGCGGCCATCATGCAGTTCCTGACGCGGGCCACCGATCGCGCCACCCTGCTCATCGCGCACCGGCCGGCCACGATCGCCGCCGCGCACACCCGCGTCGAGCTGCCCGGTCCGCTCCCGGAGACCGGCCCGCGCGTCGTCACGTCGTAGGCGTCCGTCGACGACGAACGGCCTGAACCTACGATCCGTAGGTTCAGGCCGTTCCGATGCCGTGTCGCATCACGGGGTCGGGCTGACTGGATTCGAACCAGCGACCCTCTGATCCCGGGCCGACGCGCAATCAAGCCGCACGCCGGGGCCCCTGGATCCGTGGTCGCCTACCTGCTCCGCCGCTCCACTGGATAGCGTTTCTGCAGGTGACGGCCACATACGCCTGTCACTGATGACTCTGGCCCGCAGTGAATGCGGGGCGGGAAGTCACCCTCGTGAGTGCGAGTTTAGTCCAGTGGTGACGGTCAGTGACGGCTGAATCTGTCGGGTTTCTGTCGGGGGTCGAGTGGCGTTGGGCGTAGGAGCGCGGTGCCAGGACTGAAGCGGGGCGTGCCCGGCACCACGTAGAACGACGTCGTCCATCCCGACGCCTTCACGGTGTAAACCGTGGAAGTTGCCCTGACCTGCACAGACACTCCTCGAAGACCTGCTGGCACGCCTGGACGCCGGGCGACAGTTCGACCAGTCACCCGTCGACCTGGCAGCCCTCGCCGTCGGGGCCGTCATGGACGCGCACGCCGCCGGCCCGGACCACGCCTGGGCCCTCCACCTGCCCGACGAACCGGACGACGACGCGCACCCCGGCAGCACCGACCCCGCGGGCGACCTCCTCGTGACCGGCGACGAGGCACGCCTCCAGCAGGTTCTCGCGAACCTGCTGGCCAACGCACGTACCCACACCCCGCCTGGCACCCACGTGGACGTGCGCGTCGGGCGCACCGGTGACACCGTCCAGCTCACCATCTCCGACGACGGCCCCGGCATCCCCGCAGACCTGCGCACCACGCTCTTCCACCGCTTCACCCGCGGCGACACCGCCCGCAACCGCGCTGGCGGGTCGACGGGCCTCGGCCTGGCCATCGCCGAGTCGATCGTCACCGCCCACGGCGGGACGATCGACGTGCGCTCCGCCACGGCCGCCGAGCCTGGACCGACCGGGACGAGGTGCGCAGCCTCGGCGACGACCCTGAGCTGCCGATCAGCCATGCCGCGTCCGCGCGCGATGAGGTAGACGAGCGAGGTGAGCACCGGAAGGAAGGATGCACGATGCGAGCTCGGTGATCTCACCGATCCTCGACTACCGGCTCTGCCGGTGGTGACCGAGAACCGCCTCACACAAGAAGCAGCCAGATTCCGAGATCCCCCAGTCAGTCGAAACGACACCAGACCCGAGAGCCTCCTATCTGTCACCAGGTCACGTGTCACCGTGCTGCGGGCGATCGCCGACGTCCTGGCGCCAACGGACACGGCGACCAAGCCCGGACCCGCAGAACCGACGCCGCCGGTCGCCTCCGCAAGCACTGAGCGGGCGAGGTCACAGGTGCCGAACTCGCGGGCGTATGATGAAATCATGGATGACGGCCAGAAAGGCCAGTCTGAGGCTGATCGAGTGTCTTCGTCGACGAGGCGGCCCGCTCCCGTCGAGGACACCGGACGAGCACGGTGGGACGACGACGGTGGGTTCGAGCCGGATGTTCCTCGCGCTGCCGGCGCACCTGACGCCGAGCCTGTCGCCCGAGGTGGGCTCTTCCTGCGCGGTGTGCTGGATTCCGCTCTCCCGCACGAGCTCGGTACGGAGGACGAGCCGGAGCGGTACCTGGTCTCAGCCGTCTTCTCCCGGCGGGTCTCTCCCGAGGAACGCGCTCTGATCGAGGCTTCGAGCGTCTCAGCGATGCTCGCCGAGCGCGGCTACCGAGGGGTGTCCTTGAAGGTCGCGGACCGCCGTCTGGAGATCGCAGGGACAAACCTGGCGATGCTGGCCGGTGGACTGGCCTCCGAGATCGCCAGGGTGCTGCGTGAGGTGGAGCAGCAAGTGCTCGCCGAGCGCGCGCGACGCGACGACGAACGCCTTCGGTGGAGCGAAGCGGAAGCGGCGCGCGCGGCCGGGGTGAGAGCCGAGGCAGAAGATGTCCGATTCGAGTGAGCGGCCGGCCTCGGGCAGGACGACAGGGGCCCGCCGTCAAGTCCGGACGGTGACCAGGGACTACTCGGTCCTGGCGAAGGTGGTGCGCGAGTCGGGGCTCCTCCGACGCCGGTACGGGTACTACTGGACGCGTCTGATCGGTACCGTCGTCGCCTTCGGTCTGGTCTGGACCGCGGTCGTGCTCGTCGGCGACTCGTGGTGGCAGCTTCTGGTCGCCGCGGCACTGGCCGTCGTGCTGGCCCAGCTCGCGTTCCTCGGCCACGACAGCTCCCACCGCCAGGTCTTCCGGTCACGGGCGTGGAACGACTGGACCGGCCGTGTGCTGGCGAACGTGTTCGTCGGACTGAGCCACGCGTGGTGGACCACGAAGCACAACGCTCACCATTCCGCTCCGAACCAGGAGGAGCGCGACCCGGACATCTCGCCCGGGGTCATCGCCTTCACGCCGGCGATCGTGGCCGGCCGCCGCGGCTGGCGGCGCTGGTTCGCCCGCCGGCAGGGCTGGTTCTTCTTCCCGCTGCTGACGCTCGAAGGGCTGAACCTGCACGTGGCGAGCGTGCGTACCGTGCTCGGCCGCGGACCCGTGGTGCATCGTGGGGTGGAGGCTCCCGTGCTGCTGACCCGCCTGACCCTGAACGTCGCCGTGCTCCTGATCCTGCTGCCGCCGGCGATCGCCGCCGCCTTCCTCGCCGTGCAGCTCGGCCTGTTCGGTGTGCTGCTGGGCGGCGCGTTCGCCCCCAACCACAAGGGCATGCCCATCGTCCCCGCCGGTGCCGAGCTCGACTTCCTGCGCCGGCAGGTGCTCATGTCGCGCAACATCCGCGGCAACGCGCTGGTCGACTTCTTCATGGGCGGGCTCAACCGGCAGATCGAGCACCACCTCTTCCCGAGCATGCCCCGACCCAACCTGCGGCGCGTCCAGCCGCTCGTCCGCGAGTTCTGCTCGACCCTCGGCGTGACGTACACCGAGGTGAGCTTCTTCCGCTCCTACCTGATCGTCGTGGGATACCTGAACGACGTCGAGCACCGCGCGCGCGACCCCTTCGCCTGCCCTCTGGCAGCCCAGCTCGGACGCTGAGGCACCGCGCCCACGGCGACGAGGGGCGTAGAGTGGGATGGATCCGGGCGAACATGCCCCACCCGAGGTGCGCGGGCCCGGAATCGCAGGGAGGCCGTCATGGCCACCGTTCCTACCCCCACCCCACCACTGCCGTCCGCGGTCAACGGCAACCCCAGCAGACCAGACGCCGACGTGCGCGGGTCGGGCCACATACGTCGTACAAGCACCCATCCCACCGGGGCTCGCCGGAGCCGTGCGGGCGCGGCCTGGGTCGGCATCTGCATCGCGGCGCTCCTGCTGGTCGCTCTGATCATCTTCATGCTGCAGAACACTCAGCCGGTGCTGGTCTCGTTCCTGGGGATGCAGGGGTCGGTCCCGCTCGCCGTCGCCCTGCTCATCGCGGGAGTCGGGGTGGGCATCATCGCCCTGGTGATCGGCACCATCCGGATCGCCCAGCTTCGACGCCACCAGCACGGCGGCAGCAGCCGAACGCCCTGACCGGGCCCAACGCGTCCTGGGGCTTCGAGGCCCTAGGGCGCCGGGCCGTCGCCCGGCGTCTCTCCGTTTCTCCCGACGGACGGGTGTTCCGGTACGCGGACCGTCAGCGCCCTGGGACGGACCTGGATCCTGGCGGCGGTCACTTCACCGAAGCTGTCCCCGTCGAGCTCGACGTGCTGTCGCGACTCGAACCGCGCGGACAGGCTCCGGCCTTGCACGTACTCCATGGCACGCAGCCGTGGTGCGGACCGCAGCACCACACGGCCCGCCCGCGACCGGTTGAGGACCCCGCCGACCATGAGGCGCCACCCGACACGCACCCACTGCCAGAAACCCTTGGGACGCAGGAGGACGACGTCGAGCAGACCGTCGTCCACCTCCGCGTCAGGCAGCAGCAGGATGCCGGCGGTCAGGGTGCCACAGTTGCCGACGATCACGGTGTGCGCACCCACAGACCGCTCCCGCGCACGGTCGACGCGGTAGTGCATCGGGAACCGCTCGTTGCCCACCACCGACCGGCTGATGGGGTCCGCGTAGGCGAGCCAGCCGATGCGCTGCTTCAGAGCGGCGTTGGTGCCTGTCGCCATGCGTGCGTCCAGGCCGATGCCCGCCATCACCAGGAACACGTGCGTGGACGCGGGGCCGTTCTCGCGCTCGAGCTCGGCCACGCCCACATCGATCGTGCGGTCCGAGCCGCTGAACGCCACGCGGACCGCCTCCTCCAGGCCGACCCGCAGCCCGAGCTCACGCGCCAGGAGGTTCCCGGTCCCTGCCGCCACGACCGCCACCGGTATCCCGCTCGAAACCAGCTCTTCGGCAACGGCGCGCACCGTGCCGTCGCCACCGACCACGATGACGAGCGCCGGATCATGACCCAGCGCACTTCTCGCCGCCTGCCCGCCCGGGTCCTCGGGTGTCGTCTCGAACCACACGTGCGGTCGCCACCCCTGGCGCCGCTCCTCGGCGACAAGTGCCGCGCGAAGGCGGGCCGCATCCACCCGGACCGGGTTCACGATCACTACGGCCCGACTCCTCGACGAGGAACGCGCACCGTGCGACGTCCGCCCCATCATCACTCCTCGCATGAGGCCATGATGGACTCTCCCTTACCACACGGCCCACAGGCCCTGCCTCCATGGTTCAGTGCTCCTCGGCGGTGCTGGTGGTGAAGACGTGCTGGGCGACCGTCATGGCGCTCATCCCGTTGGGCCAGCGGGACTGCTGCACGGATAGGTGACAGGGGGACCTATCCGTGCAGCAGTCCCGAGATCCGACGCCCCGTCCGGTGTGCCACCACCTCTCGGAGCGCCGCGCTGCTGCCTGAACCCCGGCCCCAGAAGCGGGACGCCGATGAGGGTCTGCTGCGCCTGGACGTGGCCGTGGACGCGATCGTCGTCGGGGAGCGGCACCGGCACGACCTCGGCGACATCGACGCGCTGGCCGCGTCGATACAACGGGTCGGGTTGCTGCAGCCGATCACGGTCACCCCGGACATGGTCCTGGTGTGCGGGTGCCGGCGCCTGGTCGCGATCCAGCGCCTGGGCTGGACCACCACCCGCCCCTGGGTGAGGAGCGGGATCTCCGACCGCCTCCAAGAGGTCCTGGCCGAGCGCGACGAAGAACAGCTGCGCAAGCCTCTCGATGACGTCGAGGCGGCACAGCTGTACCGGGAGATCAAGCAGCTGACCGCCGAGGACGCCGCGCGCCGCAAGCAGGTCACCCAGTTCGGCGGACCTGGCATGCCGGCCGACCGCCCGGGGACCACCCCGTCCGCGCAAGACGCGACCGGCCAGGTGACCGTTGGGGACAAAACGGAAAATTATTGTCCCGCCAATTTGGCGGGACCGTCTGACCTGCGCAATTCCCGACGACAGGCCGCGCAGATGGTCACCGGGAAGGCGTCCTACTCCCGCCTGGACCGCATCGCGACCCTGACCGACATCGCAAACGACCCCGAGCGTCCCGACCGCATCCGGACCATGGCCGCCGACGCCCTCGAGCAGATCCGGGGCGGAGCGTCGGTCTTCCCGCTGTACGACCGCGTCAAGGCCGAACTGGCCGCGACCGACCCGACGGCCCAAGCAGTCGAGCCGATCAGCCAGGACGACGTCGACGAGGTCGTCGCGGCCGCGATCCAACGGCTGAACCAGCCCGAGACCGTCCGCGACGCTCGCGGCAAGGGACGACGTTCCCTGCGGTCCTGGGCACTGCTGTGGCAGGGTCTGGAAGGGTGGTGGGAGCACTACGACCCCACCGACGTCGGCACCGGCACCCACGAGAACGCCCCACCGCCACACCGCGCGACTTCGGTGGAGTCCACTCGTCGCGATCGATGAGCCGCTTCTCTTCGACGAGCCAGGCCTCTGCGGCGAGCTTGTCCCCGAACGAACGCGGGTGGATCTGACCATCCGGCCCTGTGTACCGCGCGCGGTAGCCCGAGACCTTCTTGGTCCGCGTGTTGCGGCGCGTCTCGATGTTGCCGAACGCCCGGTGACCTGACTTACCTGCCATAGAGACCGACCCCCTCACTGAGTGAGGTGGGCGACGGGCGCCAGCAGCCGTGGGCATTAGGTGGGCATTCGAATGCCCACAGGAGTCCAGAAGTGTCTACTGCTGTCCAGGAGAGGAGGAAGCGTCGACGCAGGTCAGGCTGCGTTTCTGCAGCCAGTGGGCCCGGAGGGATTCGAACCCCCGACATCCACGGTGTAAACGTGGCGCTCTAACCAGCTGAGCTACGAGCCCCGGCAGCGGTCCACAATACCTGGCCCACGCCGCAGAACGGTCCTGCTTTTCCACCCCACCGCACGAAGCTGGCGAGACCGGCCGTCTCAGACCTCCGCGACGGCCCTGCGGTACTCCTCCAGGTCCCGCGCCTGCCCGCGCGGGTTGACCACGCTCCACCGGACGATCCCGTCACCGTCGATCAGGAACGACCCCCGCAGCGCGTGCCCGGCGTCCTCGTCGAGCACGCCGTAGGCACGGGCCACCTCACCGTGCGGCCAGAAGTCCGACAGCAGGTCGAACTGGTACCCCTCGGCCGCCTGCCACGCCTTGAGCGTGAACACGGCGTCCGTGGAGACGACGAGCAGCCGCACGCCCGCCGTCTCGAAGTCCTCGATGTTGTCCCGCAGCTCGCACAGCTCCCCCGTGCACGTCCCGGAGAACGCGAACGGCACGAAGACGACGAGCACCGGCGTCCCGCGCAGGTCCGACAGCGTGGTCGGGGTGCCGTGCGTGTCCGGGAGCGTGAAGTCGGGTGCGGGGTCTCCCGGTGCGAGGACGGTCACTTGCCGCGGCCGCGGTAGCCCAGACGCGTCGCCGACCAGTCCTCCGCGATCGCGAACGTGCTGGTGGTCTGCAGGCCGGCCGTGGTCGCGGCCTCCTGGATGTCACCGTGGCCCACCTCGCCGTCGCGACCGGGCTTGGGGGTGAGGATCCAGATCAGCCCGCCGTCGTCGAGGACCGTCAGGACGTCGACCAGGGCGTCGGTGAGGTCGCCGTCGCCCTCCCGCCACCAGAGGATGACGCCGTCGGTGACGTCGCCGTAGTCCTCGTCCTCCAGCTCGCCACCGATGATCTCCTCGATGTCGGCCCGCAGTGCTTCGTCGACGTCGTCGCCCCAGCCGAACTCCTGCACCACCTGGCCGGCCTCGAAACCGAGGCGCCCCGCGCCCTGGGTGTCCGTGCTCACTTGGTTGATCGTCCCTCTCTCTGTCCGGCCTGGAGCCGGGTCGTCCTGGTGCTCTCTGGCCCGTCGTCGGGCTCTCCGTCGCCAAAGGTAGTGCACGCACCCCGGCCATGCCTCGCAACCAGGTCGCGTGGTGTCCAATTGATGAATCGATGAGCCCTCGGCAACGAGGAGGTCATGCACTCAGTCTCATCATTGCGATACCGCGTATCAATACGGACGTGATCCAGCACCGACGTAACGCAGATCACGCACTCTTGACCGCCCTATGGTGTGAGCGCACGCTGGAAGGGGACAGAATGGCTCTGACCACCTGTGCGTGGGCGTGCACAGCCGCAACCCCAGCTGTGGTGACGCTGCCGCCGACGCGACGGGGCCTGACGAGGCGGCGGGGAGCGCGAACCGCGACCACGCCGCGCGACACCGAGAGAGGTAGCTGGTGGCTTCGTTTGACGAGACCGGACCGCTGATCAACGGTCTGCTCAGCGCCGTACCTGACATCGACCCGGCCGAGACCGAGGAGTGGGTCGAGTCCTTCGACGGGCTGATCGACGAGAAGGGCGGACCCCGCGCCCGGTACGTCATGCTCAACCTGCTGCGCCGTGCGCGAGAGCGGAACGTGAGCATCCCCGCGTCGATGGCGACCCCCTACGTGAACACCATCGGTGTGCACGAGGAGCCGTACTTCCCCGGCGACGAGGCCATGGAGCGCCGCTACCGCTCGTGGATCCGCTGGAACGCGGCGGTCATGGTGACCCGCGCCCAGCGCGAGGGCCTGAGCGTCGGCGGGCACATCTCCTCCTACGCGTCCGTCGCGACGCTGTACGAGGTGGGCCTGAACCACTTCTTCCGGGGCAAGGACCACCCGGGCGGCGGCGACCAGATCTACTTCCAGGGCCACGCCTCCCCCGGCGTCTACGCCCGCGGGTACCTCGAGGGCCGCCTGTCCGCGGACCAGCTCGACGGGTTCCGCCAGGAGCTGTCGCACCCGGGCGGCGGCCTGCCGTCCTACCCGCACCCGCGCCTCATGCAGGACTTCTGGGAGTTCCCGACGGTCAGCATGGGCCTGGGCCCGGCGTCCGCGATCTACCAGGCCTGGACCAACCAGTACCTGCACAACCGCGGGATCAAGGACACCAGCCAGCAGGACGTCTGGGCGTTCCTCGGCGACGGCGAGATGGACGAGCCGGAGAGCCGCGGCATGCTGCAGCTCGCCGCGCAGCAGCAGCTCGACAACCTGACGTTCGTGGTGAACTGCAACCTGCAGCGCCTCGACGGCCCCGTGCGCGGAAACGGCAAGATCATCCAGGAGCTGGAGGCCCAGTTCAAGGGCGCCGGCTGGAACGTCATCAAGGTCGTCTGGGGCCGCGAGTGGGACGCCCTGCTCAACGCCGACAAGGACCGCGCGCTGGTCAACCTGATGAACGTCACCCCGGACGGTGACTACCAGACCTACCGCGCCGAGTCGGGCGCGTTCATCCGTGAGCACTTCTTCGGGCGCGACCCGCGCACCAAGGCCCTCGTCGAGAACATGACCGACGACGACATCTGGAACATGAAGCGCGGCGGCCACGACTACCGCAAGCTCTACGCGGCCTACTCCGCGGCGCGCGCGCACACCGGCCAGCCGACCGTCATCCTGGCGCACACCGTCAAGGGCTACGGCCTGGGTGCCGGCTTCGCGGGACGCAACGCCACGCACCAGATGAAGAAGCTCAAGGGCGACGACCTCAAGACGCTGCGCGACTCGCTCCGGATCCCGATCTCGGACGCCGAGCTCGAGAAGGACCCGTACCTGCCGCCGTACTACCACCCGGGTGCCGACGCGCCGGAGATCCAGTACATGCTGGAGCGCCGCCGTCAGCTCGGCGGGTTCGTCCCGGAGCGCCGCACGACGGCGAAGAGCACCCTGACGCTGCCGGAGGACAAGTCCTACGAGCTGCTGAAGAAGGGCTCCGGCACGCAGCAGGTCGCCTCGACCATGGCGTTCGTCCGCCTGCTCAAGGACCTCTTCAAGGCCAAGGACTTCGGCCACCGCATCGTGCCGATCATCCCGGACGAGGCCCGCACCTTCGGCCTCGACTCGATCTTCCCGAGCGCCAAGATCTTCAACACGCTCGGCCAGAACTACCTCGCCGTGGACCGCGAGCTCATGCTGAGCTACAAGGAGTCCGAGTCGGGGCAGATCATGCACACCGGCATCAACGAGGCCGGCTCCGCCGCCGCGTTCCAGGCGGTCGGCACGTCGTACGCGACGCACGGCGAGCCGATGATCCCGGTCTACATCTTCTACTCGATGTTCGGCTTCCAGCGCACGGGCGACCAGTTCTGGGCGGCCGGCGACCAGATGACGCGCGGCTTCATCATCGGTGCCACCGCGGGCCGCACCACGCTGACCGGCGAGGGCCTGCAGCACGCGGACGGCCACTCGCCGCTCATCGCCGGGACCAACACCGCCGTCGTGCAGTACGACCCGGCCTACGGCTACGAGATCCGGCACATCGTGCGCGACGGCATCGAGCGCATGTACGGCGACGGCTCCGACGGCCGGGACCAGGACGTCATGTACTACCTCACGGTGTACAACGAGCCGATGGTCCAGCCGGCCGAGCCGGAGGACGTCGACGTCGAGGGCATCAAGCGCGGCATCCACCGCATCTCGGTGTCCGACGCGGACGGCCCCAAGGCCCAGCTCCTCGCCTCCGGCGTGGGCGTGCCGTGGGCGCTGGAGGCGCAGCAGCTCCTCAAGGAGGACTGGGGCGTCTCGGCCGACGTGTGGTCGGTGACCAGCTGGAACGAGCTGCGCCGCGACGCGCTCGCCTCCGAGCACGACGCGCTCGTGGACCCAGCCGCGCCCGTGCGCACGCCGTACGTGACCGAGAAGCTGTCCGGCGCCCAGGGCCCGTTCGTCGCCACCAGCGACTACGACCACCTGGTGCCCGACCAGATCCGTGCGTGGGTGCCCGGCGACTACGCGGTGCTCGGTGCGGACGGCTTCGGCTTCTCCGACACCCGCGCCGCCGCGCGCCGGCACTTCCTCATCGACGGTCCGTCGATGGTGGTCAAGACGCTGCAGTCGCTCGCCCGCCGCGGCGAGGTGCCGAACGACGTCGTGGCCAAGGCCGTGGAGAAGTACCGCCTCCTGGACGTCAACGCCGGCACGTCGGGCGTGGCAGGCGGCGACAGCTGACCCCAGGTCACGCTCTACCCAGTCATCGGGCCCGGAACTCACGTGAGTTCCGGGCCCGATGACTGGGTAGAGCGTGACTTTGCGTCGCGCGGCGTCAGACGGCTTCCGCGATCGCCTTCGCCAGCTCCGCGCGGAGCGGCGCCGTCGCCTTCGCGTCCGGGTGGGTCTCCAGCGAGCGCAGGTGCTGCCTGGCCTCGTGCGGCCGGTCCGCCTCCAACGCCGCCAGCACGAGATGCCGGCCGACCTCCGGCGGGTGCTCCCGCACCCGCCACTGCCCCACGCCCAGCCCCAGCGCCTCCACGGGCATGCCCGCGTCCCGCAGGATCGCGAGCCCCTCGACCAGCGCGTGGCCGTCCGGGTCCCGCTCGGCGGCGGTCGTGAACCGGCGGACGGCGCCCTCCGGGTCGTCGGCCAGCGACAGCCGACCCAGCTCGATCAGCGGGTACCACCCGCGGGGGTGGCCGGCCAGCTCCTCGGCCAGGGCCCACACCGCCAGGTCCGCCTCGCGCTGCTTCGACTCGGGGATCTCGTCGGAGTCCCGCAGCGGGTCCTCCAGCGTCGGGTCCTCGGCGGCCCGACGGCGGACGATCTCCGCCAGCGCGCGGAACGCCTCCTCGTTGTTGGGATCGTCGGTCAGCTGGGCGCGCAGGGCGTCCTCGTGCCCGTCGTCCCCCCGCCGGGGCGCCGACGGCGACAGGCGGCGCGTGCCGACCGTGGACGCGGACGGGGGCCGACGGATGAGGCGGCGGAGCCGTTGCATCAGGGCCATACCTCGACCCTACAGTTTTCCGCACCCGCACACTGGACCGACGCTGCCGGAGAAGTCCGTTTGTGGACTCCCCACAACCCGGGCTCGTATGCTGCCGGGGTGCCAGCAACACGACGGGCCGCGCGGAACGACGCCCCCCAGGACGACCAGGGGGCGGAGCCGTCCGTGGACCGGCCCACGGACGAGACGCAGGAGACCGGCACCGACCCTGCCGGATTCCCGATGAATCTCCAGCGGGTCCGCGAGGCCACCGGCCTGCTCACCGCCGCCGCCATGCGCCGGCTCGACGAGGACCTGAACTGGTACCGCGACCTGCCGGCGGAGGACCGCTCGTACGTCGGCCTCGTGGCCCAGGCCGGCATCAACGCGTTCACCTCGTGGTTCACCGACCCGGACCGGCCGCCCCACGGCGTCAGCGAGATCTTCGCCGCGGCGCCCACGGAGCTGACCCGGTCCATCTCGCTCCAGCACACCCTGCAGCTCGTCCGCGTCGTGGTCGACGTCGTCGAGACCCACTCCGACCGCATCGCCGCCCCCGGCGGCGAGCGCGACCTGCGCGAGGCCGTGCTGCGCTACTCCCGCGAGGTCGCGTTCTCCGCGGCCGAGGTCTACGCGCGCGCCGCCGAGTGGCGCGGCGCCTGGGACGCCCGGCTCGAGGCCCTCGTGGTCGACGCCCTGGTGCGCGGCGACGGCGACGACTCGCTGCGCTCGCGGATCTCCGCCCTCGGCTGGAGCGGCCGCGGTAACGCACTCGTGGTCGTGGGCCTGGCGACCGAGGAGCTGGACGAGATCCGCACCGCCGAGATCCGCCGGGTGGCCCGCCGCGCCGCCGGAGACGCCCTCGTCGGCATCCACGGCGACCGTCTCGTGCTCGTGCTCGGCGGCGAGGGCGACCTCGTCGCCGCCGCGACGTCGCTGCTGAGCCGGTTCGGCGCCGGCCCGGTGGTGATCGGCACCCAGGTGCCGAGCCTGACCGAGGCCCCGCGGTCGGCCCGGTCGGCCCTCGCGGGCCTGACGGCGGCCCCGGCCTGGCCGCAGGCGCCGCGCCCCGTGATGGCCGACGACCTGCTGCCGGAACGCGTGCTGACCGGCGACTACACGGCGCGCGCGACCCTGATCGCCCAGGCCTTCACCCCGCTGCAGGACGCCGGGGGTGCGGTGCTGGAGACGCTCTCCGCCTACCTCGGCACCGGCCGGTCCCTGGAGGCCGCCGCACGCCATCTGTACGTTCACCCCAACACCGTGCGCTACCGGCTGCGCAAGGTCTCCGAGATCACCGGGTGGGACCCGCTGGACGCCCGGGAGTCGTTCGTGCTGCAGGTGGCGCTGGCGCTCGGCCAGCTCGGCCGCGGCTGACCCGTTCGCCCTAACCCGTCGCCCCGGGCGGCGCCTTGTAGATTCCGCACAAGGCCCCCCGACCAGGTTGGTACGGGTCGCGACGTCAGATCCGCCGCCCGGGTTGGCAGAGTGGAGGCGTGCTCGCCGTCGTCTGCCCTGGACAGGGCTCTCAGACCCCCGGGATGCTCAGCGACTGGCTCGAGCTGCCCGGAACCGACCAACGCCTCGCGGCGGCGTCCGAGGCCGCGGGCCTGGACCTCGTGGCACACGGCACGACGTCGGACGCGGACACGATCCGCGACACCGCCGTGGCCCAGCCGCTGATCGTCGCGACCTCCCTGCTCGCGCTGCGCGCCGTCCTGGACGGGCGCGAGGCGCCGGAGGTCATCGACGTCACCGCCGGCCACTCCGTCGGCGAGCTGTCGGCGGCCGCCGTCGCCGGCGCGCTGTCCGACGACGGCGCCGCCGGCCTGGTCGCACGCCGCGCCCGGGCCATGGCCACCGCCGCGGCCGCAGCGCCGTCGGGCATGAGCGCCGTGGTGGGCGGTGACCCGGACGAGGTGCTGGCCGCCATCGAGGCCGCCGGGCTGTGGCCCGCGAACGTGAACGGTGCCGGCCAGACCGTCGCCGCCGGCGCGCTGGAGAATCTCGCCAAGCTCGCGGAGAACCCGCCCACCCGGGCCCGTGTGATCCCGCTGCAGGTCGCGGGCGCCTTCCACACGCCGTTCATGGACGCGGCCCGCGCCGAGTTCGAGCCCGTGGCCCTCGGATGGGACGCCGCCGACCCGACGCTGCCGTTCCTGGCGGACCTCGACGGGACGGCCTACACGGGCGGCGCCCACGGGCACGGCACCGGCGCCGACGTGCTGCGCAACCTCGCGGGCCAGGTCACGGCCCCGGTGCGCTGGGACCTGATCATGACGAGCCTCGCCGAGCGCGGCGTCACCGGCCTGCTGGAGCTCGCCCCGGGCGGCGTCCTGACCGGTCTGGCCAAGCGCGGACTCAAGGGTGTCGAGACGGTGGCCGTGAAGTCGCCCGCCGACCTCGACGCGGCCCGCGAGCTGATCGCGGCCCACAGCACGAGCACATCCGGAGCAGACCAGTGACCATCCTGCAGCAGGCCCAGCCCACCCAGTTCTCGCGGATCCTGGCGATCGGCGCGGAGCGCGGTGAGCTCGTCGTCACGAACGACGACATCGCGGGCCCGATCGACTCCTCCGACGAGTGGATCCGCCAGCGCACCGGCATCATCACGCGGCGCCGGGCCGGCGCCGACCGGGACATGCTCGACCTGGCCGAGGCCGCGTCGCGCAAGGCCCTGGACGCCGCCGGCCTGACCGGCGCGGACATCGACGCGATCATCGTCTCGACGATCACCCACATGCACATGACGCCGTCGGCCGCCGCGGTCCTGGCCGACCGCATCGGCGCGACGCCCGCTGCCGCCTACGACGTCTCGGCCGCCTGCGCGGGCTACGCGTACGGCATCGGGCAGGCGGACGCCCTGGTGCGCGCGGGCCTGGCGCGCAACGTGCTGGTGATCGGCGCCGAGAAGCTCAGCGAGATCATCGACCCGACCGACCGCTCCATCTCGTTCCTGCTGGGCGACGGCGCGGGTGCCGCGATCGTCGGCCCCTCGGACACGCCGGGCATCGGCCCGACGGTGTGGGGCTCGGACGGTTCCAAGGCGACCGCCATCCGGCAGACGCACTCCTGGACCGAGCTGCGCGAGGACCCCTCGCTCGGCTGGCCCACGCTGCGCCAGGACGGCCAGACGGTCTTCAAGTGGGCGAGCTTCCAGATGGCCCCCGTCGCCGAGAAGGCGATGGCCGAGGCCGGCGTCACCGCCCAGGACATCCAGGTCTTCATCCCGCACCAGGCCAACATGCGCATCATCGACCAGATGAAGAAGCAGCTCGGTCTGCCGGATACGGTGGTGGTCGCGCGGGACATCGCCGAGACCGGCAACACGTCCGCCGCGTCGATCCCCCTGGCCGCCGAGCGGCTCCTGGCCGAGGGGCAGGCGAGGTCCGGCGACCTCGCCCTCCAGATCGGGTTCGGCGCGGGCCTCGTCTACGCCGCGCAGGTCGTGGTGCTGCCGTAGCGGGCGCCGGCAGGCCCGCAGGACGGCCTGTTGTGCATTCCGGTCACGGGATGCGCCAAGATCTGACCAGCAAGACTCCGGTGCCCGACGGCGCCGGTGACCGTTACGAAAGATAAGGAAGTCCCATGGCCAACACGGACCAGGAGATCCTCACGGGCCTCGCCGAGATCGTCGCCGAGGAGACGGGCCTCGACACGGCCGACGTCCTGCTCGAGAAGTCCTTCACCGACGACCTCGACATCGACTCCCTGTCGATGATGACGATCGTCACGCACGCCGAGGACAAGTTCGGGGTTCGCATCCCGGACGAGGAGGTCAAGAACCTCGCCACCGTCGGCGACGCCGTGAGCTTCATCAAGAGCGCCCAGGCCTGATCCGCCCCCGGCGGCGGCCGCGGGCCGGTCCCGCGCCGCCGCCGGGCACTCCAGTCATTCGTTCCACCACCCCCGGGAGCATCATCATGACCTCCGCACGCGACGTCGTCGTCACCGGCCTCGGCGCCACCACCCCGCTCGGCGGAGACGTGGCATCCACGTGGGAGGCCGCCCTCGCCGGCACCTCGGGGGCGCGCACCCTCGAGAACGACTGGGCCGAGAAGTACGGGATCCCCGTGAACTTCGCCGCCACCATCAAGGTGGACCCGGCGGAGGTCCTGTCCCGCCCCGAGACCAAGCGCATGGACCCGTCCGCGCAGTACGCGATCGTCGCGACCCGCGAGGCCTGGGCCGACGCGGGCAGCCCCGAGGTCCCGGGCGAGCGGCTCGGCGCCGTGGTCTCCTCCGGCATCGGCGGCATCCAGACCATCCTGGACGGCTGGGACACGCTGCGTGAGCGCGGCGCCCGGCGCATGCTGCCGATGACGGTCCCCATGCTCATGCCGAACTCGCCGTCCGCCTACGTGTCGCTGGAGCTCGGTGCGCGCGCCGGCACCCACGCGCTGGTTTCCGCCTGCGCGTCGGGCGCCGAGGCCGTGGGCTACGCCGTCGAGATGATCCGGTCCGGCCGCGCCGACGTCGTGGTCGCGGGCGGCACCGAGGCGTCGATCCACCCGATGCCGCTCGCCGCGTTCGCGGCGTCGCGCACGCTGTCGCTGCGCAACGACGACCCGCAGCACGCCTCGCGGCCGTACGACGTCGACCGCGACGGCTTCGTGCTGGGCGAGGGCGCGGCGGTCCTGGTGCTGGAGAGCGCCGAGCACGCCGCCGCCCGCGGCGCCCGGGTCTACGCGAAGATCGGCGGCGTCGGCCTGTCGTCCGACGCGTACCACATCACCTCCCCCGACCCCGAGGGCACCGGCCAGGTCGCGGCCATGCGCTTCGCGATCCAGGACGCCGGGGTCACCGCGGCCGACGTGGTGCACGTCAACGCGCACGCCACCTCCACCAAGGTGGGCGACCTCACGGAGACCGCCTCGATCCGCAAGCTCTTCGGGTCGGACGCCGACCACGTGCAGCTCTCGGCCACCAAGTCGATGACCGGCCACCTGCTGGGCGGCGCCGGGGCCATCGAGTCGGTGTTCGCGGTCAAGGCCGTGTCCGAGCGGCTCGCCCCGCCCACCATCAACGTGGAGAACCCGGACCCGGAGCTCCAGGTGCCCCTGGTGCGCGACGAGCCGGCGAAGCTGCCGGGCGGCGACGTCGCCGCGATCAACAACTCGTTCGGCTTCGGCGGGCACAACGTGGCGCTGCTGATCCAGAACGCCTGAGCCACAGGCCTCGTCGGACGCTCAGGTCACGCGCGTGACCTGAGCGTCTGGCATGTCCGGGGTGTGCCGACGGCGCCCCCGGGTCGTGACATGGGAGAATGTACGCATGGCAATGCGTGAGATCCGAGTGGTTCCCGACCCCGTGCTGCGCACCCCGTGCGACACCGTGGCGACGATCGACGACCGCGTGCGCGGTCTCGTCGCCGACCTGGTCGAGACGGTCGACGACGAAGGTCGCGCCGGGCTGGCCGCCAACCAGATCGGGGTCTCGCTGCGGGCCTTCTCGTGGAACATCGACGGCGAGATCGGGTACGTGATCAACCCGCGCATCGTCGAGCTGGGCGAGGAACTGCAGGACGGTGGCGAGGGCTGCCTGTCCGTGCCCGGGCTCTGGTACCCGACGGTGCGCGCCAACTACGCGCGGGTCGAGGGCATCGACCTGGACGGCAAGCCCGTCACCGTGGAGGGCACCGGCATCATGGCCCGCTGCCTGCAGCACGAGTGCGACCACCTCGACGGCATGGTCTACCTGGACCGCCTCCAGAAGGAGACGCGCCGGGCCGCGATGCGGGAGCTGCGCGCACGCCTCTGAGGGAGCAGCGCTCCCTTTCGTACATATCGCCCATGTGGGATGAATCATCAGGAGATTCGTTCCAGCACTAGTGGCGGTACGTCCCTTTAGGCAAGAATGTGCCGCACGAACTCGTCGTACGAAGTGATTCTTTCGGCGACATGCGCGCCGGTTCGCCTCGCATGTCGCCGCAGGATCGGGCAGGATGTGGTCCGGAGCACCGCTGTGCAGCCGGCCACAGCGTCACCGCCCTGGTGAGGACGTAGGGGAAGACGTACCTCGACCCAGGGAGGAAGACATGGCCGGTGTCATCACGCGGGGTGTACTTTTCGTGCATTCCGCGCCACGTGCCCTGTGTCCCCACATCGAGTGGGCCGCGGGGAACGTTCTTGGCGTGCGCGTTTCCATGGACTGGACCGCGCAGCCCGCTGGGCGCGGTCTGTACCGCGCCGAGTACTCGTGGCAGGGATCGCAGGGAACGGGCGCCAAGCTGGCGTCCGCCCTGCGCGGCTGGTCGCACCTGCGGTACGAGGTCACCGAGGACCCGAGCAACGGGGCCGACGGCGCCCGCTGGTCGCACACCCCGGACCTCGGCATCTTCCACGCCATGACGGATGTCCACGGCAACGTGGTGGTGCCGGAGGACCGGGTCCGTGCCGCCCTGGAGCTCGCCGACCCGCGCGCCATGCGCGAGGCCCTCGACCTGGCGCTGGGCGCCGCGTGGGACGACGAGCTGGAGCCGTTCCGCTACGCGGGCCTGGGCGCCCCGGTCCGCTGGCTCCACCAGGTGGGCTGACCCACCCGGTCCCCTGGCCGTCGGCCGCGCCCGGAGCTCACCCCGGCTCCGGGCGCGGCCGCGCACCCGGCCCGGCGCGCCGGAGCGCCGCGACGTCGAGGAAGACGCAGTCGGCGGCCAGCATGAAGAGCGAGAAGAACGGCAGCCCCATGACGACGCCGATGCCCGCGTGCAGCAGCAACGCGCCGGTGACGGCGGCCATCCGCAGGCGCGGGTGGAGCAGCAGGAGCGGGAAGGCGAGCTGCAGCGCGACGGTTCCCCACGTCACCGCTGCGACGAGCCAGCCGCTGCCCGCGATCAAATCGGCCAGCGGCGGCCAGGGCCGGAACTGCGGCAGCATCAGCGGGTAGTACACGGCCGAGCCGTCACGCCACTGCTCCCCCTCCAGCTTGAACAGCCCCGACAGCACGTACACCAGGCAGGCCTGCGCGCCCACCGCGACCACGGCGGCGTTGTGCAGGAGGGTGCGCACCGGGGCACCGCCCGCCGGCGGTCTCGCCGCCCTCCGCCGGCGCCGGGCGTCGAGCGACCACCGCGCCGAGGTGTCCGCGAAGCAGAGGTACACCAGCAGGATCCGGGCGAGGTTCAGCCCTTGGTCCGCGACGAGCGGGTTCACGGCGGTCAGGCCGGACCAGCCGATCAGGAGCAGCGGCACGGTCCAGCGGGCGTGCCAGCCCAGGGCCACCAGCGCGGACACCAGGATCACGAGCACGCAGCCCACCGTGAGGACGGGGCCGGTGGCGAGCACCTGCCCGCCGATCGGCGTCGTCCAGCGGGCGCCGGCGCCCCACAGGGCGTGGCGCGCCGGGACGTTCACCGCGACGTAGGCGCCGACGGCGAGGCCCAGCACGATGCGGGTCAGCGCGATGCCGTGGGTGGCACGGGCGGACCGGGTGCTCCAGCGGACGACGGCGTCCAGGAGCCGGGTCACCGCCCTGCCCCGTGACCCAGCTCCTGGAGCCGCGCCCACACGGCACCGAACGCGGCGTCGTCCTGCCCGGGCAGCCGCAGGAGCGGGCGGGCGCCGAAGGTGAGCACCGTGGGGCGGGCTCGCTCGGCGGAGCCGTACGGCGGGACCGGGCGGCGCACGACCTCCGCCTGGACGGACACCGGCCGGTCGTGCCTCCGGTCAGAGCCCGACGCCCGTACCACCTGCGTCGCATAGGCAGCCAGGGCCCGGTCCGCCGCGAGGTACCGGTCGACGACGTCGGCTGCCACGCCGGTGCCGAGCAGCGCCGCGCGCAGCTCCGCCCAGGCGACCGGGTGGCCGGGAACGTCCGGCGCGGCAGCCGTCGGTCGGAGAACGACGTCACGACCTGCCTCGGGCAGTGCGAGGTACGCGTCGCGCGCCTCGGCGGCGACACGGCGGGCGGGCCGCTCGGTCGCGGCCGGGAGCGCGTGACCGGTCAGCGCGCGGAGCTCGACCGCCGTCGCGTCGATCCAGGGGCCGGGCACCGGGGCACCGCCACCGCCCCGGTACACACCCCGCACCCGCAGGGTGTAGTCCACGTGCAGCGGTTCAGGTGCGAAGAGCGACCACCCCTGGTCGAAGACCGGCGTCATCCAGGCCTCCAGCGCACCGTACCCAGCCGTACCGGACGGCTCGGCGGAGAGCGGACCCTCCTGGGGCCGTCCCGTCACCCAGCCGGGCGCCGTCCACAGCAGCGTGGCGGTGAGATGGGCGAGCAGCAGCCCCCAGACGGCGAGCACGAGGCCCCGCAGCCGTCGCGAGACCGCGGGAGCCGTGTCGCCGGTCCCGTCTCGCGCGTCGCTCACCGCGCACAGGGTGCCAGAGGTCGGGCCGCCTGATCCAGCCGAGCGGTCAGCCCGTCGTCCGGCCCCGGCGCACCGCCTCGAGGATGACGCGCACCCCGAGCCCGAGGATCACGAGGTCGAGCAGCACCTGGCCGGACACGAGCAGGCGGACCCCCTCCGCCCGCGGCACGACGTCGCCGAACCCGACCGTGGCGAACGTGACGACGGTGAAGTAGAGCGCGTCGGACCGGCTGAGGGTCTCGCTGAAGGCCCCGGGCACCTGGACGCCGAGCATGTAGTACGTGGAGGCGAACAGGAGCAGGAAGAACGGGACCAGCCAGGCCAGGGCCTGGATCGCGCGAACGGCGGGCGCCCGCGACCGGACGATCGCCCGCACCTCCCGGTACACCGCCACGGCGAACACGACCAGGCCGACGCCGAGCCCGACGGCCGACCCGAGGACCGAGTCCCGGTCGAGGGGCAGCACGTAGTAGAGCACCACCAGGACCGCCGAGGTGGCGGCGGCCCGCAGGAGGCCGAGCACGACCCCGGCCGGACGCGGCCCGGTACCGCCGTCGTGCCGCGGCGCAGCTACCGTCACGCGGACCACCTCCCCGAGCGGACCTCTCCACTCTGGCCCGGGCGGCACCCGCCGGCCACCCCACGCGCGGCCGGCCACCGTGATCCTCCTGCCGGACCACGGTGGCCGGCCGCGCTCAGCCCTTGACGCAGAGCACCGTCCGCAGCCGGGCCACGACCTCGACGAGGTCGGACTGCGCGGCGATCACCGCGTCGAGGTCCTTGTACGCGCCCGGGATCTCGTCGAGCACGCCGGAGTCCTTGCGGCACTCGACGCCCGCGGTCTGCGCCGCGAGGTCCTCGACCGTGAACTCCTTCTTGGCCCGGGTGCGCGACATCCGCCGGCCCGCGCCGTGCGACGCCGACCAGTACGACTCCGGGTTGCCCAGGCCGCGCACCACGTACGAGCCGGTGCCCATCGAGCCCGGGATCAGGCCCAGGTCGCCCCGGCCGGCCCGGATCGCGCCCTTGCGGGTGACGATCAGCTCCGCGCCGTCGACCTGCTCGCGCGCCACGTAGTTGTGGTGCACGTTCACACCCTCGTCGAAGGTGATGTCCCGGCCGCTGAACTCGTCCCGGACCACCTGGACGGCGAGCGCCATCATGACCGCGCGCGAGCGCGCCGCGTACTCCTGGGCCCACCACAGGTCGTTGAGGTACGCGTCCATCTGGGGCGTGCCGGCGACGAACACGGCCAGCTCCCGGTCGACGAGACCCTTGTTGTGCTCCAGGTCCTTGGCGACGCGGACGTGGTGCTCGGCGAGCTCCTTGCCGATGTTGCGGGAGCCGGAGTGGAGCTGGAGCCAGACCTGGTCGTCCTGGTCCAGGCAGACCTCGACGAAGTGGTTGCCGCCGCCGAGCGAGCCGAGCTGCTTGCGCGCCCGGGTCTCGAGCTGCCGCACCTTCGGGTGGAGCGTCTCGAACCGGTCCCAGAACCCCTGCTCGCCGCGCAGCCGCTCCTGGCCGCCGGAGCCCTTGACGGGCCGCAGCCGGCGCAGGTCGACCTGCTCGTCGTGCGCGTGGAACCCCACCGGGATCGCAGCCTCGATCCGCGTCCGCAGACGGGAGAGGTCGTCGGGCAGGTCGCTCGCGGTGAGCGAGGTGCGCACGCCGATCATGCCGCAGCCGATGTCGACGCCGACGGCGTTGGGCGACACGGCGTCACGCATGGCGATGACCGAGCCGACGGTCGCGCCCTTGCCGAGGTGGACGTCGGGCATCACGCGGACGCCCTCGACCCACGGCAGGGCGGAGATGTTGCGCAGCTGGTTCAGGGCCGCGTGGTCGACGTCGTGCTCGTGCGCCCACATGAGGGTCCGGGCCCGGGCACCCGAGAGGGCGACCGGGAAGTTCGAGGACATGGGAGTGCTCCTGTTCTCCGTGCGGATGGTGTGGTGCGCCTCCGGTGGAGGGCTCGCAGAACCTACGGGCCGACGGCGAACGCGCGCCAGGGCATTTCGGCGTCGTGCCGCGGGCGGGGCCAGGTGTGCCGCAGCAGGATCGGCGGGCCCAGGCAGTAAGATCCTCCCGCGGCGTGCTGCCGTAGGCCCCGTTAGCTCAGCTGGTCAGAGCAGGAGACTCATAATCTCTCGGTCGCGGGTTCAAGTCCTGCACGGGGCACGGCCGAGGCCCGGGATCCGCCGGATCCCGGGCCTCGTCGCGTATCGGGTCAGAGGTCGACCACGTCACCCCCGATGGTCACCACGAGGCTCCCGTCGGACGCGAAGGACCAGTCCAGCGCCCCCGAGTACTGCGCGCACCGCGACCCGTTCGAGCCGGACCACCACTGGTTGCCACCGGCGTCGGTGCCGATGATGCGGTCGTTCGACCCGCTGTCGCAGGACGTGTTGTCGCGGAACGTCGACGAGCCGCCGTCGAAGTTGAAGTTCCGTTCCGCGCTGCCGATGCTCAGGTTGTTCGACACCGTGAGCGAGCCCAGGTTCCGGTTGTAGCCGAACCCGTGCTTGCCGTTGTCGAACGCGATGTTGCGCCGCACCACGTGGTTCACGCCGATGTCTTCGCCGCCGAGCTTGTAGCCGTTGCGGTCGCCGTTGCCGGCCTGCGAGCCGTCGGACAAGGTGCCGTTCTCGTAGGAGAGCGAGTCCTCGATGGTGACGGCGCCGATGGGGCCGGTGTCGTCCTTGGTGTACAGGTCCCAGCCGTCGTCGATGTTGTTGTGGGACACGGTGTACCGGAACACGTTGCCGGTACCGACGGTGAGCTTGGGTGCGAATCCGTCGGCGTCCTCCCCGTCGGAGTCGGCGTTGTCGTGCGACTCCGTGGAGACCACGAGGTTGTTCGAGGGCCACTCGCTGCTCGGCGCCCCGGCGGTGTACCGGGAGATCTGCAGGCCGGAGTCGTGGTTGAACCGGGTCACGACCCGTTCGATGACGTTGTTGTCGCCGCCCAGCAGGATGCCGTTGTCGCCGGCGTGCTCGACGACGAGACCGCGCAGGTGCCACCAGTCGCCGCCGATCGCGATGCCGCGGTTGGCCGGGTCCTCGCTCTGCGCCGAGAAGTTGAGCACCGGGGTCTCGCCCGGGTAGGCGAACAGCTCGGTCCGGTCGCCGGAGGTGCCGCTGTTGCCCGGCGCGATGTCGAGCGTCTGCGACAGGTTGTACGTGCCGCCCCGCACGGAGATGCTGCCGCCGGGCTCGATCCGGTCGATCGCCGAGGCCAGCGTGGTCGGGTCGGACTCGGTCCCCGAGGCGCCGTCGGTACCGCCCGGCGCCACGAAGAGCGCGTCGGCGCTCGGCTGCTCGGCGGGCCCCTCGCCCGGGTCCTCACCGCCAGGTTCCTCCCCACCGGGCGCGGCGCCCGCGTACGTCTCGAGCTCCGCGACCCGCGGCGTGCCCGACGACGACGTGATCTCGAGGTTGACCTTGCTCAGCGAGGTGGCCGCGAAGCTGATGACACCGGCCCCGCTCCCCGTGGCCAGCACGGTGCCGTTGTCGTTGTTCACCAGCCGCCACGACCCGATGTTCCCGACGGCCCCGGCCGCCTCGACCACGTCGACCGACGAGATCGTCGTGGCACTGCCCCACTTGATCGAGATCCGGCCCGTCGTGCTCGCCGGGGACCAGTAGGTGCCGGCGTCGCCGTCGAGCACGTTGCCGTAGCTCGTGCCGCTCGCCTTGCTGGAACCGTCGGCACCGGCGCCGAGGCTCAGGTTGGCCCCGGTGGGCGGGTCCGTCGGGTCCGTGGGATCGGTCGGATCCGTGGGGTCCGTTGGGTCCGTCGGTGCGCAGCTCCCGTCCGAGACCCGCAGCCCCGTGTCCGCGCCCGCCGTCTCGGCCACGACGCCCGGCACGCAGCTCGCGGCGTCCAGCGGGTACGAGTACGGGATGCTCACCGAGGTGTTCGACGTCGGGTTGGGTCCCGCGGGGTTGTTGTCCTCCCCCGGGCTCGACCACGTCACGTTGTCGAAGACGTTCCCCGCGACCTGCCAGTACCCGGCCTGGTCGGTGTAGAACGTGCCGAGCACGTCCTTGGAGTCCTCGAAGTAGTTGCTGTCCACCTTCGCGCGGGCGCCGGCCCGCGAGTTGATCCCCGACTCGACCAGCCCCACGTAGTGGTTGTTGTACATGTGCGCCACGCCGCCGCGCAGCAGGGGCGTGCGCGAGTTGAGGTTCTGGTACAGGTTGTGGTGGAAGGTGACGAAGCCGTTCGAGAGGTCGCTCTCGCTGGACCCGATCAGCCCGCCGCGCTCCGAGTTGCGCAGGACGCTGTACGACAACGTCACGTACTTCGTGTCGTTCTTCATGTCGAACAGGCCGTCGTAGCCCTCCGACTCGCCGCCCGAGGCCAGCAGGGTCAGATGGTCGGCCCACACGTTGCGGACGCCGCTCTCCATACCGATCGCGTCGCCGCCGTTCGACGTCGGCGAGCCCGACTTCTTGACGTTCTGCACGGTCACGTTCTGGATGATGATGTTGCTGGCCTCGCGGATGTGGATGCCGATCTGGTCGAACACCGCACCACCGCCGACGCCGACGATCGTCACGTTGCTGATCTGCTTGAGCTCGATGACGTCGTCGGCGGTGCTGCAGCTGTCCCCGGAGACCTGGCTGGTGTTGCCGTGGTTGATGGTGCCCTCGACCTCGATGACGATCGGGGTGTCGCTGCTGGCGCGGCCGCACAGCGCCGCGTGGATCGCGGTGCCGGTCGTGGCCCGGACGGTCTGACCGCCGGCGCCGCCGGTGGTGCCGCCGTTCTGGGTGGCGAAACCCGTGGCCGCACCGGTGGCGGCCGCCGCCTCCGGCACGGCCTGGGCCATCAGCCCCGTCGTGACCGCCAGGGTCACCGCCGCTGCCGCCGAGAGGATCTGAGCTGGTCGTGGTCGTCTCATCGTCTGTGCCTCACGTTCGTCGTTGAATGCGGGACATTGCGTGGTTCGTACGCGCGGGGAACCGGTTTCCCGGATCCTAGTAACCGGTTTCTCGGATGGCAACCCTTTCGGGCATCCAGGGTGAAATCGCCTCAGGCGTCCTCGCGGGCGAGCACCGACTCCCAGTGCCACGGCTCGGGCACGCGACCGTCGGGCTCGGCGAAGGCCGGGTGCATCCAGCCGAACGCCCGGGCGTTCTCCTTGAGCCACGTGTACTGCTCGGTGTCGAACGTCTCCACGCCCCCGCCGATGTCGACGGCGAGACCGAGACCGTGGTTCGAGCAGCCGGGCGCCGCGGCGATCGGCGACGACGGGTCGTACAGCGACGCCTGCGCCTCGTACGACCGGTAGGACGAGTTGATGGTCAGGTGCTCACCGAACGCCTCGCGGTACGCGGCGTCCAGCTCGATCAGGCCGTCCAGCACGTCGGCCCGGACCATGTGGTCGGACGCCCACGGGATCGGGGCCAGGTCCTCGGCCGGCACCCTGCCGCTGTCCGGGTGCCAGACCTGGTCCACCTCCGGGCAGGTGATCGCGTCCTGCGCCTCGGCCAGCGTGTCCGTCGCCAGGGTGACCACCGACCGGTTGGCGCTCAGGTCGTACGCGGCCTTCTCCAGCTCCGCGAGGTCCGTGCCGGCCAGGCTGCGGTCCGCGGCCTCGTCGGCGCTCGCCGTCGTGTCCAGGGCGCCCCGCAGCTGCGCGCGGACGCCGGCGTCGACGCCCAGGCCCTCGCTCGCGTCGTAGTACTTCTGCGCCCGGGCCTCGGCCGTCTCCAGACCCGCCCGGGCCTGGACCACCTGGGCGCGCGCGAGCTCGACCATCGAGGCACGCACCCCGTCCGACGCCGCCGCCAGGGCGTCCCGCCGGCCCGACGTCCCCCTGACGAGGCGGGTGAGGAACGGCTCGTCCAGCAGGGCCTCGGTCGCCTCGATCTGCGCCGAGAGCGCGTCCCGCGGGGACTGCTCCGCCACCTTGCCGTCGGACTCCGTCAGCAACGCCTTCGCGGCGGCGTTCTGGTCGGCGAGGTCTTCCGTGGTCGACGTCGCGTACCAGGCGAGCCCGCCTCCGCCCAGGGTGACGGCCACCACGACCGTGACCGCGACCGTCGTCCGCGTGGCGCGACGACGGCGGGCCTTCGCCTCGCGCCGCTCACGCGCCGTGCCGCCGGTCCGCTGGCCGGAGGGGTCCGCGATCGGCGCGATGTCTGTCGAGGTCACGTGGCCAGAACCTACGGCACCGCACGGCCCGCCGCCGACCTGGCAGCGGGTGAACTGTGGTGACTCGCGCGACACCGGTCGGGCTGCGCGCCCGGTGCCGGCGACTACCGTGGGGCCATGGGTTTCTTCTCACCGCGGCCGACGACGGCGGTCCGGCGCGCCGCGCGCTCGCACCGCACCGACACGGTGCTGGCCCAGGCACCCCTGGTCACCTCCTCGGGCGAGGCGTGGGCGTTCGCCACGCGCGCCGAGCTGCTGATGATCTCCGCGCCCGGGACGCCCGCGGGCCAGGGCGAGGCGGAGTCCCGCGGCGCGCCGGCCGTCGTGGTGCACCGCGAGTGGGCCGACGTCGACCGCGCCACCTACGACACAGAGTCCAACGTCATCCGGGTGCACTGGGTCGACGGCGACGAGCCGACGCCGCTGACGCTCGACGGCCGCCGCTCCGTGCTGCCCCAGGTGCTGCGCGAGCGGGTGCAGTGGTCGGTGGTGCTCGCCGAACCGGTCCGGCTGCCCGGCGGGGGCTCTGCCCGCGTCGCCGTCCGGCGCCGGGTGGACGGCGAGCTGTTCTCGCAGGTGATCGGCGGCGACGACGTCGACCTGACGGACCCCGAGGTGGCGGGCGCGATCGACGCGGCCGAGGCGCGGGTGCGCAACGCGGCGGGCCTGCCGGCCTGAGCCGCCCGGCTCAGGCCGGCACCACCCGCAGCGTCGCGCCGGTCAGCGCCGGGCCGGCGACCGTGTCGACCATCCGCCGGCCGTACCTGCCGTACTTGGCACGGTAGACGTCGTCCAGGGACGGGTGGACGTCGTCGGCCGGGACCTCGAAGCGGACGTCGCGCTCCACGTCACCCACCCGGACGCGTCCCGTACCCGACGCCTTGGCCCGCCGGAACCAGCCGTTCCCAGGACCGTACGCGGAGCGCACGTACACGGCGTCGCCGAGCCGCACGGCCCAGATCGCGACGTACGGGCGCAGGGTGCCGTCCTGCCGGTAGGACGAGACGTGCAGCTCGTCGCTGACCTCGGCCTGCTCCAGCTCGTGCTCGGCCCAGCTGCTCATGGTGCTCCCTCCGGGCGCCCGGCGCCCTTGATCGCTCCCACGGTGCAACGCCACGCGGGCGCCTGCCAGTCCCTGCCGTGAGGTGTACCGGCAGAACACCTCTGGTGCGTTCCCGCGGCGCTAGCGTGGGGTGGGACGCCCCCGCGACGAAGGAGATCACGATGCACACCCGCACGCTCGGTCAGGGCCTCGAGGTCTCCGCCGTGGGGCTCGGCGCCATGGGCATGTCGCAGGGCTACGGCCCCAACCCCGGCACCCGCGAGGAGATGATCGGCGTGCTGCGCGGCGCCGTCGAACGGGGTGTCACGCTCGTGGACACCGCGGAGGTCTACGGGCCGTACGTCAACGAGGAGCTGGTGGGCGAGGCCCTGGCGCCGGTGCGCGACCAGGTGGTGATCGCCACGAAGTTCGGCTGGCGCATCGAGGGCGGCACCTCGGTGGGCCTGGACAGCCGGCCCGAGCACATCCGGGAGGTCGCGGACGCCGCCCTGCGCCGTCTGCGCACCGACGTGATCGACCTGTTCTACCAGCACCGTGTGGACCCGGACGTGCCGGTCGAGGACGTCGCAGGCACGGTCAAGGAGCTGGTGGAGGCCGGGAAGGTGCGCCACTTCGGGCTGTCGGAGGCGGGCCCGGACACCATCCGGCGCGCCCACGCCGTGCACCCGGTCACGGCCGTGCAGAGCGAGTACTCGCTGTGGACCCGCGACCCGGAGCCCGAGGTGCTGCCGACGCTCGCGGAGCTCGGCATCGGGTTCGTCCCGTTCAGCCCGCTCGGCCGGGGGTTCCTGACCGGGGCGGTGGACGCGTCGACGTCGTTCACCGCCGACGACATGCGCGCCACCATCCCGCGGTTCACGGCGTCGAACCGCACGGCCAACCAGGCGCTGGTGGACCACGTGCGTGCCCTCGCCGAGGCCCAGGGCGCGACGCCGGGCCAGGTGGCACTCGCCTGGCTGCTGGCCCAGCAGCCCTGGATCGTGCCGATCCCGGGCACGCGCCGGCTGGAGCGCGTGGAGGAGAACGTGGGCGCGACGGCTGTGGCCCTGTCCGCCGACGACGTGGCCGACCTGAACGGCTTGGCCGCGCGGGTCGGGGTGCGGGGCGACCGCTACAACGAGGCGGGTCTGGGGTTGGTGGGGCGGTAGCCCCACGCTGTTACGTTCTACCCAGCGATTGTGCCCGTCTGAGGCGGTGTTTCTGGGCGCAATCGCTGGGTAGAGCGTGACATCCGGGTGCGGGAGGGTGGGTGTGATCGATGCCCCTGTCCGGTGGATCGCAAATGCGTCAGGACAACCCGCCGGAACCTGTTAGAGTTTTCACCGGTCGCCCACCCGGTGCACGGGACGGGGCGAACGCGATCCCGCGTAGCTCAGCTGGCAGAGCATCCGACTGTTAATCGGACGGTCGTTGGTTCAAGTCCAACCGCGGGAGCAACCAGGCCCGGAACCTCAACGGTTCCGGGCCTTGCTGTTTCCGGCTCACGGCGTCACCCGCACCGCGGACAGCGCCCCCAGCAACGGCGCCGGATCCTGACCGGCCGGCAGGTCGCTGACCTGCCCGTCCCCGACCTCGATCACACGCCACGCGCCGTCCGTGCGGAGCGCGACGTCGGTTGTCACGAACGGTGCCCCGAGCGCCTGCACGCTCGCGCCGACGGCGTCGTACACCTCTCCCGGCACCGGTTCCGCATCGGCCGAGACCGCGTCAGGATGCGCCGTGGTCAGCACCGCCGCACCCTCGACCCACCAGACACGCACCTCCCGGCTGCGACCACCGGCGTCGGCCTCGAACTGCTCGAAGGCCCGCACGACGATCCCTCCGGCGAGCGCGTCCTCCTGCAGCTCGACCATCCGCGCGACCACCCGGGTGGCACCCGCCACGTCCGTGAGCTCCGGTATGTAGCACGCCTCGTACCACTCGTGCTTGCGGGACTTCACGTAGTCCTTCACCACACCGGGTCCCCCGTCGAGTGCCTCGACCAGCGGGCCGACGTCGGCCGCCGTCGGCAGGCGACCCGGACCCCAGGGCGACCAGACGCTCGCCGGGGTGAGGCTCGTGAACCTGTCGTACCAGCCGGGCAGCTCGTGCGCGGTCCGGTACGCGTCCGAGTCGGTGAGCAGCCGGACTCCCCTGGCCTCCAGCGCGGTGGCGAGCAGGGCGTACGCCGCCGCCGGAAGCATCCAGCCGCGGTACCACGCGGGCCGTGGGGCATCGGACCTCGGGACCCGGCGCACGGCGGCCGGGACGTCGCCCGCGAGGATCGCGTCGTGGTCGATCACCGCGACATCCAGGCCCGCGCCGTCTGCGGCGTCGGCCTCGCGCCTGAAGTGCGGGTCAGGGAGGCGCGGGGTGAGCGGGTCGGACGGGACCAGGAGCAGCGGCAGGGCCATGCCCGGACCGTACCGGCCCATCGGCCGGGAAGAAATGGTTGGGGGGTGCGGGCGCCAGCCGGAGAGGATGCAGGCATACCGAGCGCCGGACAGCTGATCCGCGCCTCTGACCTCTCCGACGTCGCCGAGTACGCGTACGCCGCGACCGCGCCGAAGGACGCCCGCCTCGTCGGACCGCGCCGATCTGGTGGCGGCGTGGCAGGTGGTGCGGCGGCTACCACCGCCGCCGCACCGTCCCCTTCGGCCCGGTGACCAGGCTCGCCTCCGGCACGTCGTCCGCCACGACCGCCCCGGCCGCGACGACGGCGTCGCGCCCGATGCTCACGCCCGGCAGGATCGTGGCGCCCGCGCCGATCCACACGTTCTCGGCGACGTCGATGGGCGCGCCCGTCAGCCAGGCACGCCGCTCGTCCGGGTCCACAGGATGGCCCATCGTGATGAACGTGGCCTTCGGGCCGACCATCACTCCCCTGCCCAGCCGGATGCCCGCGTAGTCCAGGAACGTGCAGCCCTGGTTGACGAACACGCGCTCGGCCAGGTCCAGGCGCAGGCCGTGGTCGGTGAAGAAGGGCGGGTAGATGGTCACCCCGGCGGGGAGCGGGCGGCCCAGGATCTGCTCGAACAGCGCCGCCTTGCCGTCCTCGTCGTCGAACGGGAGCACGTTGAGCCGTGACGTCAGGGCCGTGACCTCCATGACCCGCTGATGCATCGCGCGGAACTCGGGTCCGAGCACCCGTTCGCCCCTGGCCAGGAGCTCCTCGTCGTGGATACGCATGAATCGGTCGCTGGTCACCCCGCGATTGTCGCGCAGCGCCGGACGACCCCGCGCCCGAATCCCCTCGCCCCCGCCCGCCGCGCTCGGTAACGTCCTGACCATGGCCAGCCGTATCAGCGAGCTCATCCTCAAGTGCCGTGACCCCGAGCTTCTCGCGCGGTTCTGGTGCGGGGTGCTGGACTTCGTCGAGCTCGACCGGGAGGGCGACGACATCGAGATCGGGCCGCGCGAGGGGTTCGGCGGCGCGCAGCCGACGATCATCCTGGCCCGCGACGACCAGCCGCGCACCGGGCTGCTGCGCCTCCACATCGACATCAACGCCGTGGACCGCGACCAGGACGCCGAGCTGGAGCGGCTGCTGGCCCTCGGGGCGCGCCCGGCCGACGTGGGGCAGACCGGCGAGGAGTCCTGGCACGTGCTGGCCGACCCGGAGGGCAACGAGTTCTGCCTGCTCCGCCGCCGCCTGGACCCGCTCTGACCCCGAGCACCACCGGCGAACGCAGAGTTGGTCGCACTCTGACACTTCATAGAGCGACCAGGTCTGCGTTCGACCGCCGCCCGGTGCGGGCGGCCGGCGCGCAGGCCCTCGTCCGCGTGGGCTGACGGCCGGTCAGGGCGGCGGTTCGCCCAGGTCGGCGAGCTCGTGCAGGAACCGGGCCACCACCTCCCTCTCCGCGGGCGCAAGGCGCGCGGCCACCTCGAACCGCCGCGCCTGACCACGGCCGACGACCTCCAGCGCGGCCCGGCGGGTCTCCTCGGTGACCTCGATGGCGAGGCTGCGCCGGTCCGTGTGGTGCGGCAGGCGCCGCACGTGTCCCGCGGCGGCCAGCCGGTCCAGCATCTTGGTGGTCGAGGCGGACGAGATGCCCAGGTGCGCGGCGATGGCGCCCGGTGTCGCGACCTCGCCGCGGTGGGTGAGCGCGATGACGTACCGCAGCGCGCGCATGTCGGTGGAGCTGAGCCGCATGTGACGGCGGGCGGCCTCGCCGAGCCGGCGTTCGGTCTCCCGCCAGCGCCGGAGCCCGTCCATGACCCGGACGACCTGGTCGATGTCGTGGTCGTCGAGGCCGTCACGCCGGACGATCTCCTGGTGCGGGTCGAGGAACCGGGGGTCGAGCATCGACGGGTCGGGCGCGTCCTGGGGACCGGGCTCAGGATTCATGACACAATATCCCTCCCTAGATAGATAGTTACTGTGCTTGAATATAGCCTGGCTAGTAAATCGACGGAGGAGGACACGTGGTGACCGAGAGAGTCGTCCTGCTGGACGACGACGGCAGGCCCGTCGGCACGGAGCTCAAACGCCTCGTGCACTCCACGAGCACACCCCTGCACCTGGCGTTCTCCTGCCACGTGCTCGACGCCGCCGGGCAGGTGCTGGTCACCCGGCGCGCGCTCGGCAAGCTCACCTGGCCCGGTGTCTGGACCAACTCGTTCTGCGGCCACCCGCAGCCGGACGAGCCCCACGAGGACGCGATCGCCCGGCGCGCGCAGGACGAGCTCGGCCTCACCGTCCGCGACGTCCACGTGGTGCTACCGCACTTCCGGTACCGCGCCACGGACGCGTCCGGGATCGTCGAGAACGAGGTGTGCCCCGTCTACCTCGCGGTCACCGACCAGGAGCCCCGCCCTCACCCGGACGAGGTCATGGAGACCCGCTGGACGGACCCCGCCGGCCTCGGCGACGCGCTGCGGGCGGCGCCCTGGGCCTTCTCGCCGTGGTTCGTGCTCCAGGCCGGGCAGATGCCGCTGTACACGCCGTCCGCCCCGGAGGCACCACGATGACCGGCACCCTCGCCCGCGACGCCGTCGACGCCGTCGACGTGGTGCTGGCGGAGCTGTTCGAGGACCGCGTGCGCCGCGCCGCCCGGCACGGCGAGCAGTACGCCCTGCTGTGGCGGCGGCTCGCCCGGTCCGCCGAGGGCGGCAAGCGACTGCGCCCCCGGCTGCTGCTCGACACCCACCGCGCCTTCGGCGACCCGCACCCGCAGGACGCCGCCGTCGCGGGCGCCGCCTTCGAGCTGCTCCACACCGCCCTGCTGCTGCACGACGACGTGCTGGACCAGGACCGGAGCCGGCGCGGCCGCCTCAACCTGACCGGCGAGTTCACGCAGGACGCGCAGGCCGCCGACCTCCCGCCGCGCACCGCGGACGCCTGGGGCGAGGCCTCGGGCATCCTCGGCGGCGACCTGCTGCTCAGCGCCGCCCACGCCCTCCTGGCCCGCGTGCGCCCCGCGGCGTACGAGGCACTGAGCGCCCTCGTCGACGAGTGCCTGTTCCGCGCCGCGGCCGGCGAGCACGCCGACGTCGCGTTCGCGCTGGGCACCGTCCCGGCCACGCCCGAGGGCCTGGTGCGCATGATGGAGGACAAGACCGGTGGCTACTCGTTCGCCGCCCCGCTGCGCGCGGGAGCGGCGCTCGCCGATGCCGGTGGGCGGGTGGACGCGGACCTGGAACGCGTGGGCACCGCCCTGGGCGTGCTCTACCAGCTCCGGGACGACCTGCTCGGTGTCTTCGGCGACGCCCACCGCACCGGCAAGAGCACCACGGGCGACCTGCGCGAGGGCAAGCGGACGCTGCTCGTGACGTTCGCCGAGGGACACCCGGCCTGGACCGCGGTGCGCCACCGCTGGGGCGCCCCGGACCTCGACGCGGACGACGCCGACGCCCTGCGGGCCGCGCTGGTCGCCAGCGGTGCCCGGGACGCCACCGAGCGGCTGGTCGAGAGCCGGCGCCGGGAGGTCGTCGACCTGATCGGCGGCACGGCGCTGCCGACCGCGCTGCGGCACCACCTGACCGACCTCGCCGACCGGATCGTGGACCGCGACTCATGAGACCGTCCTCCTCGCTCGCCCTCTACTCCGACACCGCGCACGCGGCCGCGGCTCACGTGCTGCCCGCCTACTCGACGTCGTTCAGCCTGGCCACGCGGCTGCTGCCGCCCACCACGCGCGCCATGATCGAGGACGTCTACGCGCTGGTGCGCGTGGCCGACGAGATCGTGGACGGCCCCGCGCACGAGGCGGGGCTCGCGCCGGCCCAGTGCCGGGCCACGCTGGACGCCCTGGAGGCCGAGACCTGCACGGCCCTGCACACCGGGTTCAGCGCGAACGTGGTGGTGCACGCCTTCGCGGCGACCGCCCGCACCGTCGGCATCGACGAGACGCTGCTGCGGCCCTTCTTCGCCTCGATGCGCCGCGACCTGGACCCCGTGGCCGCCCTCAGCGAGCACGAGTACCGCGCCTACGTGCACGGCTCGGCCGAGGTGGTCGGCCTCATGTGCCTGCGCGCCTTCCTGCACGGCTCACCGGTCACCCCCGCGGTGCGCGCACGGCTGGAGGAGGGGGCCCGCCGGCTCGGCGCGGCCTTCCAGAAGATCAACTTCCTGCGCGACCTCGGCGACGACCAGGACCGCCTGGGCCGGACCTACTTTCCCGGGGTACCCGAGGTGTTCGACGATGCGAGCAAGGCCGCCGTCGTGGCCGACATCGACGCGGACCTGGCCGCCGCCCGCGCCGTCATCCCGTTGCTACCGGCCGGGCCGCGGCGGGCGACGGCACTGGCGGCGGGCCTGTTCGGCGAGCTCAACGAACGCCTGCGGAACACGCCCGCCGCCCGGCTGCGGACCCGCCGGGTCTCGGTGCCGCCCGCGGTGAAGCTGCGCATCGTGGCGACCGTCCTGGCCGGCGCGCAGGCGGGGGCCCGCGCATGAACGGCGCGGACGGCCGGCGCGTCGTGGTGGTCGGTGGCGGAATCTCCGGACTGGCCACCGCGGCCCTGCTGGCCCGCGAGGGCGCGTCGGTCACGCTGCTGGAGGCGCGCGACGAGCTCGGCGGCCGTGCCGGGCGGTGGGAGCGCGACGGCTTCCGGTTCGACACCGGGCCGTCCTGGTACCTGATGCCGGAGGTCTTCGACCACTTCTTCCGCCTCATGGGCACCACCGCCCGCGACGAGCTCGACCTCGTGCGGCTCGACCCGTCCTACCGGGTCTGGTTCGAGGGCGAGGCCGAACCCTTCGACCTGCCCGCGGACGGCGCCCGCGAGGCGCTGCTGGCCCTCGACCCGGCGTCCGCGCCGCGACTCGGGGCCTACCTCGACTCCGCGGGCGAGACCTACCGGATCGCCACCGAACGGTTCCTCTACGCGACGTACGCCTCGCTGCGGCCGCTGCTGGACCAGGACCTCGTCCAGCGCTCCCCGCGGCTGATGCGCCTGCTCGCCGAACCGCTGGACCACTTCATCGGCCGGCACACCACCGACCACCGCGTGCGCCGCGTGCTCGGCTACCCCGCGGTCTTCCTCGGCACGTCGCCCACGGCGGCGCCGAGCATGTACCACCTGATGAGCCACCTCGACGTGACCCAGGGCGTGCTGTACCCGCGGGGCGGGTTCGGCGCGGTGATCGACGCCGTCGCCCGGCTGGCCGAGCGCGCGGGCGCCAAGCTGCTCACCGGGCGCCGCGTCGAGCGGATCACGGTGGCCGACGGGGCCGCGTCCGGCGTCGAGGTCGCCGACGGCACGGGCGGCACCTACCACCTGGCCGCCGACGTCGTGGTGTCGACGGCGGACCTGCACGTCACCGAGCGCCGCCTGCTCGACCCGGCGCACCGCAGCCGCAGCGACCGCTGGTGGCGGCACCGCGACCCGGGGCCCGGCGCGGTGCTGGCGCTGCTCGGCGTGCGCGGCGAGCTGCCCCGCCTGGCCCACCATACGCTCCTGTTCGCCCGCGACTGGCAGCAGGGCTTCGAGGCGATCTTCGGGGACTCGCCGCGGGTGCCCTCGCCGGCGTCGCTGTACGTGTGCCGCCCGAGTGCCACCGACGACGTGGCCCCGCCGGGGCACGAGAACCTGTTCGTGCTGGTGCCCGCACCGGCGGACACCACGATCGGCGCCGGCGGCGTGGACGGGGCCGGGGACGTGGGCGTGGAACGCGTCGTGGACCAGGCGATCGCCCAGATCGCGTCGTGGACGGGCACGCCCGACCTCGCCGAGCGCGTGGTGCTGCGGCGCACCATCGGGCCCGCCGACTTCGAGCGGGACTTCGGCGCCTGGCGCGGCGGCGCGCTCGGCCCCGGCCACACGTTGCGCCAGAGCGCGGTGTTCCGGGGCCCGAACGCGTCCCCGCGGGTGGCCAACCTGCTGTACGCGGGCGCCACCACCATCCCCGGCATCGGCCTGCCCATGTGCCTGATCAGTGCGGAGCTCGTGGTCAAGCGCCTGCGCGGGGACACCAGCGCGGGACCGCTGGAGGTGCCGTGAGCCTCGCCTACCTCGTCGCCCTGCTCGTGTCCGCGGCCGGCGTGCTGGCGGTCGACCGGCGGTTCGGCCTCTTCCTCTGGCGGGACCCGCTGCGCGCCGCCGCCGTCCTCGTCCTGGGCACGGCGTTCTTCCTGGCCTGGGACCTGACGGGCATCGCCCTGGGCGTGTTCCTCCACGGTCCGGGGCCCTACCAGACCGGCATCCTGCTCGCCCCGCAGCTGCCCCTGGAGGAGCTCGTGTTCCTCGCGTTCCTGTGCGAGCTGACCATGGTGCTCGTGCTCGGCGCCCAGCGGCTCCTGACCCGGACGGAGCGCACCCCATGACCTACGTGCTGCTCGCCGCCGGCTTCCTGGTCCTGGCCGCCGCGGTCGCCGTCGTGGCCCGCCGCGCGGGTGCCCCCGCCGCCGGATGGCGTGCGCTCGCCCTCGCCGCGGGCGCGCTGCTGGTGCTCACCGCCGTGTTCGACGCCGCGATGATCGCCGCCGGACTGTTCACCTACGCGGGCGAGCACGTCTCCGGCCTGCGGCTGGGGCTCGTGCCGGTCGAGGACTTCTCCTACCCGCTGGCCGCCGTGGTGCTGCTGCCCGCCCTGTGGTCGCTGCTGGGAGGTGGCCGTGCTCGCTGACCTGGTGCGCGCCTCGCGCCCCCTGAGCTGGATCAACACCGCCTACCCCTTCGCCGCGGCCTACCTGCTGACCGCCGGCCGGGTGGACGCCGCCCTGGTCGTGGGCACCGTGTTCTTCCTCGTGCCGTACAACCTGGCGCTGTACGGGATCAACGACGTGTTCGACTACGCCTCCGACCTCACCAACCCGCGCAAGGGCGGCGTCGAGGGAGCGCTCCTGACCCCGCGCCGGCACCGGCCCGTGCTGGTGGCCTCCGTCGTGAGCTGCGCGCCGTTCGTCGTGGCCCTGGTGCTGCTCGGCCCGCCGGCCTCCTGGGCGGCGCTCGCCGTCAGCCTCTTCGCCCTGGTGGCCTACTCCGCCCCGCCGTTCCGGTTCAAGGAGGTGCCCGTGCTGGACTCGCTCACCTCCAGCGTGCACTTCGTGAGCCCGGCGGTCTACGGCCTCGCGCTGGCCGGCGCAGCCCCCACCGCCGGGACGCTCGCGGTGCTCGGCGCGTTCCTGCTGTGGGGCATGGCGAGCCACGCCTTCGGGGCGGTGCAGGACGTCGTCCCCGACCGCGCGGCCGGCATCGCCTCCGTGGCGACGGCGCTGGGCGCGGCCCGCACGGTGCGCCTGGCCCTGCTGGCCTGGTGCGCTGCGGGCGTGCTGGTCGCGACGATCGGCATGCCCGGCGCCCTGGCCGGCCTGCTGGTGCTCCCCTACCTCGCCCTGGCGCTCCCCTACGCGCGGGTGGGCGACGAGGACTCCGCCCGGGCGAACGGCGGCTGGCGGCACTTCCTGTGGGTCAACTACGCCGTCGGCACCGCCGTGACCATGATCCTCGTCGGCTACGCCCTCCGGGACGGAGTGTTCTCGTGACCAAGGAACCGCACACCTTCTCCGGCGTCGTGGGGCACCCACGACCCGCGGTCTTCGCCTGGCACCAGCGACCGGGGGCCATCGAGCGCCTCACGCCCCCGTGGCAGCCCGTGCGCGTCCTGCGGGAGGCGACGTCCCTGGCCGACGGCGAGGCCGTGCTCGGCCTGCCGCTCGGCCTGCGCTGGGTGGCCCGGCACTCGGCGTACGACCCCCCGCGGCGGTTCGTGGACGAGCTGGTCTCGCCGCCCCTGAGCTGGGCCGTGCGGTGGCGCCACACGCACGACTTCCGTGACGCGGGTGCGCGCACCCGCGTCACGGACACCGTGGACACCGACGTACCCGAGGCTCTGCTGCGCCCGATGTTCGCCTACCGGCACCGGCAGCTCGGGCTGGACCTGGCGGCGCAGGCCACGGCCCGGGAGGCGGGCGACCGGCCGCTGGTCGTCGCGATGACGGGTAGCCACGGCCTCGTGGGCAGCGCCCTCACCCCGTTCCTCACCACCGCGGGCCACCGGGTGGTCCGGCTCGTGCGCGGCACCCCGCACGGCCCGGACGAACGGCACTGGGACCCGCACACCCCCGCCGAGGACCTGCTGCGTGGCGTGGACGCCGTGGTCCACCTGGCCGGCGCGTCGATCGCCGGCCGGTTCACGGCCGAGCACCGCGCCGCCGTCCGCGACTCCCGGATCGGCCCCACGCGCGCCCTGGCGGAGCTGGCGGCGCGCACCACGTACGGGCCGTCCGTGCTGGTGATCGCCTCCGCGATCGGGTACTACGGTCCCGACCGCGGCGACGAGGAGCTCACCGAGGGCAGCCCGCGCGGCGACGGCTTTCTCGCCGACGTGGTCGCCGACTGGGAGCAGGCCGCCGCGAGCGCCGCCGGCGCCGGCCTGCGGGTGGTCAGCGTGCGCACGGGGCTGGTGCAGTCCCCGCGCGGCGGCACGCTGCGCCTGTACCGCCCGCTGTTCACGTCCGGGCTGGGCGGCCGGCTGGGTGACGGGCGGGCCTGGCGGTCCTGGATCGGCATCGACGACCTGGTGGACGTCTACCACCGTGCCCTGTACGACGTCGCGCTGTCCGGGCCGGTCAACGCCGTCGCGCCGCACCCGGTGCGCGACGACGCCTACGCCGCCACGCTCGCGCGGGTGCTGCGGCGGCCCGCCCTGGTGCCCGTGCCCGGCGCGGGACCCCGCCTGCTGCTGGGCCGGCAGGGCGCGGCCGAGCTCGCGGAGGCGAGCCAGCAGGTCTACCCCGCCGCCCTGCTCGCGGCGGGCCACCGGTTCCGGCACCCGCTGCTGGAGCCTGCCCTGCGGCACCTGCTGGGCCGGGTCGAGCAGGGCTGACGGCTCAGCGGGCCGTGACGGCCGCGGCGGGTTCCGGGGACCGCGCGTCCACGAGCCGGTAGGGCGCCACCCGCCCGGAGAGCCCGCGCCGTCCGGCACTGAACAAGACCGCGACCACCAGCACGGTGGCGACCAGCGAGCTGAGGCCGTCCGCCCAGGTGAGCCCGCCGACGTCGAGCATGGTGGCGGCGTCGGCGAGGGTCTGCAGCAGGCCCCAGAGCGCTCCCCCGGCGAGCCCGCGCCGCAGGCGGGCCCCGGCCCCGAGCCGTGCGCCGCCGTCGGGCCCGGGTGGGACGACGGCGAGCCAGACGGTGCGCTGGCCCAGCGACTCGCCCCCGCCGGTGACCAGCGGCAGGCCGAAGACGAGCACCCAGGCCAGCACGCTGGTGCCCAGCCACAGCAGGGGCGTGTCCGCCGGGACGGTGCCCACCGTGAGGTAGGACGCCAGGCCCCAGCCCATGGCCAGGACGCCGCCCAGCACGCCGAACGCGGCGGCGTCGACCAGCATGCCGAGCCAGCGCCGCCAGACCGTCACGGGTCGCGGTTCGCCGCGGGTGGCGGCCAGGGCACGCGCCCCGGGCATCCAGCGCAGCACCCAGGGCGCCACGAGCGCCCCGAGCACGCCGCCGAGGGTGTTGGTGAGCAGGTCGTCGACGTCGGCCAGGCGGTAGGAGCAGGGGACGACGCCGAAGATGCCGGTGTACTGCACCGTCTCGATGAGCAGGGACGCCGCCAGCGCCGATGCCGCGGAGGCGAGCAGTCCCCGGCCCAGGTAGCGGCGCACCAGGATGCCCCAGGGCACGAACAGGACGACGTTGAGGACGCCCTGCAGCACCGAGATGTCGCGGACCGCCGCACCGAGGGACATGCCGGCCGTGCGCTCGCGGACGTCGGCGACGATCTGGAGCGGGCGGAGCTGGGCGCCGTCGTACCCGTACTGGGCGCACCATGCGGCCAGGTCGCCACTGGGCAGGGGGAGCAGGGTGTAGGCCAGCAGCGCGGTGCCGTAGACCGCGAGCGCCGCGGCGCCGACGAGCCGGACCAGGTTGATGGCCCCGTACCGCCGTACCTGGAGCACGAGGATCGGCACGAGGAGGGCGACGAAGAGGCCGGTCCCGAGGGGTACGCCCACTCGGGCCGGCCAGGTCCACACGTCGGTCACCCGGTCACGCTACGGGCCGGGACTTGCTCGCGCTCGCGCAGTGGCGTAACTTCGTCCGTACTTTCTTGTCCTAACAATTACGCCGCCATCGCGGGCGGCGTACGAACGAGAGGTTCGCCATGGATGCCGGGCACTCACCGAAGTCACCCGTCCCCCTCTACGACTGGATGAACAGGATCCCGGGCGGGCTGATGCTCGTGCCGCTCGTGCTCGGCTCGGTCGTGGGCACCTTCTTCCCGGGCTTCCTGGAGCTCGGCTCCTTCACGACCGCCCTGTTCAAGGACTCGGCGCTGCCGCTCATCGCGGTGCTCATCTTCGCCACGGGCATGCAGATCACGGCCCGCACGTCGGGCCCCGTGCTGGCCGCGACGGGCACGCTGCTGCTGACCAAGTCCCTGATCCCGGCGGCGCTGGTGGCGCTGGCCGGTCACTTCTTCGGGATCGAGGGCTTCCTCGGGGTGTCGATCCTGGCGCTCATGGCCACGGTCGACAACAGCAACGGCGGCCTCTGGCTCGCGTTCACCGGCAAGTACGGTGACGAGCGGGACCGCGGCGCCTACATGGCCTCGGCCCTGAACGACGGCCCGTTCATCTCGATGCTGTTCCTCGGTGCCTCCGGCCTGGCGGACATCCCCCTGACGGCGTTCCTCGCCGCGATCATCCCGCTGCTGCTCGGCTTCGTGGTCGGCAACCTTGACCCGCGCTGGACCGAGATCATGCGGCCGGTGCCGAACATCGTGATCCCGTTCTTCGCGTTCGCCCTGGGCACCGGGATCGACCTGCGCGACGTGGTGACCGGCGGCGCGAGCGGCATCCTCGTGGGCGTCTTCGCGGTGCTGCTGACCGCCGCCCTGACCTATGCGGGCTACCGGTTCATCCTGCGGCGCGGGGTGCGGTCCGGCATCGCCATCGCCTCCGCGACCACGGCCGGCAACGCCGTCGCCACGCCCGCGATCATCGGTGGCGTGGACCCGTCGTTCGAGCCGTACGTGGCGGTCGCCACGGCGCAGGTCGCCTCGGCCGTCCTGGTCAGCGCGATCCTCGCCCCGCTCCTGGCCACCATCGTGCTCAAGCGCCAGGGCGGCCTGGCCCCGGCGGACGACGCCGAGCCCGTGGCGGTCCCGGCCGGCGACGGGCACGGCGAGGGACGGGGCACCGCATGAGCCAGGACACCGTCGGGGTCGTCGCCGACGACCTCACCGGAGCGGGCGACTGCGTGGTGCAGTTCGCCCGCGCCGGGTGGCGCAGCCACCTCGTGCTGGGCACCCGGCCGCCCGCGGACGAGCGGACGGCGGTCGCCGTCGTCACCGACGCCCGCCCCCTCGACGACGACGCCGCCGCCCGCGCGACCGCCGGTGCCGTGCGCGGGCTGATGTCCGCCGGGGCCGGCCGGCTCTACGTGAAGATCGACTCGACGATGCGCGGCAGTGTGACCGGGCAGGTCGCCGGCGCGCTGACCGCGTGGCGCGCCCAGCACCCGGCGGCGTTCGCCGTCGTCTGCCCGAGCTATCCCGCGCTGGGGCGCACCGTGCGTGAGGGCGTGCTGCTCGTGGACGGCACGCCCGTCGCCGGGACGGCGGCCGGGCGCGACCCGGTCACGCCGGTGCGTGAGAGCGACCTGACCAGGCTCCTGCCCGGTGCCGTCCGGGTGCCGTCCGGCGGCGACGCGAAGGACCTCGCCGTCCGCCTGGCCGACGCCGGCCGGGACGGGGGCACCGTGGTCGTGGACGCCACCGAGGACGCGGACCTGGGCGCGCTGGCCGAGGCGGTCGCGCTGCTCGGGCCGGTGGCGGTGCCCGTCGGCTCGGCGGGCCTCGCGGCGGCGCTCGCCCCGCGCTGGGGCGACGGCACCGCGGCACCCGAACCGCCCCGGACCGGCGCGGAGCGGGTGCTGGTGGTGCTCAGCTCGCTGCACGAGGTGTCCCTGCGGCAGGCGGACGAGCTGGTCCGCGCCGAACCGGGGACGCAGGTGCACACCGCGGACGCCGAACCGCGCACAGCGGCGCCCGAGGTCGGCCGGCCCCGCACGGTCCTGGTCCGGACCCCGGAACCCACCGGCACCGGACGCGAGCACGCCGCCCGGGCGGCGGACGCCCTGGCCGAGCTCACCGCCGCCGTCGCGACCAGCTCCCGCCCCGACGCCCTCGTCCTCATGGGCGGCGACGGCGCCCGCGCCGTCCTCGCCCGGCTCGGTGCCCGCAGCGTGCGGGTCGTCGGCTCGGTGGCCGAGGGCGTACCGCTCGGGCACATCGAGGGCGGACCCCTCGACGGCACCGCCGTCGTGACCAAGGCCGGTGGTTTCGGCACCGCCCGGACCGTCGTCGACGTCCTCGAGAACCTGAGATCGTACTCTTCCCACCAGGAGGTAAACCCTTGAGCATCCCCACCCTCGCCGTCACCCTGGGCGACGTCGCCGGCATCGGCCCGGAGATCACCGCCAAGGCCCTGCTCGGCCACGACGACCTGCGCGCGCGCTGCGTCCCGGTGGTCGTGGGCGACGCCGACGCGATGCACCGTGCCGTCTCGGCCATCGGCGGCGACCCGGCCGCGGTGCACGTCATCGCCACCCCGGCCGAGGCCACCAACGCGCCGGGCACCATCGAGCTGCTCCAGACCGGCCCGTCGCTCGGCGACGTGCCCCTCGGGGAGCTCAGCCCCGCGGCCGGCGACGGCGCCTACCGGTTCGTCGTCGAGGCGTGCCGCCTGGCCCGCGAGGGCCTGGTCGACGGCATCGTCACCCCGCCGCTGAACAAGGCCGCGATGCACGCCGGCGGGCACAGGTGGCCGGGACACACCGAGCTGCTCGCGCACGAGTTCGGCGTCAAGAACTTCAGCCTGGTGCTCTCCGCGGGCGACCTCTACTTCTTCCATCTGACCACGCACGTGTCGCTGCGGCAGGCGATCGACGACGTGACGCCCGAGCGCACCCGCGACGTGCTCGACCTGGCCGGCGCGTTCACCGCCGCCCTGGGCCGCCCCGACGAGCCCATCGGGCTGGCCGGCCTGAACCCGCACGCCGGCGAGAACCGGCTGTTCGGCGACGAGGACGCCGACGTGCTGGCGCCCGCGGTCGAGGCTGCCCGGGCCCGGGGCATCAACGCCCACGGCCCGCTCCCGGCCGACGCGCTCATCCCCGCCGCCGTCAAGGGGAAGTGGAACATGGTGGTCGCCTGCTACCACGACCAGGGCCACGCCCCGTTCAAGGCCGTGTACGGCGACGACGGCGTGAACATCACCGTGGGCCTGCCCGTCGTGCGCGTCTCGGTGGACCACGGCACGGCGTTCGACATCGCCGGCCAGGGCATCGCCCGCGAGGCCAGCCTCGTGCTGGCGATCGAGCGGGCCGCCGAGCTCGCGCCCGGCTGGGACCACGTCTGGCAGACGGCGCAGAAGAGCGCGAGCTGACCATGACCCTCCCCGGCCCCGACGGCACGCCCCTGCACCGGCGGCTCGCGGGCGAGCTGCGCGCCCAGATCCTGGGCCGCGCGCTCGCACCCGGCGCCCACGTGCCCACCGAGGCCGAGCTCCAGGAACGCTACGGCGTCTCGCGCTCCGTGGTGCGCCAGGCGCTGGCCTCGCTGGAGCAGGAGGGTCTGGTGGAGCGCCGCCGCGGACGCGGCACCACCGTCCGGGAGCGCGGGGAGCTGCACCGCCTGGTGCAGCGCGTCCCGGGTCTCTCCACCCAGGTGGAGGACGGCGGGGTGCACGTCAGCACCCAGGTCCTGGAGCTCGGCCCCGAACCGGCCTCCGAGGCCACCGGCGTGCTCGGCTCTCCCACCGTGCTGCGGATGCGCCGCCTGCGCAGCACCGACGGCGAGCCGCTGGCCGTCATCGAGACCTGGCTGCCCGCCGAGTTCGGCGACCTGAGCGCCCAGGAGCTGACCGACGCCTCCCTGCACGCGACCATCCAGCGCCGGTTCGGCACGCGCGTCGTGGCCGGTCAGCGCCAGGTCCGCGCCGTCGGGGCCGACACCGACACCGCCGAGGCCCTCCGGGTCCCGGTCGGCGCGCCGGTGCTCCTCCTGGAGGGCACCAGCACCGACGGGTCCGCCCGGGCCGTCGAGGTGTTCCGCACCTGGCACCGCGCCGACCGGGTGGTCTTCGACATCGCGGTGATCAGCGAGCCCGACACCTCGGGGCCCGGCACCCTGCCCGCCCCGGCCGGCCCGCCGGCGCCGGCGGGCGGCACGCCGGACCTCCGCGCCCGGCTCGATGCCCTCGGCCGCGAGATGCTGGACCTCGCGCGGGAGCTGGCGCTCGACGATCAGGCGACGCGGGACTGACCGCGCGGCCCCACGAGCCTCCGGGTCTCCTGCGCCACCGTCGTCCAGCACGCGGGCGGCAGGTCGTGCCCGATCCCGTCGAGCAGCACCAGCTTGGCGCCCGGGACCGCCCGCGCCACGGCACGTGCGGCGGACGTCCGGATCAGCGGGTCGTCCTCGCCGTGCAGGACGAGCGTCGGCACGGCGACGTCACGCAGCGCAGGCCCGCGCCACCGCGCCCGGAGCTGGCGACCCAGCGCGCGCGTGTCCCGCGGGCCCCGGTCCAGACCCCGCTCGATCCGGTCCCGGGCCGCGGTCTCGTCGCACGGGTTGGCGGGTGAGGCCATGCTCTTCGCGACCGCGAGCGACGCGGCGACGTCGCCCTCCCGCCCCGGCGGGAACCGCCGGGTCACCATCCGGGCGAGCAGCCCGGGACGCACGTACCGCAGCGCGGCGTACCCCTCGGCGTCGCTGGGCGGGGCGTCGCACGACACCAGGGCGAGGACCCGCCCGGGATGACGCAGCGCGAACCGCTGCGCCGCGATGCCGCCCAGCGAGTGCCCGAGCACGACCGCCCGGTCCATGCCGACGGCGTCGAGCACGGCGGCGGCGTCGTCCACGACGTCCTCCGCGGTGTACGGCGCGGGCTCGCCGGCGAACAGCCCGCTCCACGGGCCCCTCTGGCGGGGGGTGCCGAACCGGGTGGACTCCCCCGCGTCCCGCTGGTCGTAGCGGACCACGTCGAACCCCTGGTCGGCGAACGCCCGGCAGAGCCCGTCCGGCCACCAGAACCGGGAGATGGCCAGGCCCATCATGAGCAGGAGGGGCACGTCGCCACCCTGGCCGAACCGGTCGTAGGCGAGCTCGACCTCGCCGTTGCGGGCGAAGGTCGTCGGTGTCCAGGTGTCGAGGTCGGTCACCTCAGCCATTGTCGCGCCGGTCGGGACGGACCGCCCGCGGTCAGTGCGTCAGCTTGAGCCCGATGACGCAGCCGATGAGCCCGGCGATGAGCAGCACCCGGACCACGGAGACGGGTTCGGCGCCGGTGACCATCGCCCAGACGACGGTGGTGGCGGCGCCGATGCCCACCCAGACGGCGTACGCGGTGCCTACCGGCAGCTCCCGCAGCGCGAACGCGAGCCCGCCCATGCTCGCGACGAGCGCGAGGCCGAAGACGATGGTGGGGCCGACGTGGCTGAACCCTTCGGAGCGGCTCAGCGCGGTGGCCCAGACGGCCTCGAGGAGACCGGAGACGACGAGGACGATCCAGGACATGGTGTGCTCCTTCGATGCCGTCTTGTCGCACACCGGGTACGGCAACCCTCGTCCGGGAACCCTCTGGGGCTCTGCCGCCATGTTCGCACACCCGGCGCCGGTGCGGGTGGTGGCGCTGCTCACCACGGGGGCTGCTGGTTGACTGTCCGCATGACGGCGACACGGCAGGTGAGCCAGGTGCTGGACGGCCCGCACGGGCTGCGGATCGGTGTCGCCCTCCTGGTGGGCGTGCTGCTCGGCTGGCTGCTCGCGTGGGACTCCGCGGTCGCCGCCGTGCTCGGCGGCTGGGCCGGGGCGGGCCTCGTGTTCGTGGGCTGGACCGTGCTGGTGATCGTGCCCATGGACCCCGCCGCGACCAGCGAGCACGCCGTGCGCGAGGAGCCGACCCGGACCATCGCGAACCTGATCGTGCTGCTCGCCGCCGTCGCGAGCCTGGGCGGCGTGGCGGTGGCGCTCGTGGGCGGCGGGCTCGGCGAGGGCACCGTCACCATGGGCGCCGTGCTGGCCGCCGTCGTGGTCTCGTGGGCCTGCGTGCACACCGTCTTCGCGCTGCACTACGCCCGCGCCTACTACTCCGAGCCCGCGGGCGGCATCGACTTCCACCAGAGCGAGCCGCCACGGTACACCGACTTCACCTACCTGGCGGTCACCGTCGGGATGAGCTTCGCGGTCTCGGACACCGACCTGGCCTCCTCGGGGATGCGCCGCATCGCCCAGGTGCACGCGCTGCTGGCCTACTTGTTCGGCACGGTCGTGGTGGCGCTGCTGATCAACCTCGTCGCGGGTCTGGCGAACGCCTGAGCACGGCCGGGCAGGCGGCTCCCCGGAGCCGCGCTCATCGGCCACGGCCGGGAGCCTACGATCACCCACCCACGCTTCGGCTGCCCACCGGCGCCCCGAGCCGGCGCACCACCGCCGACACCGCGTCGCGTCCCGCCCGGTTGGCGCCGACGGTGGACTGCGACGGCCCGAAGCCGATGAGGTGGACGCGGGGCTCGGCCGCCACCTGCGTACCCTCCAGGGCGATGCCGCCCAGCTCGCCGCGCAGGCGCAGCGGATCCAGGTGCGTCAGGTCGGCCTTGAACCCGGTGGCCCACAGGATGGTGTCGACGGGCGTGAACGAACCGTCCGCCTCCCGCACGCCCATCGGCTCGATCGCCGTGAACATGGGGCGCCGCTCCAGGGCCCCGCGCGCCTTCGCGGCCACCGCGTACGGCGTCCAGATCAACCCCGTGTACGACACGACGCTGCCCGTGGGCCGGCCCGCGGCGACGTCGGCCATGACCTTGGCGATCGTCTCGCGGCCTACTGTCTCGGGGGTGAACTCACCGTCCCGGAACACCGGCTCCCGCCGCGTGTACCAGCGCGTGGTGGCCACGCGGGAGATCTCCTCCAGGAGCTGGACCGCCGAGATCCCGCCACCCACGACGGCCACCCGCTGCCCCGCGAAGTCCTCGGCCCGCACGTAGTCACGGGTGTGGAGCTGGCGCCCGACGAACGTGTCCTGCCCCGGGTACCTGGGCAGCACCGGGTTGGACCACGTGCCGGTCGCGTTGATGACGAACCGCGTGGTCCAGGACCCGCGGTCGGTCGTCACCACCAGGTCGCCGTCGGGGTCGTCGTCGGCCCGGTGCACCGCCACGACCTGGACCGGACGCAGGACCGGCAGGCCGAACGCCCGCTCGTAGCCGGCGAAGTAGCGCGGGACCGCGACGCGGCTGGCCTCGGTGCTGTCGACGGCGGGCTGGGCCAGCCCGGGCAGGTCGAAGATGCCGTTGACGGTCGCCATCCGCAGCGACTCCCAGCGGTGCTGCCACGCGCCACCCGGTGCCGGGTTGGCGTCCAGGACCACGTACGTGCGCTCGCCGTCCGGCTGGTCCAGCGCGCTCACGAAGCCCCGGCGCTGCAGGTGGTACGCCGCCGACAGCCCGGCCTGCCCACCCCCGACCACCAGCACGGTCGCCCGTCTCGTCTCACCCACACCAGCACCAACACCGCGCCCGGGCAGATGTTCCGGGCAGGCGCCTGGTGTGACCGATCAGGCGGGCGCCGGCGTGGTGATGCGCCGCACCGCCTCCGTCACCGTGTCCGGGCGGGGCGCCTCGGTGTCCAGGGCACGGTGGATCGTCAGGCCCTCGATCAGCGCGTCGAGCATGCGCGCGGTGACCGGGTCGAAGTGCCGTTCCAGGGCCGCCCGGGAGCGCGCCATCCACGCGTTGGTCAGCTCCCGGTAGGCGGGTTCGCGGGACGCGAGCGTGTAGAGCTCGTGGGTCAGCACGAGGTCACGCTGGGTGCCGAAGACGTCCCGCGTGATGATCGCGACCACGGCCGCCCGGGCGCTCGGCAGGTCGGTGGCCGCGCTCATCCGCTGCTCGAACCCGTCGCTGACGCTCCGCGCGAACCGGCCGAACGCCTCGCGCAGCAGCTCGTCCATGCCGGTGAAGTGGTAGGTCATCGAGCCGAGCGGCACGTCCGCCGCCGCCGCCACCTTGCGGTGCGAGACGCCGGCGACGCCCACCTCCGCGACCAGGTCCAGGCAGGCGTCGATGATGTGGTCCCTGCGGCCGGGGTCGTGCCGTCGTCCCGTCATCTCGCGGCCGGGCCCGGTCAGATCTCGCGGACGACGCGGGCCGGGTTCCCCACGGCGACGACGTTCGCCGGCAGGTCTCGCGTCACGACCGCCCCCGCGCCCACCACGGTGTTGTCCCCGATGGTCACGCCGGGGCACACGACGACGCCGCCGCCGAGCCAGACGTTGTCGCCGATCGTGATCGGCAGCGCGGCCTCCAGCTTGTCGCGGCGCGGCCCCGGCTCCACCGGGTGGGTGGGCGTCAGGAGCTGGACTCCCGGGCCGATCTGGCAGTCGGCGCCGATGGTGATGGGCGCGACGTCCAGCGCGGTCAGGTTGTAGTTGGCGAAGGTGCGCGGGCCGATGTGGATGTTCTCGCCGTAGTCCACGAACAGGGGCGGCTTCACGAAGGCCTCCTCCCCCAGGGTGCCGAGCAGCTCGGCGAGCAGGCCGCGGGCACCGGCGTCGTCCGCCACCACGGCCCGGTGGTAGGCGTCCGCGAGCGCCACGGCGCGCCGGGCACGGCGCTCGATCTCGGGGTCGTCGGCGATGTAGAGGTCCCCGGCGACCATGCGTTCGTGGTTGGTCCGCGGGTCGCCGGCGAAGTAGTCGTGAGCCATGGGCACAGCGTACCCACCGATGTGTACGATCGTACGCATCGCGGGGTACGCTCGTGCGCATGTCTCTTGCCCCGGGCGACCGTCCAGAGCTCGCCGTCCGCCGCGCCCGTGCCGCCGTCGGCGCCCTGTTCCTGACCAACGGCGCCCTGTACGCCAACCTGGTGCCCCGCCTGCCGGAGATCAAGGCAGCGCTCGACCTGGACAACGCCTCCTACGGCCTGGCCGTCGCGGCCTTCCCGGCCGGGGCGATCGCCTCGGGTCTCGCCGCGGGCTGGATGGTGCGCCGGTTCGGCTCGGCGCGCGTCGCCGTGGTCGGCACCATCCTGACGGGAACGGGCACGCTGGCGGCGGGGCTCTCGCCGACGTTCGCGCTCCTGGTGGCCGCGCTGTTCCTCGGCGGGGCGTCGGACTCGGTCACGGACGTCGCGCAGAACAGTCACGGGCTGCGCGTGCAGCGCCGGTACGGGCGGTCGATCATCAACGGCTTCCACGCCGTGTGGTCCATCGGCGCCGTGCTGGGCGGGTCCATGGCCGCCGCGGCGATCGCGGCCGGCCTGCCGCTGGACGTGCACCTCGGCATCTCGCTGGCGATCTTCGCGGTCGTGGCGCTCGTGGCGTTCCGGTTCCGCCTGCGGGGCGCCGACGACGACGCGGCCGACGACGCGCACGGTCCCGCGGGCGCCGGTGCGCGCGGCGTCGGCCTGAGCGCGCGCACCGTGGCGATCCTCGCGGCGCTCGTCCTCATCGGCATCGGCGGCGCCCTCGTGGAGGACGCGGGCAGCTCCTGGGCGACTCTCTACCTCTCCTCCGGGCTCGGTGCCCCGGCAGCGCTGGCCGCCACCGGGTACGTGGCACTGGTGGGTGCCCAGACGGTGGGGCGGCTCCTGGGCGACCGGCTCGTCGACCGGTTCGGGCAGCGCACGGTCGCCTGCGCCGGCGGCGTGGTCATCGCGCTGGGCATGGGGCTGGCACTGGCCTGGCCCACGGTGCCGGGCACGATCGCGGGGTTCGCCGCCGCGGGCCTCGGCTGCGCGACGCTCATCCCCGCCGCCATGCACGAGGCCGACGAGCTGCCCGGCCTGCGCCCCGGCACCGGCCTGACCATCGTGTCCTGGCTGCTGCGGCTCGGCTTCCTGCTCTCCCCGCCGCTGGTCGGGCTGGTCGCCGACGCCGTCGGGCTGCGCACCGGCCTGCTCGTGGTGCCGGTCGCGGGTGTGCTGGTCGCGGTCCTGTCCCCGGTCCTGGCCCGCCGGATGCCCCGCCGCTGACGGCGGCCGCACCGGTGTGGGTGGTGAGGGCTAGGGTCGGGTCATGCCAGCGAGACCACAGGCACCGGCGCTGAGCCCGGCGGCGACGCGCGTCTTCCAGCAGCTCGTCATGTCCGGCGACGCCTCGCGCACCGCCCTGGCCGGTGACACCGGCCTGACCCCGGGTGCCATCACCCGCGCCGTGCGGCCGCTGCTGGAGGCGGGCCTGCTGGACGAGTCGGGCGACCGGGTGTCCAGCGAGGGCGCCCTGGGCCGGCCCGCCACGATGGTGACGGTGCGGGCGGGGGCGCACCAGGTGATCGGCGTGAAGATCACGGCCGACCAGATGTTCGGCGTCGTGGCCGACCTGCGCTGCCAGGTGCTGGACGAGGTCACGGTGCCCGTCCCCGACCTGCGCCCCGAGGCGGTCGTCGACCAGGTCGCGGAGCTCGCCACGCGGCTGCGGGAGGGCCGGCCCGAGGTGGGGGGCATCGGCCTGGCGGTCTCGGGCGACGTCGACGCCGCGACGGGCCACGTGGCCTACTCACCGTTCCTGGGCTGGCGCGACGTGCCCCTCGGGGAGCAGGTGGCCCGCCGCACGGGGCTGACCACCACGGTGGAGAACGACGTGCGCGCGCTGCTCACGGGCGAGCGCTGGTACGGCGTGGGCAGGGGACTGTCCTCGCTCGCGCTCGTCACGGTCGGCACCGGCATCGGGTGCGCGCTGCTGGTCAACGGTCAGGTGGTGCACGGCAGCTTCGGCGTGGCCGGCGAGGTGGGGCACGTGCTCGTGGATCCCGAGGGTCCGCTGTGCCACTGCGGCAACCGCGGGTGCGTCGAGGCGATCGCGGGATCCGCGGCCATCCTGTCCCGCGTGGCCGACGCCGGGCTGCGTGCGGCGAGCGTCGGCGAGGTCGCGGAGCTCGCGCGCGCCGGCCAGCCCGACGCCGTCCGCGTGCTCACCGACGCCGGCCGCGCCATCGGCACCGGCATCGCCACGATCGCGAACCTGCTGGGCGCCCAGCACATCCTCATCACGGGCGAGGCCCTCGGCAGCGACTACGACGTCATGGACCCCCACGTGCGCGAGGCGTTCGAGGAGCGCGCCTTCGGGTCGGCGGCGAAGTCGGGCATCGAGCTGCGTCCGCTGCGCTTCGTGGACTGGGCGCGCGGCGCGGCGGCGTGCTCCGTCGAGCACTTCGTGACGCACTTCGGGCGGTCGTGACAGGTCCTCAGTGCCGGTGCTCCGGGGCCTCGACCGGCGTGGCGCCCGGTCGGCCCCACTGCGGCACGGGGCGCCGGGTCGGCCCCCAGGTGGCGTTGCCGTCGGCGTCGGTGGCCCAGTACCAGCACGACTCGCGGCCCTGCGGCCATCCGTCCGGCACGTCCTCCCAGGCCTCGCCCCGGCCGTACGGCGTCATGTCGAGCAGCCCGAAGATGCCCGCGGCGGGCTCGTTGCCACGGCCCGTGGTCCGGTAGGTGAGGTACACGTGGTCGCCGTCGCGCAGGAAGCACGCGATGTGCCCCATGTCGACGCCGATCGGCGCCTCCAGGTCGCGGACCGAGTACCAGGGCTCGGTGTAGCCCATGAACTCGAGGAACGGAACGACCTCCGCCCAGGGCCCCTCGGTCAGCATCGCGAACGAGACACCGCGCGCCGCCAGGTAGGGCGCCGACCGCTGGATGTGCCAGGCATTGATGGTGCAGCCCGGGCACTGACCGGCGACGGGCTCGCCGTCGTGCCACATGTGCTGGTAGACCACGAGCTCGTCGCGCCCCTGGAACAGGTCGACGAACGGCACGGCGCCGTCCGGCCCGACCACCCGGACCGTCCCGTCGAGCTCCGTCATCGGCAGCCGGCGACGAGCGGCGGCGAGCGCGTCGCCCGCGCGGGTGTGGGCCTTCTCCTGCTCCAGCAGCTCGTCGCGCGCCGCCTGCCACGCGGCCCGGTCGACGACCCGCGGGCGGGCGGGCCTGGTGACAGTGGGGTTCTCGGTCATGTCGGGCTCCTGTCTCGTTCGTGCGTCACCCTCACCGACGACGAGCCGGTGCCGGACTCATCGGCCCCCGACCCGGAGGCCCTCACCGGTACGCGCCAGGTGTCCGGCCAGCGACGCCGGGCGCGGCAGCGGCTCGTTCGCCCCGGACGCGCGGAACGCCTCGACGGCCAGGGCGGCGAAGCGGCGCGCCGCCACGACGGTGCGGGCCGACGGCGTCGCGGCCAGGCCCCGGCCCGCCAGCAGGACGAGCACGAGGTCGTCGAGCACGAAGTCGGCGCGCAGCTGCCCGGAGGCCTGGGCTCGCCGCGCCAGTCCCCCGAGCATCGTCAGCATCTCGGTGCGGTGCTCGGTGAACGCGTCGGCGCGCGGGTACTCCCCCATGAAGGCGTCGACGAACCCCTGGTTCCCGACGTTCAGCACGCTGATCCGCTCGACCACCGAGGTCAGGCCCCGCCACGGGTCGGGGTCGGCGCTGCCCTCGGCCACGATGCTGCGGCACGCCCGCAGCTCGTCCGCGAACACCGCCTCCAGGAGCACCTGCCGTGCGGGGAACCGGCGGTACAGGGTGGCGGGCCCGACGCCGGCCCGGCGGGCGACCTGCCGCATGGTCACCTCGAGCCCGTGCTCGGCGTACAGCGACCGGGCGGCCGCCAGGATCCTGTCGCGGTTGTCCTGGGCGTCGGAACGCAGCTTGTGGGGCACTGTCTCGGCCATGTCTCTCACTTTCTCCAACCGGACGCAGGCGTCCGTTAGCGTCGCCACGGTAGCGCAACGAGCAAGGAGAGAACGATGCGAGCAGTACGGATCGAACGGTTCGGCGACGCGAGCGGCATGACGGTCGGCGAGGCCCCGGAGCCCGTCCCCGGACCCGGTCAGATGGCCGTGACGATCGAGGCGATCGGCGTGGGCGGTGTCGACGCCGTCATCCGGCGGGGAACGATCGGCGGCATGGGCTTCGAGCCCGGCCTGATCCCCGGCAGCGAGGTGGCGGGCACGGTCACGGCCGTCGGCGCCGGGGTCGACGACTCCTGGGTGGGCCGCCGCGTCTGGGCCTTCACCGGCCTGGGCGGCGGCTACGCCGAGCAGGCGGTGGCGGCGGTCGACGACGTGACCCCGCTGCCCGCGGGCCTCTCGCCCGTCGACGCGGTGACGCTGGGGAGCTCGGGGCCGGTGGCGCACTTCGCGCTGGCGCACGCACACCTCGCGCCCGGGGAGTCGGTGCTCGTGCGGGGTGCGGCCGGGAGCATCGGCGTCGCGGCCGTGGAGCTCGCCGCCCAGGGCGGGGCGAGCGCGGTGGCGGTGACGACGTCGTCGGCCGAGCGGGGTGAGCGGCTGCGGGGGTTCGGCGCCACCCATGTGCTCGACCGGTCCGGCGCAGGCCCGGGCTCCCCCGCCACCTACGACGTGATCGTGGACATCGTCGGCGGCCCGGACATCCCGGAGTTCATCGACCGGCTCGCACCGAACGGACGGATGGTCGTGGTCGGTGCGATCGCCGGCATGCCGCCTGCCGACTTCGGGGAGCGGCTGATCGGCTCGTTCCGGCGCTCGCTCTCGTTCGCGACGTTCAGCCTGGACACCGTGCCGGTGCCGGCCCGGAACGCCGTCCGGGCGGAGCAGCTCGCCGCGGCGGCCCGCGGTGACCTGCACGCGGTGGTGCACGACGTGCTGCCGCTGGACCAGGCCTCGACGGCGCACCAGCTCATGGACGACGGGGTGGTGTTCGGGAGGGTGGTGCTGGTGCCGTGACGCCTCAGGCTCGGGCGACCAGGTCCCTGAGCTCGTGGATGATGTCAGGCCACAGCTCCGCCGGCAGGGTGTGCCCCACGCCGGGATAGAGGCGCAGCACCGCGCCGGGTATCTGCCGGGCGACGTAGCGCCCGGCAGATACCCGGATGAGGGGGTCGCTCCCACCCACGATCACCAGTGCCGGGACACGGACCTCGGACAGCGGCGGCAACCGGAACGTCCGCGCGGTGGCGGTCTGTCGTTGTGCGGAGCGGGGGTCGCGGGGGCTGCGTTCGTGGCTGATCGTCGCCGCCTCACGCGCCCACCGCTCCGGGAACGGGTAGCCGGGCGAGGAGAGCGCCCGGTAGACCTCGACCAAGAGCTCGACCGGCCCGTTGCGGGCCAGTGTTCGCCCTGTCAGGGCCAGCCGTGTGAGAGCACCCGGGCGCAGGTAGGTGAGCGTCCGGAGCGGACCGGCCGTCACGGGCGGCCCCATGGCGCTGACCAGGGACCGGACCCGCGACGGGCGTGACAGCGCCAGGGCTTGCGCAAGACCGGCACCCATGGAGGCACCCAGGACGTGCGCCGAGGGCCAGCCGACGGCGTCGAGCACCGCCTCGATGTCGTCCAGCATGTCGGCGCCCGTGTACGCGGGAGTGGTGCCGCCCAGCAGCACCCGCACCGGGTGCTGCCGGGTCCGCGAGTCGAAGTGCGTGGAGAGTCCGGTGTCGCGGTTGTCGAACCGGACGACGGCGAACCCCGCCTCGACCAGCTGTGCGCAGAACTCGTCCGCCCACCAGACCATCTGGAAGTCCAGCCCCATGATCAGGAGGAGAGGTTCGGCCGAGGTCAGGTCACCGAACGTCTCGTAGGCGATGGAGACGTCGCCGTGGCGGGCGTAGCGGACCGCTGAGGGGCGCCGGTACGAGGACTGGCTCACCCGGGTGAGGGTAGCGCGCGGTGCACGACCGCCCGCCGCGCCGCCTCCGCCACGATCAGGTCGGCGGTCTCCTCGGGCGTCTGGTCACCCGAGTCCAGCCACCAGCCCAGGCCGCCCAGCTCGCGACGCTGGTTGCGCGCCAAGGGCGCGACGTCGTAGTCCACGCGGGTCTCGACGGCGCGGGTCGCGTTCCGGTGACGGGCCACCTCCAGCGGCGGGCACAGCACGACCAGCATCAGCGGCCGGGCGTGCAGGCGTCCGGCGATGAAGTCGAGCTCCTCCCGGGTCTCGACCACGGAGTCGGCGACCGGAGTGAAGCCTGCCGCGGCGAAGTTGTCCGCCACAGAGCACAGGTTCACCATCCGGAGGCGGAGCTGCCGCTGCCCCTCCGGCCCGGGATTCCAGCGGCCGCGCTCGTCGAGCATGTTCGCCCGGCCACTCATGAGCATCAGGCCGAACACGTCGCCGTCCACCTGCGCGGCACGAGGCAGCCGCTCGGCCACGAGCCGGGACACGGTCGTCTTGCCCGCGCCGGGGGTGCCGGTGATCAGCAGGCAGCCCGGCAGGGTCTCGTGATGAGCCATGCCATCAGCGTGGCAGCACGGCTCAAGCTGATTGTGCGGTGAACAGGGTCCGGTCGTGTGCCCAGGAGAGATCGGTCCGAGGGGCTGTTCGCCCCTTGGGGCGCTTCGATCCTCTTCTCGTTCGGCCGGCGCTGGTTCGGCTGCCGGTGGTGGGTTGCTTGCTTGGTCGGTAGGCGATCGCGCCCTGGTGGTGGGTGGTGTGGCAGCCGATCGAGTAGCGGCTGCGGGGGATGCGGCCGGGTGCTGGGCCGGTCATGCCGACCGCGGAGGTCCAACCCGGGCGCGCGCCACCGCCACCCGCCGTGGAGGGGGCGTTGGCCGGGGTGGTACCTGCGGTCGGGACCGCCGGGACCGCCGGGACGGCTGTGCCGGCCGTGCCGGTCAGGACGGTCGGTGACGGATCGTGGACCGGCCCCTGACCACCGCGATCCCGCACACCATCCGGGGCCGGCGCGCCCGTGACTGCCCCAGTACTGGTCGAGCCCTCCCGGTCGGTGCGCAGGGGTGTCGGTGGCATGGGTGCCACCGAGAGGTGGGTGTGTCCGGTCGGGGTGGTGGTCTCCACGGCGTGCCGCCCGTCGTGCTGGGTGGGTTTCTGCACCCAGCCCGGTGCCTGCTTGGCATAGTTGCACCGGGCGCACAGGCCTTGACCGTTGTCCAGGCTGGTAGGGCCACCCTGGGCGTGCGGGGTGATGTGGTCCAGGTGCCGGATCGGCGCATCACACCACACTGTGGCGCACACACCCTGCCCCCGAGCGCGTAGCAAGCCCGCCAGGCCTTGGGGATGGAACCGGGAGGTGGACGTCGCAGCCAGCAGACGACCGGACGGGTCGACGTAGATGCTCCGCAACCACGCCGCGTTCGTGTCGATCGCGTGCGCGACCAGGTTGCGGGCCACCGGCGCAGGGACCACACCCCCACCCACCGCAACACCCTCGGTCACAACACCAGGCTGGGTGCCACCAGCCAGGAGCGTGTCGTCGGAGACCAGGAGGTTGATCGCCACCGGCACATCCGCGGCCCGACCCTGGTCACGCCCGGTGACCCGCTCGATCAGCGTGTCCGCCATGATCTGACCGGTCCCACGCTCGTCCCCACCCGCCTTCATGGCCTCGGCGTGGTGCTTGAGGTGGGCGTAGGCCTGCACACCCTGCCCCATCGGCACCAGAGCGGTCAGGTAGACCATCAGGTCCGGGGCCGGGCGGATCGAGACCCGCCGCTGCGACACCGCCCTCGCGTTGCGATTCACGCACGCGTGCACATCCAGGCTCGCGGCGAGCTCCTTGACCCGGGCCACCAACCGCCGCGTCCCCATCCCTACCAAAGCATCCAGACGCGCGGGGCCGCAGACCTGCTCGTCGATCAGGGCACGGTGCTCCACCGACAGGTGCGACGTCTCCCGCACCAACAACGTGGCCCGCCACTGCGAGAGGATCCCCGTCTGCAACGCCGCGAACGTGTGGGGCATCTGCGTCACCCACACCCGGGACGTGTTGAGGAACCCGGAACCGGCGTGCGGGGACACCCGTAGCGCGGCACCGACCTGGTTCGGCACACCACGACCACGCCGCTCCACCCGGACACCCTGCGCGGCCTCCTCAGCCCGCGTCGCCTCGTCCAGGGCGACCACCAGGCGGGCCTGCGTCGCGGTCACCGCAGCCTTCACCGCCTCCAACTCACCCAACACATCCACCCACCCCGCCTGCACCTCCCGCGAGACCAAGCCCGACCCAGACGTGTCAGCAGCACCCGGCAGAATCAACCCCGCCAGCGCCTCCCGCACAGCCCGCACACCCGCGGCCCCGATGCCTGCACCAATCTCACCGAGCAGGGGCGCACCAGACACCCCGGCATCACCAGGCAGCCCACCACCAGACACCCCGGCATCACCAGGCAGCCCACCACCAGGCAGCACCGACCCGACAGGCTGCCCGCCCGCCAGTCCCAGCACCCCACCCGATCGCGTCATGCCATCATTCTATGGCACACCTGTTCGATATGCTCGACGAGCCATCCACTTCCGCCACCAGCAGATTCCACGACCCGTCAGCCCTCCGACGACGCAGCGTCGCCGCCCGGCACATAGCGCACAAGATCCCCCGGCTGGCACTCGAGCGCCACACAGAGCGCCTCGAGGGTGCTGAACCGGACCGCCTTCGCGCGCCCGTTCTTCAGGACCGCGAGGTTCGCGGGGGTGATCCCGACCCGATCGGCCAGCTCCCCCACCGACATCTTGCGGCGGGCGAGCATGACGTCGATGTCCACGACGATCGGCATCAGATCACCTCGTCGAGCTCGGCCCGGAGCGCCGTCGCCTCACCCTTCCACCCGACAGCCTTGACGAGCAGGCCACGCAGGACGGCAACGAGGAGCGCGACCCCGCCCGCCAGCACGGCGCACCCGGTGAGCGTGAGCCCGATCCCGGGCTGCATCCCGTAGCCCAAGGTCTGCACCGTCAACCATCCCAGGAGGCCGAGCGCGAGCACGCAGGATCCGGCGGCGGCCCAGATCATCAGGTCGACCCACCGGAACGCGCCGAGCGAGAACACGGCGTCGCGACCGACCAGGCCGAGAAGCCGCCAGATGGCAACGAGCACCACCTGGGCGGGCACCAGCACGGCCACCGACCAGACGAGAGCGGGCGCGCGGAGGCGCGCAGTCTCGGGATAGGCCGATGCGACACCGGCCGAGAGCTCCGGGAGCACCACCAGCTGAACCAGCAGGGTTCCCAGCAGAAGTACGACGATCACGAGCCGCAGAAGCCGTGTCACGAGCGGATTCATGACCCTCCTATCGAAGAACGATAGAAATCTATCGCTTCGCGGGGGTTCTGCCAAGCGTCAGCCCTCCCCCAGCCCCACCACCCACCGCGCCCGCTCCACCATCGCCACGTCGAGGAACGTCCCGTCCTCCAGCGCCACGGCCCCGACCCCCTCGGCCGCGGCACCACGCACCCGGTCGAGCACCTCCCGCGCGGCCGCCACCTCGGCGGCCGACGGGAGGAACGCCGCCCGGATCGTGCCGAGCTGCCCGGGGTGGATCGCCGTCCGTCCGGAGAAACCCAGCCGCCGCCCCACCAGGCACGACGCCGCCAGCCCGTCCAGGTCGCGCACGTTCGTGTACGCCGACATCACCGGCGGTGCCAGCCCCGCCGCCCGCGCCGCGACTACCACGCGGCTGCGCGCCCAGGTCAGGCCCGCGTCGTCGGAGACCCGCAGGTCGGAGCGCAGGTCCGCCTCGCCCAGACCGATCGAGGCGACCTGCGGCGACGCCGCGGCCAGCTCGAACGCCCGCTCGACGCCGAGCGCCGACTCGACCAGCAGGTGCAGCGCCCGGCCCGGCAGCGCCTCCGCGAGCTCACGCACCTCACCGGCCGACTCCACCTTGGGCACCCGCACGCCGATCCCGGCCGGCAACGAGCCGAGCAGCGCGACGTCGTCGGCGTGCCACGGCGTGCTGCGGTGGTTGATCCGCACCTGGATCGCCCCGGCCGGCCGGCCGACGTCCGCGCCGGGTCCGGCCGGCCGCGCGAGGATCCGCCCGGCGTTCTCCCGCGCCTCGCCCTTGCGCGACGGCGCGACGGCGTCCTCCAGGTCGACCAGCACCGCGTCGGCCGCAGAGGCCAGCGCCTTGGCCACCCGGTCGGGCCGGTCGGCGGGCACGTACAGCAGGGTCAGCGGCGGAGCACCGGCCGTCCGGGTCATACCGCCCCCTCCGCGCGCAACGCCGCCACCCGCGCCGGCGAGAACCCCAGCTCCCCCAGCACCTCGTCCGTGTCCGCGCCGTGCGGGCGGCCGGTGAACCCGATGACGCCGTCGTTCTCCGAGAGCCGGAACAGCGGCCCCTGCATGAGCATCGGCCCGAGCTCCGGATCCTCGATCTCGTGGATCGTCCCGAGCGCCCGGAACTGCGGGTCGGCCACGATGTCGCGCGCGTCGTACACGGGGGCCACCGCGGCCTGGGCCTCCTCGAACGCCGCCACGACCTCCTCCCGTGTCCGGCGGGAGATCCAGCCCCCGACCGCCTCGTCGAGCTCGTCCGCGTGCCGTGCCCGGTCCACGCCGCGCGCGAACCACGGCTCGTCCACGAGCTCCGGCCGCCCCACCAGGCGCATCACGCGCTCCGCGATCGACTGGGCCGACGTCGAGACGGCCACCCAGTGCCCGTCGCTCGTGCGGTAGGTGTTGCGGGGCGCGTTGTTGCTCGACCGGTTGCCGGTCCGCGCCTGCACCGTGCCGAGCTGGTCCCAGCGCGTGATCTGCGGCCCGAGCATCGCCAGGATCGGCTCCACGATCGCGGTGTCCACGACCTGCCCGCGCCCGGTCCGCTCGCGCGCGGAGAGCGCCGTCATGATCGCGAACGCCGTGGCCAGCGACGCGACGCCGTCGGCCAGGCCGAAGGGCGGCAGGGTGGGCGGACCGTCGGGCTCGCCGGTCATCGCGGCGAACCCGCTCATCGCCTCGGCGAGCGTGCCGAACCCCGGACGGGTTCGGTACGGACCCGTCTGGCCGAACCCGGAGACCCGCGCCAGCACGAGCCCGGGGTTGCGTGCGGAGAGCTCCTCGTAGCCCAGCCCCCAGCGCTCGAGCGTGCCGGGCCGGAAGTTCTCGATCACGACGTCGGACCGCTCGGCCAGCGCCAGGAACACCTCGCGCCCGCCGTCCGACCCCAGGTTCGCCGTGATCGTGCGCTTGTTGCGGCCCAGCGTCTTCCACCAGAGATTGACGCCGTCCTTGGCCGCGCCGTGCGTACGGGACGGGTCGGGCCGCTCGGGATGCTCCACCTTCACGACCGACGCCCCCAGGTCACCCAGGTGCATCGCGGCCATCGGACCGGCGAACAGCGTGGACGCGTCCACGACGCGCAGGCCGGCCAGGGCGCCGTCGGCGGCGTCCCGCGAGACGCTCATACCCGCACCTCCCACGCGCACCGGAACCCCACCGTCGCGCTCCGCGCCAGCCCGAGCCCCGGGAGCAGCAGCTTCACCGAGTAGTCCGGCGCGTGCCGCCCACCCTCGACGTACCAGTCCGAGTCCGCTGCCCGGTAGTCGCTGCCGCCCTTGAGCATGACGAACCGGGTGCGGCCGTCGCTGTGCTCGCTCTCGGTCCAGCTCCAGACGGCGACGCCGGGCCGCTCCACCCCGAAGGACGCCGGCGCGGCCTCGCCCGCGAGCTGCCACTCGTCCTCCGTGGGCAGCCGGCCGCCGCGCCAGGCGCAGTACGCGCGGGCGTCGTCGAGGTCCACGAACGTGACCGGCTGGTCCTCCGTGCCCGTGGCGGGCCGGCCGGACCGCCAGTGCGCCAGGAACCGGTGCGGCTCGGCGGGCGTGTAGCCCGTCGCCTCCAGGAACTCCGCGAACTGCGCGTTCGTCACCTCGGACGCCGCCACCGCGACCGCCGCGGGCAGCGTGCCGTCGCGCTGCAGCGTGCGCGCGTCGTGCAGGCGGGGCGGGAGCGGCTTCCACTCGTCCACGTACGGCGCACCCTGGTACATCCCGGTCTCCCGCGCGCGGTGGCGCACGGTCAGCACGTAGTCGCCCGCGGGGACCACGACGGCGTCCTCCTCGGGCCCCGACGTGCCGGGCCCAGGGGTCACGCCGGGGACGTCCGGCGCCCCGACCCGGCGGGCGAGCCGGTGCGGGAACCGGGCGTCGGCGTCGTGCGGAGTCTCGCGCAGGGCGGCGAGCAGCTCGGGCAGCCAGCGCGGATCCTCGACCCCGTCGGCGACGTGCAGCAGGGCGGCGATACCTCGTCCGGGCACGGCGACCGTGCCGGACGGCAGGTCAGGCACGTCCGTGAGCGGGATCAGCCGGCCGCCCGACCGCTCTGCGGCGTCCGCGGCCGGCGCCGGGCCCGTCCAGTCCGTCTCGCCCCGGTTCACCAGCGTCCACAGGGTCACCCCGCCGAGCGACCACCGCGACGCGTACACGCCCGCGGCCTCCGCCTCCCCGGAGAGCGGTGCCAGCGGCGTCCACTCGCCGTCGAGCAGCAGGTCGCGGGTCGCGCGCTGGACGGTCACCAGGCGACGCACCGTCGCGGCGTCGCGCCGGGACCAGCCCACCCACACCCCGAACACGACCTCCCACACCATCACGCCCACGCCGTTCAGCCACGCGGACTGCAGCTCCTCGGAGTGGTCCCGGTGCCAGCGCCGCACGTGGTGCTGCATGTGCCGGCGCTCGTACCAGTGCGCCCGCAGCACACCCGGCACCGGTGAGTCGGCGAAGAACTGCGCCCACGACGAGGAGTGGTCCTCGATCCGCTCGACGGGCAGCTTGGACTCGCCCTCCAGCACGATCCCGGGCCGCGCCGCCTCCAGCCGCGCCACGAGCTCGGGCTCGGCCTTCTTCAGCGTGTCCAGGAAGACGCCGTCCGCCCCGAGCTCGGCCACGACCGCGGCGAGCTCGGTGAGGTCGTCGGCCCCGCGCCGCGTGCCGACGTCCCACGGGTTGTAGTCCACGAACACGTGCATCCCGGCCTCGTGGAACGTCGCCACCAGCGCGTCCAGGCCGGGCACGTCGCGGTAGAAGTCCCACTGGTTGCGGTCGTCCAGCCCGATCACCGGGTACGCGTGCCACAGCACGACGGCGTCCAGGCCGCCGAACCGCTCGGCGGCGTCGGCCAGGAACCGCTCGGGCGTGAACCGGCGCTCCTCGAACGAGTAGAGCAGCTCGTCCCACAGCCACACCTGCGCCACGGTGCTGCACCGCGCGGCCCACGCCGCCTCGGGCCGTGCGTAGGCGGCGCCCGTGTATCCGTGGCGGGCCCGGGCGTCGGACCGCCAGGCCCGCAGCATCTCGCGCCACGCCGGGCGGTCGGCGGGGTCCGCAGGACCCGAGAAGATCTTGGCCTCGTCCAGCGCCGCGCTCCGCTCGGCGGTCAGCGGCCCGACGACGACGTCCGTCGGCCGGTCGATCAGCCGCGGGACCAGCGGGTCGAAGGTGTAGCTCATGGTGCCTTCCCCAGTGTCTCGGCCAGCGCTGCCACGTCGGCGGCGTCCGGCACGGCGTCCTGCGCCCCGGGCCGGGTGACGGCGAGCGCCCCGGCCGCCCCGGCCAGCCGCGCCGCCTGCGCGAGGCCGGCGAGCCCTGTGCGGGCCAGCGCCGCGGCGAGGACGCCGCAGGAGGTGTCGCCCGCGCCGGTGGTGTCGACGGCCTCGACCCGCGCGGCCGGGACCCGCACCTGCTCCCCGCCCCGCCGGGCGACGAGGCTGCCGTGCGAGCCGAGGGTCATGACCACCGCGGGCACCCGGTCCAGGAGGGCTGTGGCGAGGGCCTCGGGCGTGCCGTCGGCGGCGGCGTCCACCAGGTCCGCCGCCTCGTGCTCGTTGACCACGAGCACGTCGACCTGCTCCCACAGCGCCTCGGGCAGCTCCCGGGAGGGCGCCGCGTTGAGCACGAACAGCGCACCCTCGCGACGCTCCCGGGCCGCGGCCACCACGGTGCCGAGCGGGATCTCGAGCTGCGCCAGGACCACGTCCGCGGCCGCGATCCGGCGGGCCTGCGCCGCGCCGACCCGCACCCGCGAGTTGGCGCCGGGGGCCACGACGATGGCGTTCTCGCCGTCAGGCGACACGGTGATCAGGGCGGTGCCCGTCGGGGCGTCGACGCGGTCCACGGTGTCGGTGCGCACGCCCGCCCCGCCGAGCGAGGCCAGCAGCAGCTCGGCGGGGTCGTCCCGGCCCAGGGCGCCCACGAACGTGGTGTCCGCGCCCCCGGCCCGCGCCGCCGCCACGGCCTGGTTGGCGCCCTTGCCGCCCGGTGTGCGGCGCAGGTCGCCGCCCAGGATCGTCTCGCCGCCGGCGGGGTGCCGGGGCACGTCCACCACCAGGTCCACGTTGGCCGAGCCGACGACCACGACCCGCCCGGTCATGCCGCGCCCCCGGCCAGGGCCACCGTGCGCGCCACGAGGTCCGCGATGCGCTGCTCGCCGCCCGGCAGCGACGTCGCGATGCGGCCGTCCAGGGGCGCCGCCCACTGCTCACCGATCCCGTCGGGATGCAGCGCCCCGACGACGCCGCCCACGGTCGCCGCCGCGGAGTCGGTGTCCCACCCGGCGGTGACGGCGATCGAGACGCTCGGCCCGAACGCACCCCGGCCCGCGGTGAGCGCGAACGCGATCACGGCCGCGTTGTTCAGGGTGTGCACCCAGTGCAGGTCCCCGTACTCGGCGTGCAGCCGGTCGAGCCCGGCGCGCACGCCCGCCTCGCTGCCGTCGCACTCGCGCCCCAGCACGCGTCCGAGCCGCACGGCGGCGGCCAGCCGGCTGCCCGGCGGCACGACGGCGTCCGCGGCGTCCAGCACGTGCTCGACGTCGTCGGCGACCACGGCCGCCGCGGCGAGGGCCGCCGCCCACGCCGCCCCGTAGACGCCGTTGCGGGTGTGGCTCAGGCGGGCGTCGGCCCAGGCCAGGCGGGCCGCGCCGCGCACGTCGCCGGGCGTGACCCAGCCGAGCAGGTCGGTGCGGATGAGCGCGCCGATCCACTCGCGGAACGGGTTGTGGTGCGTGGCCGTCTCCGGCACGGGCCGACCGTCGAGGATGTTCCGGTAGGCGGCACGCTCGGCCGTGAAGGTGCGGCCGGCGGGCAGGTTGTCGAGCCAGAGCTGCGCCACGTCGTCCGTGGTGAACCCGCGGCCGTGCCGCTCCAGGAGCGCGAGCGCGAGGATCGGGTAGTTGAGGTCGTCGTCCTCGGGCATCCCGGCGATGTTCTCCTCCAGCGACGTCGGCGCCGACCGGCGGTTCCACGGCCACCGGGCCGCGACGTCGTCGGGCAGGCCGACGGCCGTGAAGTAGCGCGTCAGCGGCCAGCGGCCGGTCGCGCGCAGGATCTCCTCGATGCCCTGCCGCGGGATCTTCTCCACGGGCTTGCCGAGCAGGCAGCCGGCCGCGCGGCCCGTCCAGGCGCCGGAGACCCGGGCCGCGTACGCGGCCTCCGGGTCCGCGCCGGCCGGACGACGCGGCAGGTCGGGCGCGGGCGGCAGCAGCGCCTCGGCCTGCTCCCAGGTGTCCGGCTCGTCCGGGGCCGCGGGGGCGGGCCGGGCGTCGAGCTCGTCGAGCAGCGTCCGGGCGAGGTTCCGCAGCGCCGGGGGCGCGGGGACCGGTCCGGCGCCGCTCACCGCGGGCGCCGGGTCGCCGCCCGCCGCGACCCAGCGGTCGCGCACGTCGGCGACGTCCTTGCCCTCGTGCGCCGACTGGACCAGCTCGTGCGCCAGGAGGTCCTCCGGCTGGGCCCAGGTCAGCCTCACGCGGGGTCACCCGCCCCGACCGCGTCGAGGGCCGTGAGCCGGGACAGCGCCCGCTCGCGATCCGCCCGCAGGATGTCGGTCGCCGCCGAGGCCATGAGGCGGCCCGTCTCGCGGACGTCCATCTTGCTGGCGGCCTCGACCTCGTCCAGCCACTCGGCAGGGACGACGCCGCTGCCGCCCAGCCCGGCGGCGACCGCACCGGCCATGACGGCGATGGAGTCGGCGTCGCGGCCGTAGTTCACGGCGGCCAGGACGGCACCGCGGTAGTCACCGCGGTGGGCGAGCAGGAGGCCGAGCGCGACCGGCAGCTCCTCGATCGACTTGGTCCGCGACGGGCGGCGTGCGTCCATCGACATCTGCCGGTACTCCGGCCCCACCGAGTCGTACGGCGCGACGACCTCCCGCACGAGGCGGGCGAGGCGGCGTTCCTCGTCGTCGGTCCCGGGCGGCTCGGGCCAGCCGTCGACGGCGTCGACGACGGCGCGGAGGGCGGCCGCCGTCCCGTCGTGCGCCACGTCCAGGGCGGCGGTCACGACGTCGTCCAGCGTGGCCCCCGGGGCGACCGAGGCCGCGACCATCGCCGCGAAGACCCCGGCCGCCTCGCGGCCGTAGCTGGACTGGTGGGCGCCCGTGAGGTCGATGGCCTCGGCGTAGGCGCCACGGGGGTCGCCCGCGTTCGCCAGCCCGACGGGCGCGGCGTACATCGCGGCCCCGCAGTTGACGACGTTGCCGACGCCCGCCTCGCGCGGGTCCACGTGCCCGTAGTGCAGCCGGGCCACCAGCCACTTCTCGGCGAGGAACACCCGCTGGAGCAGCAGCGCCGTCGACTCGAGCTCCGGGATCCAGCGGGGCTCCCCGATCATCAGCGGCACCAGGTCCTCGGCCATGGCGTACGCGTCCAGGTGCGCGCGCCGCTTGGCGTACACCTCGACGAGCGCCCTGGTCATGAGGGTGTCGTCCGTGATGTGCCCGTCGCCCTTGTGGTACGGGGCGATGGGGCGGGCATCCTGCCAGTTCGGGTACCAGGGCCCGACGATGCCGCGCACGCGGCCCCCGTGCCGCTCCTCGATCTGCTCCGGCGTCCAGCCCTCGGTGGCACCACCGAGGGCGTCACCCACGGCGGCCCCGGTGATGACGGCCACCGACCGGTCCTCCAACCAGCTCACGGATACTCTCCCTCGTCGTTCCTGCGTCGGTCAGTGTCGGTCCGTCGTCACTGCGTGATCTCGTCCCAGCCGCTCGTGAGCTGGTCGGCGAGCTCCGCCTCGTCGGTCTCCTGCGCCAGGTAGCGCTGGTAGGCCGGCGTCGCCACCGTGTCCTTCCACTGCGCGTAGGAGTCGGCGAACAGGTACGGGGCGGAGACGAAGTGCTGGCCGCCGGCCAGGATCGTGCTCCAGCCGTTCTCGTCACCGAGCTTCTCCGTGAGGGCCTCCTGGGCCGACGTCGTGGCCGGGATCAGGGCGTCCGCCTCGTTGAGCGCGGCCAGGTGCTCGGTCTGCGTGAAGAACTCGATGAACTGCGCGGACTCCTCGACGTGCTCGGAGTCGATGTTGACCGACAGGGTCTGCGGGTTGGCGGCCTGCTGCGCGCCCTCGGGGCCGGCCAGCGGCGGCAGCGCCACCCAGTCGAAGCCCTCGGGGGCGTCCTTGGCGATGTTCGCGGCCTGGTAGGAACCCTGCACGGTCATCGCGGTCTGCCCGGCGTAGAAGGAGGCGATGGCCTCCGAACCGGACTGGGTCAGCGTGACGGGCAGGATCGACTCGTCGTCGTACGCCATGGCGTGGACCAGCTCCGGCAGGGCCATCTCGCCGTCGCCGATGGTCACGGCGGCGTCCTCGCCCGTGCCCTCGAAGTACGTGCCGCCGAACCCGGGCGCGAGCGACATGAACGCCGCCGTCGGGCTCGACAGGCCCCAGCCGAGGCCGTAGACGTCGCCCTTCGTAGTGGCCTGCGCGATCTCACGCAGCTCGTCCCAGGTCATGGTGTCGCCCGTCGGGATCTCGACCCCGGCGTCCTCCAGCAGGGCCCGGTTGGCGAACACCACGTACGACTGCAGCTCGGTCGGGTAGGCGACCACCTGGTCGTCCACGGTGACCGACTCGAGGATGCCCTCGGGGACGTCCGCGCGGCGCTCGTCCGACATGAGGTCGGTGAGGTCGGCGAGGTAGCCGTCGCGGGCGAAGGACACGATGCTCGCGGCCTCGTAGTGGATGATGTCCGGCGCGGCGCCGCCGTTGAACTGGGTGATCAGCTTGTCGTAGACGCCGTCCCAGCCCGCCGGGACGATCTCGACCTGCACGTCGGGGTTCTCGGTGTTCCAGTCCTCGACGATCTGCTCCGTCGCGGCGATCGCGGCCGGCTGGTCGGACAGCGCCTGGAACTTCAGGGTCACGGGGCCGTCGTCGGCGGCGTCCCCGCTGCCGCAGGCGGCGAGCAGGAGGGTGCTGGTCGTGAGGCATGCAGCGATGAACACTCCACGAGACTTCATGGGTCTGCCTTTCGGGTCGGTGGTGCACGTGCGGCGGCGGAGGCTGGTCATCCCTTGACCGCCCCGGCCATGAGGCCGCCGATGAGCTTCTTCTGCATGATCGAGAAGAAGACGATGCTGGGGATCGCGGCGAGCACGGAGCCCGCGGCGAGCGGACCGAGCGCGACCTTGCCCTCGCCGCCGATGAACGTCGACAGCGTGATGGGCAGGGTGTAGTTCTCGGGCGACTGGAGCAGGACGAGCGCGAAGAAGAACTCGTTCCAGGAGGACACGAAGCTGAACATCGCCGTCGCCACGACACCGGGCGCCAGCAGCGGGAAGACGATGCGGCGCAGCACCACGAGGCGGCTGCCGCCGTCCATCGCGCCGGCCTCCTCGAGGTCCACGGGGATGGCGGCCACGTAGCCCTGGAGCATCCACAGCGCGAACGGCAGCGTGTACGTGGTGTGCACCAGGATCAGGCCGAGCAGGCTGTCGGTGAGGCCGATGGTCCGCAGGATCAGGAACAGCGGCAGCACCACGAGGATCACCGGGAAGACCTGGCTCACCAGGATCCAGCCGACGCCGGCCGCCCGGATCGCACCCTTGAGCCGGGCCAGCACGTAGGACGCCGGCAGGGCGATCAGGATGACCAGGGCGGTGGACGCCAGCGCGACGACGGCGCTGTTGGCGGCCGAGCTCACCAGGCCCTGCCGGGCGAGGGCGTCGGCGTAGTTCTCCCAGTGCCACTCCTGCGGCAGCAGGTTCACCACGAGGGAGTTGAGCTCGGCGGACGACTTCACCGACGCCGAGACCAGCCACAGCAGCGGGAAGCCCAGGAAGAGGATGTAGCAGGCCAGCGCCACGTACTGGGCGGGGCGGACGAGTGCGCGCATCGGCTCAGCCCTTCTTCTCGGCGCGGTCGTCGCGCAGCTGCGACCGCAGGTAGAGCGCCAGGAGCGCGACGACCACGACGACGAGCACGACACCCATCGCCGCCGCGTACCCGATGTTGCGGTTCTTGAACGCCTCCAGGTACGTGAACAGCATCGGCAGCATGGTGCGGCCGCCCGGGCCGCCCTCGGTCAGCACGTAGACCAGCGAGAACGAGTTGAAGTTCCAGATGAAGTTCAGCGACGTGATCGAGGTGACGACGGGCCGCAGGCTCGGCCAGGTCACGGCGGTGAACCGGCGCCAGGCCCCCGCACCGTCCATCGACGCCGCCTCGTGCAGCTCGGCGGGGATCTGCTGCAGCCCCGCCAGCAACGTCACGGTGGTCTGCGGCATGCCCACCCAGACGCCGACGACGATGACGGCAGGCAGCGCGGTCGAGAAGTCGGCGAGCCAGTTGATGTCGTCCGGCAGGCCCAGCGAACCGAGGAACGCGTTGAGCGGCCCGGCGTTGGGCGAGTAGATCATCTTCCACATGATCGCCACGACGACCGGCGGCATCGCCCACGGGATCAGCGCGAGCACGCGGGTCAACCCCTGCAGCCGCAGGCCGGAGTTGAGCAGCTGCGCGAGCCCCAGGGCGGCGACGAGCTGGAGCAGCGTCACGGCCACGGCCCACACCATGCCGATGCGGAACGACTCCCAGAAGAACGAGTTGCCCGCCAGCCGCGTGAAGTTGTCGATGCCCACGAACTGGTAGTCGGGGCGGCGCACCAGCTCGGCGTCGGTGAACGCCAGGAGCAGGCCCATGAGCAGGGGCGCCACCGACAGCACCAGGATCGGCAGCAGGGACGGCATCACCAGCGCGGCGGCCTCCCGGCGTCGGGCGCGTTCCATGCCGGTCGCGGCGCGACGACGCCCGGACCGGGGCGGCGACGGCGGCCGGGGTGAGGCGAGGACGGTCATCGGGCGCTCTTCTCCTTCGAAGCGGCGGGGCGGACGGCGGTGTCGGTGGTAGCGGTGGTGCCGGCGGTCGCGGTGGTGTCGGCGGTGGACTCGCGCACCACGAGGTGAGGGCCGATGGCGATCTGCCGGGCGGGCTCGACGGCGTCGCCCACCCGGTCCAGGACGAGCTGCGCGGCGGCGCGGCCGCGGTCGGCCGACCCGAGGGACACGCTGGTCAGGCTGGGCTGGAAGACCCGGCCGATCTCGGTGTCGTCCATCCCGGTGACGGCGAGGTCGCCCGGCACCGACAGCCCCAGCTCCCCCGCGGCCCGGATCACGCCGATCGCGAGCAGGTCGTTGGCGGCGACGACGGCGTCGAACCGCCCGGCGGCCGGGGTGCGGGCGAGCAGACGACGGGCGGCGTCGAGCCCGGCGGAGACGGTGAAGTCGGCCGCGCGCTCCGTCTCGGCGTGGTCGCCCTGGAAGCCGGGGGCCGTCGTCGCGGCGTCGAACCCGCGCTGGCGCGCCGCACCCGGGGTGGTGTCCAGGGGGCCGTTGACGAACCCGATGCGCCGGCGTCCGATCTCGACCAGGTGCGCGACGGCCTGGCCGAGGCCGGCCGCGGAGTCCGTGGAGACGGAGTCGATCCCGTGCTCGTCGAGCGAGCGACCGATCACGACGACGGGCACGGGCGCCTGCTTGATCGCCTCGACGAGCGCGTCGTCGGTGCGCAGCGGGCTGACGATCAGGCCGTCCACGAACCCGCTGCCGAGGCTGCGGACCAGGTCGACCGTGGATGCGACGGTCTGCCCGGTGGACATGACGACCACCCGGTAGCCGTGCGGCGCGAGCACCTCGTGGATCGCGGTGAGCATCTCGACGTACACCGGGTTGCCGATGTCCGCGACGGCGAACGCGACCTGGAAGGTGCGCTTCATCCGCAGCGAGCGTCCGGTGGCGTCGGGGCTGTAGCCGAGCTCGGCGGCCGCGGCCCGGACCCGGTCCACCATCGCCTGGCTCGCCCCGGTGCCGTGCAGCGCCCGCGACGTCGAGGCGAGCGACACCCCGGCGCGCTGGGCCACCTGGATGAGGGTGGCGCGTGATGACGACACTGTCTCTCCACTTCGGCGTGAGGTTCCGGGCGTCGGGTGCGGCGCCGGTTGGAAACGTTTCCAGGTTGCGGGTGCGGAACGCTGGAAACGTTTCCGGGTGATGGGCGTCAGTGTGGCATCGGCGGGGACGGGGCGTCAAGCGGCGGGGGTGCGGGGCGCCGGCGGGGCAGGGACGTCGGGGCGGGCAGGGGACGCGGGGCGGGCTCCAGATCCGAGCCCGGGAGGACCCCGCCCAAAGGCAGCGCGACGTCGCCGCCAGAGGCATGCCGGCACCCCGGCGGCGTCGACGGGAGGTCCGACTCGGTGGTGCGCTTCCACCCAGTCATTGGGCCCAGAATCACAGTGGATTGTGGGCGTAATGACTGGGTAGAAGCGCACTTTTCGTCGGAGGACCGGGGAGGCAGGGAGGCGGGCGGCGGCGCGTCCGGGAGCCCGCGTCAGGGGCGGGTCGACGTCGGGGTCGGCGTGCGGTGGCGGGAGCGGTAGGCCGAGACCTTGACCCGGTTGCCGCACGTCCGCATGGCGCACCACTCGCGGCGGTGCCCGCGGGAACGGTCGAGGTAGACCTGGGTGCACTCCGGACGGCCGCACTCGCGCAGCAGCTCCGCGTCCGGGCCGCCCAGGATCTCGACGGCCTCACGGGCGATCGCCGCGAGGCCCTGAGCGGCCGAGCCGGCACGGCGGGTGGCCGACACGGCCCCACCCGCTTCGAGCTGGACGACGAAGGGCGGCTCGGCGGCGTACCGGTTCAGGACGGCGAGCGCCGCCTCGATCGCCGCGGGATCGGCGGGAGCAGTCGTGCCAGCGGAAGCACCCGCCGCAGCCGCGTCGGCCAGCTCGGCCGAAGCCGCCACATCGACACCCGCGGCCAGGGCGACGGCGAACCGCTCGGCGCGCGCCGCGAGCGCCGCCCGCCCGCCGAGGCGTTCCTCGACGAGCAGGTACAGCGCCTCGCGCAGTTCGACGGCCGCCGCGAGGTCCGCCTCGTCGGCGTGCGGGGCGGCGTCGAGCATCCCGGACTCGACGAACCAGTCGTCGAGGAGCGCCGGCGTGCCGAGCTTCTCGGTGGGGACGGGATTGCGGCGGGCGCGCAACGTACCCAGGAAGTCGAGGGCGAGCGTCCCGCAGGGGAAGGCGTGGTTCACGTAACCATTCTGACCGGTGACCGGTGTGATGCACAACCCCCTGTAACCCGTTTGACGAGTTACCGAAGCTGTGCCACAGTTCCTGACATCGCCAAGTAACCGATCAGACCGGTTACACGAACCGAGGAGAACGTCATGACCGCCGTCCGCTTCCACATCACCTCCGCACTCAGCCCGGAGGACGCGCTGCGGGTGCTGACCGACTTCGGCCCGGCCCGGGCCGAGGCCTGGCCCACGATCGACGCCGACCACCTCACGGTCCACGCGCAGGGCGACACCTGGGCCGAGGTGACCGAGGGCACCGCCGCCGCCTGGGAGCACGCCCGGTACGAGTGGGACGCCGAGCGCGGACGCGTCGACATCACCACGCTGGACTCGAAGGTGTTCGGGCCCGGCGGCGGCTGGGTCTTCCAGGTCACGCCGGACGACGGCGGCAGCCGCATCGACGTCGAGCTGACGCGCCGTCCGCAGACCTTCCAGCGCAAGCTCCTCGCCGCGCTCCTCCCCCTGGTGGGACCGGCGTCGCTCAGCAAGTCCTTCGCCGGGCCGCTCCAGGCCCGCTGACCTCCATCCACCACCGAGAAACAGCACCGAGAAACAGCACCGAGAAACGGAGAGAATCATGGAACTCAAGCTCGAGGTCGTCGTCCTGCCCGTGTCCGACGTGGACCGCGCCAAGGACTTCTACGCGGGGCTCGGCTGGCGGCTCGACGCCGACTTCGCCACCGAGCGCGGCCTGCGGGTCGTGCAGCTCACGCCGCCCGGGTCGGCCGCGTCGATCATCTTCGGCGAGCACCTCACGGACGCCACGCCCGGCTCGGTCCGCGGCCTGCACCTCGTCGTGACCGACGTCGCCGCGGCTCGCGCCGAGCTCGCCGAGCGGGGCGCCGACGTCAGCGAGGTCTGGCACGACGAGGACGGCGTCTTCCACTGGGCCGGCGGCGCGCACCGTGTGCCCGGACCGCACCCGGAGCACGACAGCTACGCGTCGTTCGCGTCCTTCGCCGACCCCGACGGCAACGAGTGGGTGCTCCAGCAGGTGGTCACCCGCCTCCCCGGGCGGTGACGGCCATGACCACCGACCAGGAGATCCTGCTCGACCTGCTGAAGCAGGCGGCGACGGCGCACGGCGTGCACGAGAAGGAGGAGCTCGGCGGCGTGTACGACGAGAACTGGCCTGCGTGGTACGCCCGGCACATGGCCCGTGCGCTGGCCGACCAGGGGTACCGCATCGTGCGCGACACCGAGCCGGGAGACCCGCGATGAGCCGGCTCGACGAGGCGGAGCAGATGCTCGCCTCCGCACCGCCGCCCGCGGTCGAGCGGGTGCACGCCGACGCCTTCGCCCGGCTGACGCCGGAGCAGCGGGAGGCGGTACGCGAACGGCTCACCGCCAGCACCGGAGAACCGCCCGCCGACGCGTCCCCGGCCACGCTGGGGCGCGCGGCGGCGCGGGTCGAGGGTGGGCAGCGGGGTGCGCTCGCCCGGGCGCTCGGTGCGGATGCGCCGGGAACGGCGCTGAGCGCTGCCGTGGGCGACGCGATCCTCGCCGCGGTGGCGGCCTACGCGGCGTCGTCGGCCCTCTGGGAGGCGTGGGGCGCCGAGGGGGACGACGAGCCACCGGTGTACGGCGGCGGGATCGGGGGCTTCGACTTCTGACCCCGCCGGACACGGCCGGCCGCCCTTCTACAGTGGGGACGTGCCACGTACCTACCGTTCCCCCGTGCGCGAGCGCGCCGCCGCCTCCACCCGGACCGCGATCCTGGACGCCGCGGAGGCGCTGTTCGCGGAGCAGGGGTACTCCCGGGTGACCATCGGGCGCATCGCGCAGGAGGCCGGGGTCGCGCAGGGCACCGTCTACGCCTCGTTCGGCAGCAAGACGGCGCTGATCCGCGGGCTGACCGAGCGCGCGGCCGAGGACGGCAGCATCGGCGCCGCGCTCGCCGCCATCGACGAGGCGTCCGACGGCCGCACCATCGTCGACCTGTCCGTGCGCAGTACCGGGGACCTGGTGCGGCGGCACGGCCGGTTCATGGCCGTGCTGGTGGGCAACGCCGCGGTGGACCCGGTCATCGGGGAGACGTTCGAGGGCACCGAGCGCCTGCTGCGCGAGCGGTTCCGGCGGATCGTCGAGCGGCTGGACGCGGTGGGAGCGCTGCGCCCGGGCCTGACGACGACGCGGGCCACCGACGTCCTGACCTACTACCTCGGCCCGGAGTCCTGGCTACGGCTGCGCGGCCTCGGCTGGGGGTGGCCGGCATGCCAGGACTGGTTGCGCCGGGAGGTCCTGTTCGCGCTGTGCGACATCGGGGACGGCGACGCCTGAGCAGGGACAACGCCGCCCATTGGATGAAGCAGTACGCTAATCAATATGCGGATACTCTTCTCAAGCACCCCGGCCCACGGACACCTGCTGCCCCTGCTCCCGCTGGCCCGCGCCTTCCAGGAGCGCGGCGACCAGGTGGCGGTCCTGACGGCCGGGGTCTTCGCCCCGGTCCTGGCACCCGAGGGCATCGAGCTGCTCCCGGCGGGACCCGCCGCGGACGTCCTCTTCGCGGAGTCGGGCCGCCGGACCGGCGTCGACGCGGCCGCGAACCCGACACCCGAGGCCGTGGCGGAGTTCTTCGCGGGCACCCGGATCGACCTGACCGCGGACGAGGCGCTGGCCGCGGCCCGGCAGTGGGCGCCGGACCTCGTCGTGGCCGAGGCGATGGACTTCGTGGGCCCCCTGGTCGCGGCGGCGCTGGGTGTCCCGCTCGCCACCCACGCCTTCGGCCCGGCGGTCCCGCCCGAGTTCACCGACGGCATCGCCGAGGTGGCCGCCGCCCGCTACGCCGCACGGGGGCTGACCCCGGTCCCGGCCCGTTGGTACGTCGACCCGTGCCCCGACCTGCTCCAGGCACCGGGCTGGGCGCCGGCCGCCACTCGTCTCCCGCTCCGGCCCGAACCCCACCGCGGCCCGGGCGCCGCCGGGCCCGCCCGGGCCGCCGGGCCGCGCGGCGGCGACCGGGCACGGGTGCTGGTCACGTTCGGGACCCACTTCTCCGACCCCGCGGTGCTGACCCCGATCCTGGCCGAGCTGCGTGCCACCGGCGCCGACCTGGTGATCACCCTCGGCCTCACCGCGCGAGCCGAGGACTACGACCTCGACGACGACGGCATCACCTTCGCCCCGTTCACCCCGCTCGCGGACCTGCTGCACGACGTCGACCTCGTGGTCACCCACGGCGGCGCCGGCACCACGCTCGGCGCCCTGGCCCGCGGCCTGCCGCTCGTCGTGGTGCCGCAGGGTGCCGACCAGTTCCTCCAGGCGGCCGCGGTCGAGGCGGCCGGGGCAGGGATCGCCGTGCCGCCCGGCGCCGACGTGCCGCAGGCCGTCGCCAAGGCGGTCACCGCGCTGCGGTCGGACGGCACGCACGCCGCGGCGGCCCGCGCCGTCGCCGACCAGGTGGCGGCCATGCCGTCACCCGGCCAGGTCGCCGCGACACTGGCAGCCGCCCTGGCCTGACGGCCTAGCTTCTCCGCCGGCCCGCCACCGCGCACCCGGCGACCACCACGCACAGCGCGGCGGTGGTCAGCAGGCCGACGGAGAAGCCGGCCCCGGCCGCGACGAAGCCGACGACCAGGGATCCGAGCCCGGTCCCCGCGTCGAAGCCGATGTTCCACACCGCGCTGGCCAGGCTGCGGTCGCGGTCGGGCACCGCGGCGAACGCCGTGACCAGGGTCAGGTTCTGGAGGCTGCCGTACGAGATGCCGACGAGCGTCATGCCCGCGACCAGCCCGGCAGCGCCCGGACCGCTGCCCGTGAGCGCCCACGCGCACAGCGCGAGACCGCCGGCGCACAGCACGAGCAGCGGCGGCACGAACCGGCCGGGTCCGTACCGGTCGGTCAGGCCCCCGACGAGCCACCGCGACAGCGCGGCGGCGGTCGTCAGCCCGAGCAGGCCGGCCATCGCCGCGACGGCACCGTGGCCGAGCTGCGGGGCGAACGTCAGCAGCGCGCCGCCCGGCGTCGTCACCGCGAGCAGCACGACCGAGGGCAGGGCGAGGGCCAGCAGGGTCCGCGCCCGGGGTGCCGCCCGGCCCCCGGGTGCGGGCGCGTGGCCGGGGGTGGCGTCGAGACGCCGGCCGAGGACGGCCGCGAACGGCACCGCCAGGGCGGGCAGGGCGCCGGCGACGAAGACGACCCGGAAGTCGACGCTCCCGGCGATCCAGGCCGCGCTCGGCGTGAGCAGCACCTGCGGGGCGGCCACCGCGAGTCCGTAGACGCCGATCGCCCGGCCCCGGCGCGCGGCGTCGACGAGCTCGGCGATCGCTGTCGCACCGCACACCGTCACGATCGCGAACCCCGCGCCGCGCACGGCGGAGGCGGCCAGGATCCAGCCGAGCTGGTCGGTGAGCACGAGCGCGAGCGACGGCAGGCCGAGCAGCAGCACGCCGGCCACCAGCGTCGTGCGCCAGCCCACGCGGCGCAGCGCCCACGGCACCGTGGTCTGGAACAGCACCGTGGCCAGCATGAGCACGGCGTTCACGAGCCCCGCACCGCCCTCGTCGGCGCCGCCGTGCACGGCCCACAGGGGCGCCGTCGGCAGCAGGAGCACGTACCCCGCGAAGCCGAGGAGCGACAGGCACACCAGGGGCCGCACTCCCGGTACCCGCAGGATCGGCTGGTTCGGGCTGGCCGGGGCAGGCATGCGGTTCACGTGGACCCACCCTAGGCTCCCCGGCGAGCCGCACGTGCTCAGTCGCTCAGCCGCCGGTGGCGCTGGAGCCGGGCGAAGCCCGCGGCGTCGGGCCGCTCGGCGGGTGTCAGGGCGCGTTCCAGGCGCGCCCGCACCTGGCCCGCCTCGAGGTGCATGCCGATCGCGACGAGCTCGCCCGGGCCGCCGTCGCCTCGCCCGGCGGCACTCGCCACGTGCACCGAGCGGCCCACCACGTTGACGACGTAGCCGCGCAGGCTGCGCCCGGTGTCGACCGTGACCCGGCCCTTGATCCGGTAGGCGCCCGGTGGGGGATCCTCCAGGAGGTCGACCAGCAGGCCCGGACGGACCGGACCGGGCGCCGCGACCGTCACGGCGTCGGCGTGCTCGTGGTCGTGCGCCCGGGCGTCGCGCAGCAGCGCCGCCAGCGGGAGCTGGTCGGGCGGGTCCTGCGTGGAGGCGGCGTCGTAGACCAGGGCCGGGTCCACGCGCCCGTGCGACGTGCGGACCACCTGGGCCGCGGGGTTGCGCTCCCGCACGCGGGCCTCGATGCGCGCGAGCGTGCGCTCCCGCTCCGCGGCGGGCAGCCGGTCGGTCTTGTTGACCACGACGAGCGACGTCACCGCGTACCGCGCGGGCGGCGCACCGCCGCGGTCCACGGTGCCGAAGTGCTCCACGGCGTCCACGACGTCGACCACTCCCCCGGGCCGCACCCGCTCGACGCCGCTGAACCGGATCAGGCGCGACAGGGTCACCGGGTCCGCGATGCCGCTCGCCTCCACGAGCACCACGTCGAGCCCCAGGCGGGGGTGCGTGAGCTTCTCCAGCGCGTCGTCGAGGCCGCCGGCGTCGGGCAGGCAGCACAGGCAGCCGCCCGCGATCGACGCCGGCTCGTCGACCTGGCCGGTGACCAGGCCCGCGTCGACGTTGACGGTCCCGAAGTCGTTGACCACCACGCCGACCCGCGCGCCCGGCTGCTGCAGCAGGTGGTTGAGCAGGGTGGTCTTGCCCGCGCCCAGGTGCCCGGTCAGCGTCACGACGGGTACGCGTCCGCGCACGGTGCTCCTCCCGCTCGTCCGACGGCGCCGTCGCGGCGCCGCCAGGATGATAACCGTTCTCAGGAAGGCCGTCGTGCCACGGCCCAGCGGAACGCGTTGACCAGGCGGTAGCTGCCGTCCGGGCGCCGGAACGGCGTGGCCGCACCCAGGATCACCGGGGCGAGCTCCTCGACGGTCGCGGGCGACTCCCCGAACAGGATGCCGCGCACCAGGTCCGTACCGTCGCGGACCACCCACGGCACCGACGTCACTCCCTCGTCGAGCACCGTCCAGCCCGCGTCGCCGAGCACGGCCGCGAGCCCGCCCTCGACCCGCAGCGGGCCGTCCTCGGGCGGCTCCTCGCCGTCGGCCTCGGCGAGCGCGGCGTTCAGCGCGTCGAGGTCGTTCCGCGCACGCTCGGCCCACCCGGCCAGGCCGAGCACGCCGCCGGGCACCAGCACGCGGGCCGCCTCGGCCAGGGCGTCGTCCGGCTCGGCCGCGAACTGGAAGGCGTTCACGGCGAGCACCGCGTCGAGGCGGCCGTCGTCGAACGGCAGGTGCTCGAAGTCGCCGCGCCGGACGTCCGCGCCCACGGCGCGCGCCCGCGCGAGCTCGACCATGCGGCGCGCCGGGTCCACGCCGTGGGCCTGAGCGCCCTGGTCCTGCAGGTGCTCCAGGAGCTCGCCGCTGCCGCAGCCGACGTCGAGCACACGCGACCCGGCGCCGATCCGGGCGGCTCGCAGCAGGGGCTCCCACACGGGCCGCGCGAAGGAGCCCCAGTACCGGCCCCAGTCGTCGGCGACGGCGGACCAGGGATCGTCGGCGCGGGAGGGCATCCTCGGAGGTTATCCGACCGCGGTCAGCGCAGCCCGCGGGCGACCTCGCGGAGCACGGCCACGACCGCCTCCACCGCGGCGGACCGGTCGGCCCGGGTGACGGCCACCGCCGCCCGGCCGAGCCAGGCGGGATCGTCGACGCGGACGGTGACGACGTCGGCCGGCAGGCCGGGGGCGGCGAGCTCGGGCAGCGTCGTGATGCCCAGCCCGGCGGCGACCAGCCCGAGCCGGGCGAGCCACTCGCGCGCCGTGTGCGCGACCCGGGGCCGGAGCAGGGTGGGCCAGGCCCCGAACTGCGGGTCGCCGCGCAGCCCCGTGCCGACCACCCACTCCTCGTCGGCCAGCTCCGCGACCGGGACCTGGTCGCGCCCCGCGAACCGGTGGTCCCGCGACACCGCCACCAGGGACCGGCCGTCCACGAGATGGTCGCGGCGCAGCCCGTCCAGGTCGTAGGCGGGCAGGTCGGCGCCCATGCCGATGACCGCGACGTCGAGGCGGCCCGACCGTAGGGCGCGCAGCTGCGCCGGGGTCGACGCCTCGTGCAGCTGCACGGTCACGCCGGAGTGCCGCTGCCGCACGGCCGCGACGGCGCGCGGCGCGAGGACCCACGCCGCCGTGGGGAACGCACCCAGCACCACGCGGCCGCCGAGCGGGTCGGCCAGCCCCGCCAGGTCCGTGCCCACGGCGTCGAGCTCGGCGAGGACCACGGCGGCGCGGCGCGCCACCAGCGCACCCGCCGGGGTCGGGGCCACGCCGCGCGCACCGCGCACGAACAGCGCCGCGCCTGCCGCGGACTCGGCGGCCGCGACCTGGCGGGAGACGGCGGACTGGGTGTACCCGAGCAGATCGGCCGCCGCGGTGAAGGACCCGGTGCCGACCACGGCGTGGACCACGCGCAGCGCGGTGACGGTGAGCTCAGCCATGGGCCCATCATGAGCCATGCCGTTCGGTCATGTCTTGAGTGCGAAAGAGTCGCTGGTGGAATGTCTGGCGCCGCCGCACGATGGAGACATGCACACCACATGGTTCATCACCGGAGCATCCCGAGGGCTCGGCCGCGAGTGGGCCGAGGCCGCGCTCGACCGCGGGGACCACGTCGCCGCCACCGCCCGCGACGTGCGCGCGCTCGAACCCCTGAGCCAGGCGTACGGCGACGCCTTCGTGCCGATCGCGCTCGACGTCACCGACCGGGCCGCCGTCCTGGGCGCCGTGGAGCACGCCGTCGAGCGGCTCGGGCGCCTCGACGTGGTCGTGAACAACGCCGGGTACGGGCAGGTCGGCATGGTCGAGGAGATCACGGAGCAGGAGCTGCGCGACCAGCTCGACACCAACTTCTTCGGCACGGTCTGGGTCACCCAGGCGGTGCTGCCCGTGCTGCGCGCGCAGGGTTCCGGCCGGATCCTCCAGGTCACCAGCGAGGGGGGCGTCCGGGCCTTTCCCGGCTTCGGCGCGTACCACGCCTCCAAGTGGGCGGTGGAGGGACTGACCGAGGCGCTCGCCCAGGAGGTGGCACCGTTCGGCGTCCACGTCACGAACGTCGAGCCCGGACCGTACGCCACCGGGTTCGGGCCGGGCCTGCGCATCAGCGCCGAGCACCCGGACTACGCCGAGGTGCGCGTCGCCACGGCGCCGGAGTTCGAGCTCGGGGACCCGCGTGCGACCCGCGACGCGCTGCTGCGCATCGCCGACGCACCCGAGCCGCCGCTGCACGTCTTCCTCGGCAAGCCGCTGGCCGACGTCGAGCAGATCTACGCCGACCGGCTGCGCACCTGGCGTGCGTGGGAGCCGGTCGCGCAGGAGGCGTTCGGGGCCTAGGCCCCGGGCGCGGTCAGAGGACCCGCTGCGCCTTGGTCAGGTTCTCCCGCAGCTCCTCGGCGTTCTGCCGGGAGACGTACGCCGGGCGGTCGCGCTCGAAGCGCCACGACTCGCTGAGCGGGCCGGCGCTGACGGTGTCGAAGCCCGCCTCGTCATAGATCCGGGTGACCAGCTCGACGGCCTCCGGGTAGTCGCTCGCGGTGGCCAGGGCCCGGCGGTCCTCCGTCCCGGCGGGCGTGCCGTCGGTGGTGATGCTCGCCGCGACGATCTGGTTGAACGCCTTCACGACCTTCGACGTGGGCAGGTGCTCCTGCAGCAGGCCCGCGGTGGTCGCCTCGCCGCGGTCGAGCGCCTCGACGTGGCCGTCGCGCTCCCAGTAGTAGTTGTTGGTGTCGAGCACGATCTTGCCGGCCAGCGGCTCCACCGGGATGTCACGGTAGGCCTTGAGCGGGACGGAGACGACGGCGACGTCCGCCGCCTCGGCCGCCTCCTGGGCCGTGGCCGCGCGGGCCCGGGGCCCGAGCTCCTCGACGAGACCGGCGAGCGTCTCCGGCCCGCGGGAGTTGGCGATCACCACCTCGTGACCCTGCGCGATCACCACGCGGGCGACCTGGCTGCCGATGTTTCCTGCTCCGATGATGCCGAATGTGCTCATACGGTCGGCAACCCCGGGCGGTCGCCCGGCATTCCGCCCGCGCCTGCCGTCCCGTTCGTTCGTACGATCCGTTCGTACGATGGCCCCCATGGTGAACGGCGACACGGCAGACCGGGCGCGGTCGTACCGCAAGGCCCCCGAGCGGCGCGCGCAGATCCTCGCGAGCGCCATCGCCGTGTTCGCCGAGCGCGGGGTGGGCGCGTCCCTGCGTGCGATCGGCGAGGCGATCGGGGTCTCGCACGCGGCCCTGCGCTACTACTTCGCGAACCGCGACGAGCTGCTGGTCGAGGTCTACCGGAAGCACGAGGCCACGGTGCGCGATGCCACGGCCCACCTGCCGTCGGCGCCGCAGGAGGTCTCGGCGGTGGCGATGATGGAGCGCAGCGCCGAGCGGAACCGCTCGATCCCGGGCCTGGTCGAGCTGTACGCGACGCTCACGACCGACGCCCTGCAGGCGCAGCAGCACCCCCAGACGCGCGAGTTCGTGCGGGAGCGGTTCCGCCGGGTGCGTGCGGACCTCGCCGAACGGGTCCGGGCCGGGCAGGCGGCGGGCACGATCGCGGCCGACGTCGACCCGTCCGACGCCGCCGCGCTGGTCGCGGCGGCGTCGGACGGGCTCCAGCTGCAGTGGCTGCTCGACCCCGACGCCGTGGACGTGCGCCGGTCGCTGACGCTGCTGGAGCGGCTGCTGCCGAGCCGCGGGCCCGACGTGTGAGCCCCGCGCGCTACCCCGTCGCCTCCGCCGGGTCCCAGCCCTCCGGGAGCGGGGCGACCGGCGCGACGGTGGAGGCGATCTCCACCGCCCGCCCGGTCTCGGCTGCGTCCCGGACGGCGAGCAGGACGTCGAGGACGTGCGCCGCCAGAGCTCCCGAGGCGCGCTCGGTGCGGCCGTCGCGGACCGAGCGCACCAGGTCGACGACGCCGGCGCCGCGGCCGTACCCCGCGCCCTGCGCGGGCAGCACTGTCGGCTCGTCGGAGCCGTACCGCCACAGGGCCGAGTCGCCGTCGAACCCGTTCGGGTCGGGCAGCACGATGGTGCCCTCGGTGCCGTTGACCTCCACGAACCCCGACCGGGGCAGGGCGTGCTGGAACGAGAACGTCGACTGTGCGGACCGCCCCGGCCCGAACTCGATCAGCGCGGCGTGGTGGGTGGGCACCTCGACGTCGAACACCTCGCCCGCCCGCGGCCCGCTGCCGATGACCCGGGTCGTGCGTGAGGTGGAGGCCACCGCCTGCACCCGGGTCGCGGAGCCGAGCGCGTGCACGAGCGTGGTCACGTAGTAGGGGCCCATGTCGAACAGCGGGCCCGCACCGCGCGCGAACAGGAAACCGGGGCTCGGGTGCCACGACTCCGGGCCGGGCACGTGGAACATCGTCGTCGCCGTGAGCGGCTCCCCGATGTCGCCGCGTGCGATCGCCCGCAGCGCCGTCTGGAGGCCCGCGCCCAGCACCGTGTCCGGGGCGCACGCGACGCGCAGGCCGCGCGCCTGCGCGTCGGCCAGCAGGGCGGCGGCCGCCGGAGCGTCGAGGGCGAGCGGCTTCTCGCTCCACACGTGCTTCCCGGCGGCGAGGATCCGGTGCCCCACGTCGGCGTGCACCGCGGGGACCGTGAGGTTCACGACCACGTCGACGTCGTCGCGCGCCAGCAGCTCGTCCACCGTGCCCGACGCCGGCACGCCGTACGCCTCGGCCTGGGCCGCCGCCCGTGCGAGGTCGAGGTCCGCGACGAACCGCACCTCGACGTCGGCGTACCGGGTCAGGTTCTCCAGGTACTGCGTCGAGATGTTGCCCGCCCCGATGACGCCGACACCGGCCGGCGCGGTCATCGGTCGTGCTCCGTCAGCCAGGCCAGCGACCGTGCGATGCCGTCGAACACGTCGCCGGCGTAGGCGTCGAACTCGATGACGCGGGTCGCCGCCGGGGCTGCGGCGAGGATGGCCGGGACGTCCACGTCGCCCGAGCCCGCGGGCTCCTGCCGGTCCACGTCACCGTCGAGCGTGCCGTCCTTGACGTGGATGAGCCGCACCCGGTCGCCCAGCTCCCGCAGCAGGGCCGGCGCGTCCGCTCCCCCGACGGCCGCCCAGTAGGTGTCCACCTCCAGCACCACCTCGGGCGCGAGGTGCCCGACGAAGACCTCCAGCGCGTGGCGGCCGTCCAGACGGGTGCTCAGCTCCCAGGCGTGGTTGTGGTAGCCGAGCTCCAGGCCTCTGTCGGACGCAAGACCTGCCAGCCCGTTGACCCGCTCCGCGAGCCGCGCCACCTGGTCGGCTGTCTGCCACAGCTCGGCCGGCAGGAACGGGTCGATCACCGTTGTCATCCCGAGCTCGGCCGCGGCGTCGAAGATCGCCTCGGGCGTGTCCGACGTCAGGACGGGCGCGTGCCCGGACGGCGCCGTCAGGCCCGTCGCGGCGAGCGCACGCCCGTACTCCGCGGTGCGTTCGTGGAAGGCGTACGGCTCGACGCGCCGGAGCCCGATCCGGGCCAGGCGTGCGACGGCGCCGTCCAGGTCTTCCGCGACCTCGTCCCGGACGGAGTAGAGCTGTACGGATGGTGTCGGCATAAGAACCCCTTCGTTCGGTATGGCGGCGACGCGGCACCCACGGCGGCTGCCACGTCGCCGCCGCGCCCACAGCGCCGCAGGACGACCGTACCCAGAAATTCTTACACTGGAAGAGTTTTCGCCACCCGGTTCCTGGCGAGGGCCGCGATGAAGCCGCCGACGAAGGCGTCGCCAAGTCCGATCGTCGTCGGGGTCCGCGTCGTCAGGACGAGAGCCGGCCGGCAGGCGAGCCACGTGCCGAACCGGCGCTCGAGCTCGCCGGCGAAGGCCACGCCACGCACCGGGGGTTCCATCACGGCGGTGCGGGCGTAGTCCTCGGCCGTCTGGCCGTCGCCCACGAGATACCGCGTGCTCGCCATCAGGATGCCGCCGCGGACCGCCTCGGCGAGCTCCTGGGCGCGTTCACCCAGCGCCAGCGCCCAGTACTTCGTGTGGATGACGAGGCTGCGCGTCGGGATCAGTGCCCTGATGTCGTGCAGCGCTCCCTCGACCGCGTCCACGTCCAGGAGGTCGAAGCGGTGGCCGAGGTAGGCGAACAGCTCGTCCTCGTTGAGCGAGTACACGCTGACGGCAGGGGCCATCACCTCGCGTACGCGGCGGCTGAACGCCGGCTCGTGGTAGCCGGCGTCCTCGAAGATCGAGACGCCGCCGGCCGGGAGCGTGCCGAGCAGCCGCTCGGTGTGCCGGAGGCGGTCCTCGAGCAGCGCCTCGTCCTGGATCGTGTTGAACCCCGACACGAGGAAGACCCGGGCCTGCGGCACGAGCGTGTCGAGCTCGTCGCTCAGCACGAGCTCCCGGTTGGGCTCGTCGTTGACGTAGATCAGGCGGTTCGGGTGCTCGGTGACGATCTCGGTGTCCCCCACCCGGATCCTCGCACCCGCCGGGTACTGCACGATCAGGTGCGGGTCGGTCGAGTCCTCGTCGGCGCTGCACACGTACGAGACGCCGTCGGGCAGCAGCCGGCGCACGTGGTCGTCGATGCTGACCAGATGCACGAGCGACTCGACGCCGAGTGAGCGCATGGCGATCGCCGCACGCACGCAGGTGCCGCCCAGCGTGATCCGGGTATCGAACCGGGCGGCGAACGCGTCGAGGATCTCGGGACTCGCGACGAACCGCTCCCCGCCGACGCCGTCGCGCAGGTAGCCGAGGATCGAGACGACCAGGCTGCGCTCGTCGACCACGGGGATCGCGGGATCCAGCTCACCGGCCGCGATCCCCTGCTCGGCCGCGATCGACTCGAGCACGCGGGAGTCCCAGGTGAGCTCGTAGTCGACCGTCCCGCCGAGCCCCAGCACTATCGAGGTACGCATGAACGACTCTCTCAGTAGAGAGTGGCCTTGCCCGCGGCGTCGAAGAGGTGGATCTTCTGGGCGGCGGTGACCTTCAGGGCGGCGATCGGACCGGGCTGGATCACGTTGGGCTCACGAAGCTTGCGGTCGGTACCGAGCACCTCGCGCAGGCGCTCGTGGTAGGCGACCTTGATGTCGCTCGAGATGTTGATCTTGTTGACGCCGAGCTTGACCGACTGGCCGATCTCCTCGTCAGGGTTCGACGAGCCGCCGTGCAGCACCAGGGGGATGCCGACGAGGCCCTTGATCTCACGCAGCAGGTCGAGCTTGAGCTCGGGGCTCTTCTGTGCCGGGTAGAGCCCGTGCGACGTGCCGATCGCCACGGCGAGGCTGTCGACGCCGGTCTCCTGCACGAAGCGCAGGGCGTCTGCGGGGTCGGTGTAGGCGATCTCGGCGGCACCCGCCTCGCCGTAGCTGTCGTTGGCGCCGATCGTGCCGAGCTCACCCTCGACCGAGACGTCCACCACGTGCGCGGTGTCGACGACCTTCCTCGTGAGCGCCACGTTCTCCTCGAACGGCAGCAGCGAGGCGTCGATCATCACCGACGTGAACCCGGACCGGATCGCGACCAGCATCTGCTCGTAGGTACCGCCGTGGTCCCAGTGGATGACGACGGGCACCGACGAGCGGTGCGCACGGGCGCGGATGGCCTGGATGAGGTCCGTCGTCACATGGCTCACCTCGTCGGGGTGGATCGCGATGATGACGGGAGCCTCGAGCTCCTCGCTCACGTCCATGATGCCGGTGAACATGGCCCAGTCGCTGATGTTGAACGCCGGGACCGCGAAGCTGTTCGCGTTGGCGACGTCGAGCAGGGCTTTGCCGTTGATGAGCACTGTGTGTTCTCCGATGCTTGTGTGCGGTGGTAGGTCGGGCAGTCAGCTCTTCACCGAACCGGACGTGAGTCCGCTGATGAAGAAGCGCTGGAAGAAGAGGAAGAGGACGAGCACCGGGACGGATCCGAGGATGCTCATCGCCATGAGCTCGTTCCACTCGTACGAGTGCTGTCCCATGAGGAGCTGGATGCCGATCGGGACCGTGCGCATGTCCTGGGTGCGGGTCAGTGTGAGCGCGAAGAGGTACTCGTTCCACGCGATCATGAACGTGTAGACACCGACTGACACGATGCCGGGCACCGAGACCGGGACGAGCACGCGCCAGAGCGCGGTCAACGACCCGGCGCCGTCCATCCGGACGGCCTCGTCGAGCTCCTTGGGAAGCGTGTTGAGATAGCCGGTCATCATGACGATCGCGTACGGGAGCGTGAAGACCATGTACGTGAGGATCAGCCCGGGATACGTGTTGTAGAGGCCGAGCGCGACCATGAGCCCGAAGTACGGGATCAGCAGCGTGATCGGCGGGACCGCCTGCACGCTGACGATCACCATGTTGATCACCCGCTTGCCGGGGAAGTCGAACCGGCTGAACGCGTAGGCGGCGTGGATCGCCACCAGCAGCGTCAGCACGGTGACCGAGATCGACACCACATAGCTGTTGACGAAGAAGCGCACCTTCTCGGGGTCGCCGAAGATCGCGGCGTAGGCGTCGAAGGAGAAGCTGCCGGTGATCAGGCGGGGCGGGAGCTCGAAGATCTCGGTGTTGGACTTGAACGAGCTCGCGAGCATCCACAGTACGGGTGCCGCGGCGAAGATCGCCCCGAGCACGAGACCGATGATGACGCCGACCCGCTGGCGAGAGCGCCGGCGTGCTGTCCCGGACATGGTCATGATCAGTCCCCCGCCTTCTGGTGACGCACGTAGAAGAACGCGAGCACCATCGACATGAGCAGCACCAGCACCGCGCTCGTCGAGGCGAGCGAGAACTCGTAGCGGCTGAACGCCAGCTTGTAGGTGTAGGTGCTGAGCATCTCGGTCACGTTGACGGGACCGCCGCCGGTCGTCATCCAGATCAGTGCGAACTGCTGCGAGGTCCAGATGAGGTCCAGCAGCGTCAGGCTGATGATGATCGGCCTGAGCTGAGGGATCGTCACGTTCCAGAACCGCTGCCAGGCGTTCGCGCCGTCCACCGTCGCCGCCTCGTGGAGCTGGGCCGGAACACCCTGGAGGCCCGCGAGCAGACTCACCATGAAGAACGGGTAGCCGGCCCAGATGTTGATGAACGTGACCGTGCCGAGCGCGAGGGCCGGCGAGGCCAGCCACTCGACATCGGTGCTCAGCAGGTAGTTGATGACACCGTTAGGCGCGAGCAGCATCCGCCACAGCACCGCGATCACTGCTGCCGTGAACAGCCACGGCAGGATGTACAGGGCGCGGAAGACCGCGCGTGGGACGCTGCCGATGAGCGGGCTGTTGAGCAGCATCGCGAAGCAGAGGCCGATCAGGAGGTGCGCCGCGACGCTGACCACCGTGAAGAAGAGGGTGTTCCCGGTCGCGGTCAGGAACGCGCCGTCGGTGAGGACCGTGACGAAGTTGTCGAGGCCGACGAACTCCGGGGTCGCGTTCAGGATCACGTTGTCCATGACCGAGTAGCCCACGACAAGGACGACCGGGATGATCATCAGTACGAACATGAGGGCGAGGGTCGGTACCAGGAAGCCGTACGGCTCGACCGCCCGGCTCAACGGCCTGCGCCTGCGGGATGGTTCGATGGGCGCGGCCGGCGGGGCGGGCGCGACGATCACGTCTTGCATTTGCTCGCTGCTCCTCCTCTGAGGTGCCGTGCCGCGGTCGGTGCCGCGGCACGGCATGAGATCACCGGGACCTAGAACTCCGCTTCCCACGCCGCCTGGGTCTTGTCGAGCGTCTCGTCGACCGTCTGCCCGCCGTCCAGGAGCACCTGGAGCTGCTCGCCGAACAGGCGCATGAGCTGCTCGGCGACGGGCAGTCCCGTGAACTCGTTGGCGGGGTAGCCCGCCTGGTAGATCTCGAACGCGTCAGCGAAGAGCTCGTCGTCGGCCACGAAGTCGGGCGTCGAGTTCTTGTTGCCAGGGAAGGCCTTCGCGATCGAGGACAGCTCGGAGTTGGTCTCCTGGCTCATCAGGAACTCGACCAGCTTGAAGGCCTCTTCCGGGTGCTCCGAGCTCTCGGCGACCCCGATGCCCCAGGACGCGTACGGGATACCGCGCTCACCCTCGTAGCCGTCCTCGGCGGGGATCGCCGAGACCGAGAACTCGAGGTCAGGATTGGCGTCGCGGATCAGGTTGATGTGCGCCAGCGAGTCGATCATCATGCCGACGCGGCCGTTGGTGAACTCCTCGACCTTGTCCTGTTCCTTCATCGTGAACGAGCCGGGAGCGATCACGCCGTCGTCCCACAGGCCCTGCACGTACTCGACCGTCGACCTGACGTCGTCGTTCGTGACGTCGGGCTGCCCGTCAGCGAGCATCGTGCCGCCGGAGGCCCAGGTCCACGACATGACGTCGTTCTGGACACCGTTGGGGGTCTCGAGCGAGAGCGGGAGGATCCAGCCGCTCGTGTCGTCGCCGAGAGCAGTCACCGCCGCGGCGGCGTCAGCGAACTCCGTACGGTTCGTCGGCGGGGCGTCCACCCCGGCGTCCGCCAGGAGGGCGTCGTTCGTGAACATGGGGTAGACGAAGTTGACGACGGGGATCATGTAGGTGGACCCGTCGACCTGGACCTGGCTGGCCAGCTCGCTGTCGTCGTACCCGGCCTCGTCCATGAGTGCGGTCAGGTCCGTGATCACGCCCTGCGACGCGAAGTCGCTGACCCAGGCCCCGTCGAGGCCGACGACGTCGGGCATCGTGCCGGAGGCGGCACCGGCGAAGAGCTGCTCCTTGGTGGCTGCGTACGGACCGCTGATCAGCTCGACCGTGATGCTGGGGTTCTGCTGCTCGAACTCGTCCATCAAGGCCCGGAACTCCCCATCGGGCAGCTCGGGCTCCCACCACTGGGCGAACTCGATGGTGACGTCGCCGCCGGAGTCGCCACCGCTCCCGCCGGTACCGCACCCGGCGGCGGCGAGCAGGCCGAAGGTGGCGGCGGTGACACCCGCGACCCGGCCGACGCGTCGCCTGACTTGAGCTTCGTTGCTCATCTCACTCCTCTTTCTGGTCCGTGCAGTTCTGCGCTGTTCTTTGCGCGTTCCTGCGGCTTTTTCGACAGTAGACCTCGCAGAAGTGAAGGTCAAGCCCCGGCGCGGATCAGCCTGTTCTCGGTAGAGAGCGGCCCAGGTACAGCATTTCACCCACCTCCGACGGTGCTGTTTCCTGCGTCCTAGGTCGCTTCGGGATGCCGTCATATGCTAGAAATTCCTGCATGAGCACCAGCGACGACGGAGGAGAGCGGGCACGTCAGCTGCCCGCCGGGCGGCGCGCCGCACTCGCCGAGTACGTCGGCCGGCACGGCCAGGTCACCGTCGCGCAGCTCGCCGAGCGCTTCGACGTGTCGATCGACACCGTGCGCCGCGACCTCGACCAGCTGGACACCGAAGGTCTGCTGATCCGCACCCACGGCGGAGCGGTGAGTGTGTCGTCCACGGCGCCGAAGGACAGCGGTCTCGATGTCCGGCTGCGCATGCAGGTCGAGGAGAAGGAGGCGATCGCGCGTCGTGCGGTGGAGATCGTCTCGGACGGGTCGGTGGTGATGCTCAACGGCGGCACCACGAACCTGGCGGTCGCCCGCAACCTGCGCAACCACCGTGACCTGACGATCGCTACCAACAACCTCCGGATACCCGCGGAGACCCCGCCGGAGGCGTACCGCGACCTGTACGTGTTCGGCGGGTCGGTGCGGTCGATCACGCAGACGACCACGGGCCCCGTGAGCTTCCAGGTCGACGGCAAGGGCGAGCAGATCGCCGTGCAGGCCGACCTCGCCCTGATCGCGGTGGGCGCCGTGTCGGCCACGGGGTACTCGACGAGCAACCTCGGAGACGCCGCGATGATGGCGTCCATGATGGACCATGCGAGCCAGGTCGCCGTCCTCGCCGACTCGACCAAGCTCGGGCGACGGCTGTTCGCCACGGTCGCGGAGCTCGGCCGCGCCGACTACTTCGTCTGCGACACCCGGCCGCCGGACGACATCGCCGACGCACTCACGGCGAGCGGGGTGGAGATCCTCACGCCGTGACGGGGCGCGACGCCGTGGCCTCCAGCCACCACGCCAGCCGGCCGCGCCCGTCCAGACGAGCCGACCTGTCGCGCCCTGCGCGGTCCAGGTTCGTCTCCGCGCCCAGCAGCGGCTCGACGCCGATCGAGCGGTAGGGGCTCCCCTCGGGCCAGCCGCCGAGGTTGCGCCAGACGACGAGCGAGAGCGGGGCCGGGCCGGGCGTGCCCCAGCGCAGGCTCAGGCGGTCGGCGCCGTCCACGACGTCGACCCGGTCGGTCGCCACGACGGCGCACCGGGCGGTGCCGTCGTCGGGCCCCAGGGCGTCGAGCGGCACTCCCCCGCCGTCGGGCCAGGTCGTGGCGGTCGTGGCACCCGGCTCGGGCCACTCGACCACGAGCACGTCCGGGCGTCCGGGGACCTCCAGGCGCGCGTCCGGGCCGACGTCGAGGAGCATGTGCACCGCGTGCAGCACGCCGGCGCCGGGCGGGCCGTCGACCGTGTAGTCGGCACGGACCACGCCGTCGTGCGTGGTGAGCCGGCGGGTCAGGGCCAGGGCACCGGCCCGGGCCCGTGCCACGCCCGGCGCGCCGGTGGTCCAGGGCCGCGACCAGACCTCGCCGTGGTCGCTCGGACCGTTGATCGTGGGGAAGCACTCCTCGGCGCCGCCCGCGTCCACGAACGGGTCGCCGGGCGCCACCGCGACCCGGTCCGCCGCGGGGACGCGGGGGTTGCGCCAGAGCCACTCGCGCTCCGGGGTCGCCAACGAGGTCCAGCGGCCGCCGAGCGCGGGGTCCGTCCGGACGGTGAGCGGGCGGGCGGCGGCCATGCTCACGGCCGGTCCAGGACGACGACGTCGCAGTCCCGCCAGGTCCACGGCACGACCAGGCCGTCGGTCGCCAGCTCCTTGCCCGTGCGGATCTCGTCGGTGCCCCGCACGCGGTAGCGGGCATCCGGGTCGAGGTCGCCGAGGTGGACCGTGAGCGCGGCGTCCCCGGCGCGGCGCCAGGCCAGCACGACCACGGCGTCCTCCCCGGTGTACTGGACCGCGCACGCGGCGTCGGCCGGTGCGCCGTGCCGCCGGGTCAGCCCCGTGTGCACCATCGGCCGGATCTCGCGGTACAGCCCGACGAACGACGCCGCTCGCCCGCGGGTGGCGTCGTCCCAGCCCAGCAGGTCCGCGCCGATGCCGAGCACCCCGGCCATCGCCACCACGAACCGGAACTCCAGGCTCGCCGGCGCGCTCTCCCGGTCGGGGTCGAGCAGGTCGGGCAGGTCGGTGACCCAGGAGCTCATGGTCCAGGGCGGCAGCACGCCCAGGAACCCGTGCTGGATCGCGAGCCGGTCGCGCGGCCCGGTCTCGTCGCTGGGCCAGACCACGTCCGTTCGGGCGAGCACGGCGTGGTCGATGCGCCCGCCGCCGCCCGCGCACGCCTCGACCGTCACGTGCGGGAACTCGGTGCGCAGGGCGTCGAGGATCCGGTAGTACGCGTGGGTGTGGCGCCAGGACCAGTCGTCGCCCGCCGGGGACGTGCGGCCGCCGTCGGCGATGGAGCGGTTCATGTCCCACTTGAGGTAGGTGATGTCCGTGCTGGTCAGCAGGCGGCGCAGCGTGCCCAGCACCCACTCCTCGACCTCGGGCAGGCCCAGGTTGAGCACGTACTGGTGGCGCAGCGTCTCCAGCGGGCGGCCCGCGACGTGGTGCGCCCAGTCGGGGTGCGCGCGGTACAGGTCGCTGTCCGGGCTCACCGCCTCCGGCTCGACCCAGAGGCCGAACCGCATGCCGAGCCGCGTCACGCCGTCGGCCAGCGGGCCGAGGCCACCGGGGATGCGGTCGGTGTCGGCCTCCCAGTCGCCCAGTGCGGCGCGGTCGCTCGTGCGTCCGCGGAACCAGCCGTCGTCCACCACGAAGACCTCCGCGCCCACCTCGGCGGCGGCCTCGGCGAGGCGGAGCTGGTGCTCCACGCGGACGTCGAACGTGGTGGCGAACCACGAGTTGTAGACCACCGGCCGGTGCTCGGGGCCCCGGGTGCGGGCCAGCGTCGCCTGGTAGGCGTGCCAGGCCTGGGCCAGGTCGGCGGCGTCGCCCTCGACCCGGACGCCCGCGAGGACCGGGGTGGTCAGGGCGTCGCCGGGCGCCAGGGTGAGGATGCCGGACTCGTCGTCGGGGCCCGCGGAGACCCGGACGTGACCGGCGAAGGGGACGGCGTCGAGCGCCATGCGCCACGAGCCGCTCCAGGCGAGCGCGACGCCGTACCGGACGCCGTCGGCCCCGGCGGGGACCACGGTCACCACCGGCGCGTACGTGTGGCTCGTGATGCCCTGGCGGCTGCCGATGCTCAGCGTGCCCGCCCCCAGCGACGCCGCGAACGGCGTGAGCTCGCGTGACCACGCGCCGCCCAGCAGGGCGACGTCCGCCCCGCCCGACGTCGGCACGCTGAACGCCCCGCCCCAGCCCCGGAGCAGCTCGATCGGCTGCCCGGCGTGGTTGCGCAGCTCGGCCCACTTCTCCACGACGTCGTGCGCGGGGTGGGTGCGCAGGTGCAGGGTCACGGCCAGCCCGAGCACCTCGTCGGCGAGCGGGCAGGCCAGGTGGGTGCCGCCGTCGTCGTCCTGGGTGAGGACGACCTCGCCGGTCAGGGCGAGGCGCGCGCCACGGACGCCGTCCGCACGGCGGACCACCAGCTCGGCGCCGTGCACGTTGCGGGTGCCGAGCGCGGTGGCCTCCAGCGGGAGCAGGTCGAGGTCGGCCTCGAAGGAGGACGTCGCCGCCACGGGCGGCACCGCCTCGCCCGCGGCCGGCCCCCAGCCGACGGTGACCAGGCCGGCCCCGCGCGGGGCCTCGGCCACGACGTACCGACCCGTGCGGGTCGGCAGGGTCCAGGTCACTTGTTGGCCCCCACGAGTAGTCCGGACACGAACTGCTTCTGGAACAGGAAGAACACGATGGCCGTCGGCACGGCCGCGATCAACGATCCTGCCGCGACCACGTTCCACGCGCTCGAGAAGCCGCCCTGGAGGTTGAGCAGGGCGGCCGTGATCGGGAACTTCGCCTCCGTGCGCAGCACCGTCATCGCCCAGATCAGGTCGTTGAAGATCCAGGTGGTGGCCAGCGCCGCGAGCGCCGCCAGCGACGGCCGCGACAGGGGCAGCACGATGCGCCAGAAGATGCCGCCGGGGCCGGCGCCGTCGAGCCGGGCGGCCTCGAAGACCTCGTTCGGCAGGCCGCGCATGAAGCCGTGCAGCACGAAGGTGTAGAAGCCGATGCCGAACCCGACCTGCACCACGACCAGTGCGGTCAGCGTGTCGCCGATGCCCAGGGCAGCGGTGATGGACGCGACCGGGACCAGCAGGATCTGCGGGGGCAGGAGGTTCCCGGCGAGCATGGTGAGCAGGATGGTGCGGCGCCCGGGGATGTCGAACCGGCTCAGGGCGTAGGCGGCGAAGGACGACAGGGCGAGCGAGGCGAGCACCGCGCACACGGTCACCAGCACGCTGTTGCCGAGCGAGCGCAGCACGCCGCCCTGCGTCAGCGCCGTGGCGAAGCCGTCGAGACTGAACGTGGCCGGGAACGCGCCCAGGCCGCGGCCCGCGATGTCGTCGTAGGAGCGGACCGCGACGAACAGCACGAACACGATCGGGCTGAGCCACAGCAGCGTGACCGGGAGCATCGCGACGTGCAGCCACGGCGAGCGCGCGGGCCGGGGCTTGCGCAGCCGGGGGGCGGGCCGGTCGCGGACCGCCGCGGGCGTGCCGGAGGCGGGTGGGGCGAGTGCTGACATGTCAGTCCTCCGTCCGGGCCTGGCGGGCGAGGTAGGTGATGATGAAGCCGATCGCCAGCGCGAAGATGACCACGGCGATCGCGGAGGCGTAGCCGAGGTTCCCCGTGGTGAACGCCTGCTGGAACATGTAGGTGCTCAGGAGCTGGGTCTCGTTGTAGGGCCCGCCGCGGGTCATCGCCCAGACGATGTCGAAGGTGCGCAGCGAGTCGATGACCGTGACGGCGAAGACCACCATGTTCACGCCGCGCAGCTGCGGCATGACGATGCGCCAGAACCGCTGCCACGCGTTCGCGCCGTCGACGGCGGCGGCCTCCTCCAGGGTGCCGTCGGTGCCCTTGAGGCCGGCCAGGTACAGCACCATGATGTAGCCGACCTGGCGCCAGACGGCGGCGATGAGCACAGCCCAGAGGGCCACGGCGGGGTCGGCGAGCCACTGGCGTTCCAGGTGCTCCAGCCCCAGCAGCCCCAGCGTGCCGTTGATGGGCCCGTCGGGCGCGTACATGACGCGCCAGAACAGGCCGCTGACGGCGAGCGAGACGACCATCGGCAGGTAGATGGCGCTGCGGTAGAGGCTCACCATCGGGCCGGGCTTGTTCAGGGTGACCGCGAGGGCCAGGCCGCCCACCACGGACAGGCCGCCGAACCCGAGCACCCAGATCACGTTGTTGCGCAGGGCGGTCAGGAAGATCGGGTCGGCGGCCAGGTCGCGGAAGTTCTGCAGGCCCACGGGCTCGGCCAGGCCGATGCCGTCCCAGCGGGTCAGGGCGAGCGAGAACGAGTTGGCCGCGGGCCAGAACACCCAGAACAGCTCGATCGCGAGCGGGACCAGCAGGAACGCCCAGACGAGCAGCGGGATGCGGGCGAGTCTCGCGCTCACGACGCGAAGACCCCCTCGGCCGCCCGCTGCCACTCGTCGAGCACGCTCTTCATGGAGTCGGGCTCGGCGAGGAACTTGGTCAGGGCGGTGTCGGCGGTGGCCTGCAGTGCGTCGGAGGAGTCCCGGTTGAAGAACTGGGTGATCTCCTCGGTGTTGTTCAGCAGCTCGATGCCCTTCTGCACCAGCGGGCTGAACGACGACGTGTCGACGTCGGGCGAGGTGGGCAGGTTGGACGACTTGGACTGCTCGATGTACTGCTGCTGCGACTCGGCGGAGGCGAGGTAGCTCAGCAGGTCCAGGGCGCCCTGGTGGTTGTCGCTCCGCGCGGCGGCGAAGAACCCGTCGGTCGGGGCCTCCTCCGCCGTGGGCACCGAGTCGTTGATGACCGGCACGGAGAAGAAGTCGAGGTCGTCGCGCTGGTCCTCGGGGAAGTAGCCGGAGACGAACGCCCCCACGAGGTACATGGCCGACTTGTCCTGGGCGACGGGCGTCGCGGCGTCCTGCGCGGTGTAGGACGCCGCGTTCTTGTCGAAGTACGGGATGAGCCGCTTGTACTCCTCCATGACGGCCACCACCTCGGGGTCGTTGAAGGCATGCTCCCCGGCCAGGAGCTCCCGGTGGTACTGCGCGCCGTTGATCCGCAGGTCCAGGTAGTCGAACCAGCCGGACGCCATCCACGGCGTGGACGACAGGCCGTTGGTCAGCGGCACGATGCCCTGGCCGCTCAGGTTCTCGCACAGCGCGTGGAACTCGTCCCAGGAGGTGGGCGGCTCGACGCCCCACTTCTCGAACGCCGACTTCTTGTAGAACACGCTCCACCAGTAGTAGCTGGTCGGCACGAAGATCTGCTTGCCCGCCGTGTCGGACGACAGGCTGCGCAGCGCGTCGGAGAAGCCCGCGCACGCGCCGTCGCCCTCCCAGAGGGACGAGACGTCCAGCAGCAGCCCCTCCTCGGCGTAGGACCTGGCAACGGACCCGGCGTACCAGCTCAGCACCTCGGGCGAGTCGCCGGAGCGCAGGTAGTTCGTCAGCTGCGCCCGGAACTGCTCGGTGGCCACCGAGTTCATCGTCACGTCGCCGCCGGGGTAGGCCTTGACCAGGGCTTCCAGGGCGGCCTTGGGGTCGGCGTCCTGGATGGAGTTCTGCAGGGTGACCAGACCGGAGCTCGCGCCGCCCCCGCCCCCGCCGCTGCCGCCCGACGTGGTTCCCACGCACGCGGCCAGCAGGCTCGCCGCACCCAGCGTCATGCCGCCCGCGAGGAGCTCGCGGCGGGTGATCGTTCGCTTGGACATCGTTGTTCCTCCTTCGTGCACCCTCGTTGGTGCACCTGGTACCTCTGGCGATCACGGGCGCGGGTCGGTCCGCGCCCGTCAGATTCCCGGGGCCTGCTGCACAGCCTCCCCGACGACGGCGGCGGGCCCGTGCAGCAACGCCTCTCCCCGGCGCGCGACGGCGTGCCGCAGATCGGCCGCGTGGCGGGACGCCGCGAGCTCCGGCCGGCGCAGCAGCGCGCCGGCCGTGATGGCGTCGTCGGCCAGCAGGGCGAGCTGGGCGTCGAGGAAGAGCACGCGCCGGTCGCGCACGCGCAGCGGGTCCTCCTCGAAGAGCAGCAGGTCGGGCAGCGACGTGGCGAAGTAGTCCACGCGCGGCACCTCGCCGGCGAACCGGTCGCGGTAGGCGCGCAGCGCGGCCGTCAGCGTGTCCGCGGCGGCGGCGTCCCCGGTGCGGCGCAGCGCGAGGACGGTCCAGAACGTCTGCTCGCCGTGCTCCTGCGTGCTCATCTCGACGAAGTCTCCCCGCTGGGCGGCGGCGGTGCGCCAGGCGCCGGTGGCTTCGTCCGCCGCGCCGGCCGCCGCCAGGGCGTCGCCCAGCAGCAGGTGCAGGGTGGCCGTGCTGGCCAGCGGATGGCGAGCCTCGCCCAGGTTCGACGGCGGGGTCAGGGCCGAGCGCAGGTGGGCGACGGCGTCGTCGGCGCGGCCGGCCGCGAGCGCGTCGAGCGCGCGGTGGGTCTGCGCGCGGTCCCAGGCCAGGAGCGCCTGCCCCTCGCCGCCCTCCCACGGGTGCAGCCGACGGCGGCCGAGGATCGTCAGGGCCTCCTCCGCGCGGCCCGCAGTGACCATGAGGTGCAGGGCCTCGACGGCGAGGTCGTCGCGGTCGAGGGCCCCGCCCCCAGCAGGCGCATGGTCGTTCCCCAGGAGGTTGGCCAGCCGGGCCGCCGGAGCCGCCCCGGTCAGCGCCGCGAGCTGGTCGCTCTCGTACCGCAGCCGTGCGTCCTCCGGCGCGACGGCGCACGCCTGGTCGTAGGCGGCCGCCGCCGCGGCCAGGTCGCGCTCGTGGTTGACGGCGGCCAGGCCGATGTTGCGCCAGGCCACGACGTCGGACGGGTCCAGGGCGACGGCGGACCGCCACAGGGCCAGGGCGTCGGCGCGGCGCCCGGCGGCATAGGTCCAGTGCCCCAGGAGGGACCGGGCGCGGGCGTCGGCGGGGTCGGCGTCGGCCGCCTCGCGTAGCACCGCGACGTCCGCGAGGCGGCCGGGGAAGCACCAGGTCGCGTCCAGGGCCCGGGCACGAGCCCGCTCCGCGGCGGCCTCGGCTGCGCGGCCGGCGAGCCGCAGCACGTGCGCGCGGTGGTAGGCGAGCAGGGGGCGGACGGCGGTCTGCCCAGGGGGCCGGTGGTCCTCGCGGGCCTCGGCCTCCTCCAGGCAGGCCAGGGCGGCGTCGTGCTCCCCCACCGCCGTGAGCTCGATCGCGACGTCGAGCAGGGTCTGGGCGTCGTTGCTGGCCGGCAGGCCGGCCAGGTGGCGCAGCCAGGCGTCGAGCGGGTCGAGCGCGCGGGCCGCCGTGAGCGCCGATGCCGCCGCGGCGTGCTGCCCCAGCCGCTCGTGGCAGACCACGCTCAGGGCGAGCGCCTGGAGGTGGTCGGGCTCGGTGCGGCGCACGTCGTCGAGCCGTGCCAGCGCATCGGCGTGGCGGCCGGCGCGCGCGTCCACGCGCGCCATGCGGTAGCCCGCCGGGGCGCGCCAGGTGCGCGACCAGGCCGCCTGCGCGTAGGCGTCGTAGGCGCCCGCGTCGTCGCCCAGCTGCTCGCGCACCAGGCCGAGCAGGTAGAGCGCCGTCGTGTCGCGGGGGCTGCGGTGCAGCCGGGTCAGCCGCGCGACGGCGCGCTCCAGAAGCTCGCGGGCCCGCTCGGCCTCGCCCGCCGCGTAGGCGCGGCGGGCGAGGCCCACCAGGCTGTCGACGTGCCCGGGGTCGCGGCGCAGGGCCTCGTGCCAGTACGGCTCGGGGGCACGCGTGGCGTGCCGGTACAGGTCGAGGTGCGTGGCGACGAGGGCGAGCTCCTCGACCGTGCCGACCTCGTCGGGGGCCGGCGGCTCCTCCGCCGGGGCGGGCTCGGGAGCCGCAGCCGCGGGGGCGGGCTCGGTCCAGGTGACCAGGGTCCGGTCGCCGTGCGTCACGGTGACGGTGAGCGGCCCCGTCCCGTCGGGGACGTCGTGCTCCAGGAGTGCGGGGCGCGTCGGGTCGACGTCGACCACGTCGGTGGCGAGCACCGCGCCGGCCGCCGTGAGTGTCACCGTCAGATCGTCCAGGGCTCGCGGCACGACGACGCCGAGGCGCGCCGCCGTCCCGCCGTCCGGCCGGTCGAGCCGGACCGCGGCGTCCAGCGTGGCCCGGTCCACCGGGCCGACGTCGCGCACGGGGTACCAGAACTGGGAGAACACCTTGGTCTCGCCCGGGGCGAGGTAGGCGAAGTCGGGCTGGTTGTCCGTGAACACCCCGGCCATGAGCTCCACGTAGTGGGATCCGTCGTCGGCCAGGTTCGCGTCCCAGGCGTGCCCGAACGGAGCGTTGCCCCAGGTCCACTGCTTCTTGCCCGGCGAGATCGCGCGGTCGGCCACGTGCACGAACCCGAGGCCCGACGCGTGGCCGTACCCGCCGAAGAACTCCTCGTCGCTGCCCAGGCACATGTACGACGTCGGCACCGGGATGTTGCGGTACCAGTCGAGCCGGTCGCCGCCCTCGCTCGCGAGCGCCGGGTAGTCGACGCCGTAGTAGGGGCGGTCGGCGTGCGGGAACGCCGTGATCGCGCGGCGCGCGTGGTCGGCCACGTAGGTCACGTCGTGCGGGAAGAACGACTGGTAGTGGTCGTCGACCTTGGCGGCCACGTTGGCCCACCAGAGGAACGACTGCGGCAGCTCGCTGCGGTTGTAGAGCCGCACCGTCAGCTCCAGGACGGCGCTGCCGGGGCGCAGCCGCACGCCGTGCATGCCCTTCATCCGGGTGAACGGGTCGTGGTCGGAGCACCAGACGACGACGGCGCCGTCGGGCTCCTCCTCGATCTCGACGTCCACCGGGAGGTAGGTGGCCGGGCGGTGGTGCTGCGGCCAGTTGAGCTCCACCCCGCCGGCCACCCACGGACCCGCCAGGCCGACCAGCGCCGGCTTGATGACGGGGTTGGTCCAGAAGAGGTCCCGGCCGCTGCCACGCTCGCGGGCCACGTGGATGCGCCCGCCCAGCTCCGGCAGCACCACGACGCGGAGCCACTCGTTCTCCAGGTGCACGGCGCGCCACTCGCGCGGGTGGGGCTCGTCGGCGATCTGGTGGTGGAACGGGAGCGGGTACACGCGGCCGGACGACCCCTGGTAGACGCGCCGGTCCAGGTACGCCGGGAACCGGTCGGGCGGCAGGGGTTCGTAGGTGGTCAGGGTGAGCGGCGCCTCCCAGGCGGCCGCGGTCCGGCCGGCCAGGTCGGCGGGCCGGTCGGGCAGGTCGAGCACGGACTCCACATCGAGCATGGTTCCGACGCTACGAACCCGTCCGGTGCGCCGGGAAGCGACGGATCGACGCACTTGCCTGGACGATCCGACGATTCCCGCGGGTGCTGACACCGGCCCCGGCCCGGCGCTACCCTCCGGGGATGCGCATCCGTGACGGGTTCCCCGGACAGCGCCTGCGGGTGCTGCCGTCCGCAGTGGTGCGGGCGGCGTCCCAGGCCGGTCCCGCGTCGCGTCTGCTGGTCACCGACGCGGGCTACTTCCCGCATGCCGCGAACCACGGCCGGGTGCGTGCGCGGGGCGCCGTCGGGACCATCGTGATCGTGTCCGCCGCAGGGCGCGGGTGGTGCCGCACCCCCGGCGGCCTGCACCGCATCGACGCTGCTCAGGCACTCGTCATCCCCGCCGGCGTGCCCCACGAGTACTGGGCGGACGACGACGATCCATGGACGATCTGGTGGATGCACGCGCGCGGCCCGGACGTGGGCGAGTTCGAGCGCGACCTGGCCCGGCACGCGGGTCCCGACGACGTCGCCGTGGTCGAGGTGCACGACCAGGTCCGCGTCCTCGCCGACCTCGAACGCGTCGTCGACGCCCTGGAGGCCGACGAGACCTACCCCAGCCTGCTGCGCTGCGCCGGCGCGGGCTGGTCGGTGCTCGCCCAGATCGGGGCCGACGCCGCCGCGGGCAGCCCGGTGCGCGGCGAGCCGGTGCGCGCCGCCCAGGAGTACCTGCGCACGCACCTGGACGCCGTGGTCGAGGTGGCGGCGCTCGCGCGGCGGTTCGGCCTGAGCACGTCGCACTTCTCGGCGCGGTTCCGGGCGGCGACCGGCGGTGGCGTGGTCGAGTACGTCAAGCGGCTGCGGATGGCGCGGGCGTGCGAGCTGCTCATCACGACGGAGCTGCCGGTGGCCGACATCGCACGCTCGGTGGGCTACCCGGACCCGTTCTACTTCTCCCGGCAGTTCCGCACCGTGCACGCGTGCAGCCCGACAGCCTTCCGGCAAGGCGCCCACGACCGCTGAGGCCGGTGCCGGGCAGGCGGGCGCCGGTCGGTCGGCGACGTCCGCCCGGCGCGTCGGATCGTCCAGGCGGGTACGTCGTCCTCTGCATTCCCCCGGACCGGGGCCGGCGGAATGCTGGGCGGGTTCCTCCCCTCGGCCCCCCCGGCCGAGCCGACGACGACGTCAGGAGACCGATGTTCACCGTACGGACCTGGGTGGCGCGAGCGAGCGCCGCCCTGCTCACCACGGCGCTGGCCGCGGCCGGGCCGGCGGGCGCCGCCTTCGCCGCCCCGGCCGTGCCCGCCGGACCTGCGGCGCCCGGTCCCAGCCCCACGCCCTACCAGGGCTGGAACACCTACTACGGCCTGGGCGGCGACTTCACGGCCGACGAGGTCCTGGACGTGGCCGACTTCCTGGTGTCGTCCGGCCTCGCGGAGGCGGGCTACGACATCGTGTGGCTCGACGGCGGCTGGCAGGCCGACGTGCCGCGCGGCACCGACGGCCGCCTCCAGGGCGACCCGGACCGGTTCCCCGACGGCATGGCGGCGCTGGCCGACGAGATCCACGACCGCGGCCTGCGCGCCGGCATCTACACCGACGCCGGCCCGTACATCCCGGGCACGTGCGGGCTGGGCAGCGGCGGCCACTACCAGACCGACGCCGACACCTTCGCCGAGTGGGGGTACGACGCCGTCAAGGTCGACTTCCTGTGCGGCATCACCGCCGACCTGGACCCGCAGGAGGCGTTCACCGAGTTCGCGCAGGCGCTGCGGAACAACAGCTCCGGCCGGTCGATGATCTTCAACCTCTGCAACCCCGTGACGTCGCCCGACTGGGGCGACTACCCGGAGGAGCAGCAGTCGACCTGGTCGTGGACCTACGCACCCGAGATCGCGGAGTCGTGGCGCACCTACACCGACGTCGGGTTCGTGGGGCAGATCCAGTTCAAGGACGTGCTGCGCAACTTCGACGCGAACGCCCGGCACCCCGAGGTCGCGGGGCCGGGACACTTCAGCGACCCGGACTACCTGGGCCCGGAGCTCGGCATGACCACCGAGGAGTTCCGCACCCAGATGTCGCTCTGGACCGTCGCGGCCGCGCCGCTGGTCATCTCCAGCGACCCGCGCACGCTGAGCCGGGAGTCCCTGGACATCCTGCTCGACGACGACGTGCTGGCGATCGACCAGGACCCGCTCGGCGTCCAGGGCACCCGGGTGGGCCCGGTCGGCACCACGGAGACCTGGGCCAAGCCGCTGGCGGACGGCTCCGTCGCGGTCGCGCTGCTGAACCGCGGCGACCGGGCCGCCGAGGTGGCCACGACCGCCCGTGACCTGGGGCTGCGCAGCCGAGCGTTCGAGGTGCTGGACACCTGGACGGACGCCCGCACGCAGTCGGCCGGGACGATCCGGGCCGCGGTGCCCGCGCACGGCGCGGCGCTGCTGCGTGTCACACCGTCCCGGGCCGACGGCGCCCCGCGGCTGGTCGCCGCGCCGCCGGTCTTCACGGCCGTGGGAGCCGACGACATCGCGCCGACCACCGACGTGCTGGCCGCCGCCGGCGACCGGCTGACCACGCAGGTGACGCTGCACAACGACGGCAGCACCCCGGTACGTGACCCACGCGTCGTGCTCGACGCGCCCGAGGGCTGGACGGCGCGCCCGTCCGGCAGCACCCCGCGGACCGTCCGGCCGGGTACCTCGGCCACGGTGTCCTTCACCCTGACCGTCCCGGCCGGCACGCCCACCGGCGGCTACGACGTCGCCGCGTCCGTCTCGTCTGCCGGCGGCCCGGCCGTGACGACGCCGCCGGCCCGGGTGACCGTCGCGCCCTCGGCACCGTCGGGTGGCGACGTGGTGCTCTCGCGGCACCCGTGGGTGAGTGCGAGCAGCGGCTGGATGGAACCCACCGTGGACCAGAGCGTCGGTGGTGGCTCACCCCTGACGGTCGCCGGCGTCGTGCACCCGGCCGGGATCGGCGTCGCGAGCCCGTCCACGGTCCGGTACTACCTCGGCGCCGCGTGCACCGCGCTGACCGGCAGCGTCGGCATCGACGACGTCGTCGGCACGGTCGGCCCGGAGGGCGGCACGGCGACGTTCGACGTCGTCGGCGACGGCGCGACCCTCTGGAGCAGCGGCACGGTGGAGCGGGGCGCGGCGGTCGCGCTCGACGTGGACGTCACGGGAGTCCGCGACCTGTCGCTCCGGGTGGGCGACGCGGGCGACGGCGGCTACAACGACCGCGCCGACTGGCTCTCCCCGACCCTCACCTGCTGACCCCGTTGAGTGCTGGACATTCGCCCTCTTGGCACACCGAAAAGGGCGAATATCCAGCACTCGACGGTCAGGGCTGGGCGTCCGACAGGAGTTCCGTCAGGTGCGGGGCCGGTGAGTTGCGGTCCGGGGTCGTGACCAGCGAGACGATCCAGTCCCCGGCGCCGTCCGGCGCCACCGGGACCGCCACCAGGCGGGCGGCCTGCGGCTTGGCCGCGACGTGCCGCGGCACGACGGCGACGCCGAGGCCGCGGTCGACCAGGTCCAGCAGCGTGTGCACGTCGTTGACCGTGAACCGCACGCGGCGGCGCACCCCCCGCGCGGTGAACGCGTCGTCGTTGAGCTGGCGGATCGCCCACGACGGGTGGAAGTCGATGAAGCTCTCGCCGCCGAGGTCGGCCCGGTCCACGGCCGCGCGGGCGGCCAGCGGGTGGTCGGGCGGGCACAGGAGCACCACCGGCTCCTGACCGAGCACGGTGCGCGGCAGCACGCCCACATGGTCGGCCGTCGCGACGAACGCCGCGTCGAGGTCGCCGTCGCGCACCCCGGCCAGCAGCTCGTGCGAACCCGCCTGCTGGAACGCGATCTCCACGCGCGGGTAGCGCCGGTGGAAGCGTTCCAGCAGTGTGGCGACGTCGACGACGCCGAGGCACTGCTCCGCGCCCACCCGCAGCGTGCCCGCGAGCTCGCGCGAGACCTGGACCACCGCGTCGCGCGCCTCCGTCGCAGAGGAGAGCATGGAACGGGCGAACGGCAGGAGCGCCAGGCCCGCCTCGGTGGGCTCGACCCGGCGGGTGGTCCTGGTGAACAGCTTGGTGCCCAGCTCGACCTCGAGGTTGCGGATGGCGGCCGACAGGCCGGACTGGGAGACGCCGGTGAGCTCGGCGGCCCGGGTGAACTGCCGTTCGTCCGCGAGGGCCACGAGGTATTCCATCTGACGCAGTTCCATTGAGCACTACCAGTTCTAGGAATGATGATCCACAGTTGTTGGACTTCTAGGTTACGGCTTCCTAGTCTCAGGTCCGAACACGTCGCGACACAAGGAGAGAACTCATGCAGCTCCGCACCATCGGCGGCCGTTCCGTCTCCGCGATCGGCCTCGGCGGCATGCCGATGTCGATCGAGGGCCGGCCGGACCGCGACCGTTCGATCGCCACGATCCACGCCGCCCTCGACGCCGGCGTGACCCTGATCGACACCGCGGACGCCTACCACCTGCACGCCGACGAGGTGGGGCACAACGAGGCGCTCATCGCCGAGGCCCTGCGGTCCTACGGCGGCGACACCTCGGACGTCCTGGTCGCCACCAAGGGTGGCCACCTGCGGCCCGGGGACGGGTCCTGGACCAAGGACGGCCGGCCCGAGTACCTCAAGGAGGCCGCGAAGGCGTCGGCCAAGCGGCTCGGGGTCGAGGCCATCGGCCTGTACCAGTTCCACCGCCCCGACCCGGCCGTGCCCTACGGCGACTCCGTGGGCGCCATCCGTGACCTGCTCGACGAGGGCGTCATCGAGCTGGCCGGCATCTCGAACGCGAACCCCGACCAGATCCGCGAGGCCAACGAGATCCTGGGCGGCCGCCTGGTGTCCGTGCAGAACCAGTTCTCGCCGCGCTTCCGCTCCTCGCTGCCGGAGCTGGAGCTGTGCGCCGAGCTGGGCATCGCGTTCCTGCCGTGGAGCCCGCTCGGCGGCATCTCGCTGGCCCGCTCGGGCGAGCTCGGCACCGAGTACTCGGCGTTCCAGGAGATCGCGGACGCGCACGGCGTCTCGCCGTTCCGGGTGACGCTCGCCTGGGAGCTGGCGCTGGCGCCCGTCGTCGTGCCGATCCCCGGGGCGTCGCGCCCGGAGAGCATCCGCGACTCCGCGCAGGCACCCGACCTGACCCTCACGGCGGACGAGGTCGCCCGCCTGTCGGCGGCCTGAGCCCCACCGCACCCACCACAGGAGAGAACCCGTGAAGACCTTCACCCTGCCGGGGACGGACCTCACCGTCCCGAACGTCGTGCTCGGCCTCATGCGCATCCAGGAGAAGACCGACGAGGAGGTGCGCACCCTGGTCAAGACGGCCCGGGACGCCGGCATCTCGTTCTTCGACCACGCCGACGTGTACGGCTCCGGCCCGCACGGCTGCGAGAAGCGGTTCGCCGAGGCCATGCAGCTCACGCCGTCCGAGCGCGAGCAGATCGTGCTGCAGACAAAGGCCGGCATCGTGCGCGAGGGGCCGTACTTCGACTACTCGTATGAGCACCTCGTCGAGTCGGTGAACGGCTCGCTGGCCGCGCTCGGGACCGACTACATCGACATCCTGCTGCTGCACCGCCCGGACGCCCTCGTGGAGCCGGACGAGGTGGCGCGGGCCTTCGACGACCTGTCGGCCGCGGGCAAGGTGCGCGCGTTCGGCGTCTCGAACCACACGCCCGGCCAGATCGAGCTGCTGCGCAAGTCCGTGACGCAGCCCCTGGTGGCCAACCAGCTCCAGCTCTCGGTGACCCACGCGCCCCTGGTGGCGCAGGGCGTGGCCGCGAACATGCAGGGGCTGGACCAGTCGATCAGCCGGGACTCCGGCACGCTCGACTACTGCCGCCTGCACGACATCACCGTGCAGGCCTGGTCCCCGTTCCAGGCCGGCTTCTTCAACGGCACCTTCCTGGGCTCGCCGGACTACCCGGAGCTGAACGCCGTGATCGACCGGCTGGCCCAGAAGTACGACGTGCCGGCCATCGCGATCGCCACCGCGTGGATCACGCGCCACCCCGCGCAGATGCAGGTGGTGCTCGGCACGACCAACCCGGAGCGGGTCGCGGGTGCCGCGCTCGGGTCGGAGGTGCCCCTGACGCGTGCCGAGTGGTACGAGATGTTCCGGACGGCGGGGTACACGGTTCCCTGACGCGCGCGGGCGGTGTGGCCGCGCGGGCGGTGCGGCCGTGCGGGCGGTGCGGCCGTGCGGGCGGTGCGGCCGTGCGAGCGGTGCGGCCGTGCGAGCGGTGCGGCCGTGCGAGCGGTCCGTGCGGGCGGTCCGGCCGCGCGGCCGACGACGAGACCGGCGCCCGGGAACCTGCCCCACGGGGGTGTGTTGCGCTCCGTAGACAACGTCTACCGCGTGCAACACACCCCCGAAGCGCAGGTTCCTCCGCGGTTGTGTTGCGCTCCATAGACAACGTCTACCGCGTGCAACATACCCCCGTAGGGCAGGTTCCTCCGAGGTTGTGTTGCACACAGTAGACAACGTCTACTGTGTGCAACACACCTCCGCGGGGCAGGTTCCTCCGGGACGCTCCCGCCGGCCCGGACCCGGCCCGACCCAAACCCGGACCCGGCCGGGCCGACGCCGTCAGGGCCTGACGTTGTGGTTCGACGCGAAGAGGTTGCCGGGGTCGTACTCCCGCTTCACCTCGCGCAGCCGGGCGAGCGTCGCCTCCGGGTAGGCGTTGCGGACGTCCTCCTCCGTGGCGGCCCCCATGAAGTTCACGTAGCCGCGGCCGGCGACGCCGAGCGCCGACGCCGCCGACGCCACCCACTCCTGGGTCACGGGCAGCGCCTCGGCCGCCGGCGCGCTCCCGCCCACCGTCACCATGAAGGCCGGGTCGCGGTGCGCGAAGGCCGTCGCCGCCGGGTCGACCCGGCCGATCGCGCCACCCATGGGCCGGATGTTCACCGCGGCCGGACCGGCCGCCCCGGACACGGCCTCGATCGCGGCGGCGGCCCAGTCCTCGTCAGGCGCCCAGACCCCCTGGCCGAGGAACCCGGTCCGCGCGTCGCCGACCCCGCCGGCCGGCGGACCGCCCGCACCCTCGAACATGGCGGCGTACGGCAGCTCGCGGACGCCGTCGAGCACCGGGCCGAGCGCACGCAGCGGCGCGAGCGCCTCGTCCGCCGCCGCGGACGTGCCCGAGTGGACCAGCAGCGCCATGAGCACCGGCGTGCCGTGCAGCTCGGCGGGGATCATCGGCGCGGGCGGGGCGACCATCACGTTGATCATGCCCGCGAACTCCTCCGGGCCCTCGGCGAAGGCACGCAGGATGGTGGCCAGCCCGGCCGGCGTCGGCTCCCACATCATCATGCCGCCCGTGACGGTACCGACCTCCCGCAGCCGCAGGTCCAGACGCGTCACGACGCCGAAGTTGCCGCCGCCACCACGCAGCGCCCAGTACAGGTCCGGGTTCTCGTCCGGACCGGCCTCCACCACCTGGCCGTCCGCGAGCACCACCTGTGCGCCCAGGAGGTTGTCGAGCGTGAGGCCGTCGCGCCGGCTGAGGTAGCCGATCCCGCCGCCGAGCGTGATGCCGCCGACGCCGACGGTCGCGGTGTCGCCGAACCCCGTGGCCAGGCCCTGGGCACCGGCTGCCGCCGTGTAGGCACCCGCGAGCACCCCGCCCTGCGCACGGCCGACGCCGGCCGCGGCATCGATCTCGACGCCGTCCAGGAGCCGGAGGTCGAGCACGAGGCCGCCGTCGACCAGGGCGTGCCGGGCCTGGTGGTGGCCGCCGGCGCGCACCGCGAGCGGCAGCCCCGCGTTGCGGGCGACGGCCAGCGCCGTGCCGACCTCCGCGGTGCTGCGCACGCGCGCGATCGCCGCCGGGATCCGGGGCGGACCGCCCACGAACACGGTCGCCGCCTCGGCGAACCCGGCCGCCGCCGGGGTGAGCAGGCGGTCGCCGAGAGCGGCCGCGAGCGGGGCGAGGGCGCGCTCCAGCGCCTCGGGAGAACGTGGTGCGGTGGTGCCGGTGGTGCTGTCGTGCGTGGACATCTCAGGGCCTCCGGGGGGTCGGGTACTGCCTCGAGCAACGTTAGACATCTAAGGATTAGGCGTCAACGCATTTCGGCGTGGGGCGAACTACGCTGCCTCCATGGCACCGAACGGGCGGCCCGACGGCCAGTCAGACGCGACCGACCACCCGGCGACCGGGCCGACACCCGTCGCGGTCGCCATGTGGCAGTCCGTGCAGCGCGTGATGCGCGCGTTCGACGCGCTCCTGTCCGAGCAGGGCGGGAGCTGGCAGGTCTGGCACATCCTGCTCGCCCTGCACCAGGGCACGCCCGCCACCCAGCGCGAGCTCGCGCGCGCCGTGGGCATCCGCGAGGCGACCATGACGCACCACCTGCGCTCCATGGAGGACCGCGGGCTGATCGCCCGCACCCGGGACGCGTCGAACCGCCGGGTGCAGCGCATCGAGGTCACCGAGTCCGGCGAGGCGCTCTACCGCCGGCTCAAGTCCGCGGCCATCACCTTCGACCGCACGCTGCGGGACGCGATCGGCGGCCGCGAGGGGGACGTCGACGCGTTCTTCGGCACGCTCTGCCGGCTCGCCGACTCCGTGCCGGACGACGGCCGCGGCGCCGTGCCGGAGGGCATCCCCGGCAACCGGAGCGCCTGACCCGGCACGACCCGCGGCCGGGTCGAGATCCTGGTCGCGGCCTCTAGGCCGACGTCGGCAGCGTGAGGATCTCCGCACCGTCCGGCGTGATCGCGATCGTGTGCTCGCTGTGCGCGGTGCGGCAGCCGGTCGCGCTGCGCAGGGTCCAGCCGTCGGCGTCGACCACGAGCTCGTCGGTGTCGGCCATGACCCAGGGCTCCAGCGCCAGCAGGAGGCCGGGGCGCAGCCGGTACCCGCGGCCGGGCCGCCCGGTGTTCGAGACGTGCGGGTCCTGGTGCATCGTCGAACCGATGCCGTGCCCGCCGAACTCCGTGTTGATCGGATAGCCCGCCCCGCCCAGGACGGTGCCGATGGCGTGCGAGACGTCGCCGAGCCGGGCGCCGGGCCCCGCAGCGGCGATCCCGGCGGCCAGGGCCCGCTCGGTCACGTCGATCAGCGCGACGCTCTCCGGGGGCCGCGCGTCACCCACCACGAAGCTCACGGCGGAGTCGGCGGCGATGCCGTCGAGCAGCACGGCCAGGTCGAGGGTCAGCAGGTCACCGTCGGCGAGCGCGTAGTCGCGGGGCATCCCGTGCAGCACCGCGTCGTTCACCGCGGTGCAGACGTAGTGGCCGAACGGTCCGCGCCCGAACGACGGCGCGTAGTCGACGTAGCAGGACTGCGCACCCGCCTCCTCGATCAGCTCCCGGGTCCACCGGTCGAGGTCCAGCAGGTTGGTGCCGACCACGCTCCGGCTGCGCAGGGTCCGCAGGATGTCCGCGACCAGGGCGCCGGTGGCGCGCGCCCGGGTCAGCTCGGCGGGGTTCAGGATCTCGATCATGGGGGCCTTTCCACGGCACGTCCGACAGTTCTCCCAATAACTATACCGGCCATGTCATACCGGTACTACTATCGGAGCCATGGTCAGGTTGCCGCTCACCCCCGCCGAGGTCGAACGAGGGCAGCGTCTCGGCGCCCTGCTGCGCCGCGCCCGGGGAGACCGCCCGATGCTCGACGTCGCGCTCGCGGCCGGCGTCTCGCCGGAGACGCTCCGGAAGATCGAGACGGGCCGCATCGCCACACCGGCCTTCCCGACCATCGCGGCCATCGCCGACGTCCTGGGCCTGTCGCTCGACGAGCTGTGGTCCGGGGTCAACCGGCCCGCCCGCGAGCCGCTCGCCTCGTGACCCCCGGGGCTCCCGCGGGAATAGGAGATGCCCCGGGCAACTTTGCATGTGTCGTGCAGCACACCCGGAGTCCCCAGCCATGACCACGTCCGAGACCTCGTCGGCCGAGGCAGCCACCGACACCAGGCTCGGCCTGCGCGGCGACCGCGGCCCGATCCTCGGTGCGCTGATGCTCGCCACGGCGCTGGTCGCGCTCGACGCCACGATCCTCGCCACGGCCTCGACCACCATCGCGCGCGAGCTGGGCGCGTTCGAGCAGGTGCCATGGCTCTTCTCCGCCTACACGCTGGCCCAGGCCGTGACCGTGCCGGTGTACGGACGGCTGGCGGACGTGTTCGGCCGCAAGCGCGTGATCCTGGCCGGGATCGCCCTGTTCGTGCTCGGCTCCGTGCTGTGCGCGGTGGCCTGGAGCATGCCGGCGCTGATCTGGTTCCGGGTGCTGCAGGGCCTGGGCGCGGGCGCCATCCTGCCGATGTCGATGACGATCACCGGCGACATCTACACGCTCGCCGAGCGCGCGAAGACGCAGGGCTACATGGCCAGCGTGTGGGCCGTCTCCTCCGTGCTCGGCCCCACCCTCGGCGGCGTGTTCAGCCAGTTCGTGAGCTGGCGCTGGATCTTCTGGGTCAACCTGCCGATCGGCGCGGCGGCCCTGCTGGCCCTCTGGCTCCGGTTCCACGAGAAGGAGCGCGACGGCGCCCGCGAGCCCGTCGACTACGTGGGCGCGGTGCTGCTCACGGCGGGCAGCACGCTGCTCGTGCTCGGCCTGCTGGAGGGCGGTCACGCCTGGGGCTGGGCGTCGGCGCCGTCGATCGGCATCTTCGGCGCCGCGGTGGTGCTGCTGGCGGCGTTCGCCGTGTCGGCGCGGCGCACCGCGCACCCGATCTTCGACCTGCGGCTGCTGCGGCGCCGGGTCGTGGGTGCCTCGACGGCGGCGTCGCTGATGGTCGGCGTCATCACCCTCGGGCTGTCCACCTACGTGCCGATCTACGCGCAGGGGGTGCTCGGCGTCGGGCCGCTCGTGGCCGGGTTCGCGCTGGCCGCGCTCACGCTCGGCTGGCCCATCGCGGCCACGCTGTCGGGGCGTGTCTACCTGGCCATCGGGTTCCGCTGGACCAGCCTCATCGGCTCCGTGGTCGTGCTGACGGGCGCCCTGCTCACGCTCGTGCTCGACGCGGGCTCAGCCGTCTGGCAGATCTCGGTGGCCGTGTTCGTGATCGGCCTGGGCATGGGCCTGGTGGCGGTGCCCACGCTGCTCGCCGCCCAGCACAGCGTGGGCTGGGGCGAGCGCGGCGCGGTGACGGCGACCAACATGTTCGCCCGGTCGATCGGCCAGGCCGTCGGCGTCGCGGCGCTCGGCGCGGTGGTCAACGCCCTGACGGTGGTGGGCCCGGACGGCACGCCCGAGGGCGCGGGCCTGGCCAGCGCGATGCACCTGGTGTTCTGGTGCGTGGTGGGCTGCGCGTCGCTGATGATCGGCACGGTGCTGCTGCTCCCCCGCGACCGCCCGGCGCCGGCCTGAACCAGGGCGGCTACGCGCTCTCGCGGAGGGTGCGGCGCTCGGCCTCGATCGCCAGGAGCTCGGCGAACGCCGCCTGGTAGGCCTCCGTGTCCGACGGGTCCAGCCGCTGCAGGCGGCTGCGCGCGTCGGCCACGCGCCGCATCAGCCCCATGTCCACCACCCGGCGCACGACGCCCTCGACGAAGGCCGCGATGGCCGTCTCCCGGTCCTCCGGGAGCGAGGCCACGGAGAGCTGCGTGACCAGGCCCGCGACGGTCTCGGAGGCCTGGTCCAGCACGGCCGCGACCCACTGCGCGGCCGACGTGTCCCGCCCGGCGGCGACGCCCCCGGCCGCCCGGATCGCCGTGTGCACCGCGCGCCACGCGGGAACCGCGAAGGCGTCCTCGCCCAGGTCGTCGAACGACGGCGGCACGTGCTGCGGGTACTGCAGCACCGCCACCAGTGCGAGCCGCTCGTCACGGGCCACGGGGTCGCGCGGGTCGGGTGCGGGCACCTGGGGCACGCCGCCCGACGCGGGCCGGCGGTCGCCGTCCGCCCCCGGTCCGGCAGGGCCGCCGGACGACGCCGCGGTGGCCGGCGCGTCCCGCAGGGACGGTGTGCTCGCCGCACGCTGGATCTCCCGGACCACGGCGCGCTCGTCGGTGCCGATCCAGCCCGCCAGCAGGCGCGCGTACTCGGGACGCAGCGCGGTGTCCCGGATGCCCGCGATGATCGGGGCGGCGGCACGGAGCGCGCCGACCCGGCCCTCGGCGGTGTCGAGGTCGAACTCGTCGAGCTTGCTGCGCACCACGAACTGGAAGAGCGGCACCCGCCCGTCCACGAGGGCGCGCACCGCCTCGGGGCCGTTCGCCATGCGCAGGTCGCACGGGTCCATGCCGCTGGGCTCGACGGCCACGAACGTCTGCGCGAAGAACCGCTGGTCCTCGCCGAAGGCGCGCACGGCGGCCTTCTGCCCGGCCGCGTCGCCGTCGAAGGTGAAGATGATCTCGCCGCCGAGCGAGGCACCGGACTTGAGCTGGAGCCCGCCGCCCGCGGTCGTGTCGCCCAGCAGACGCCGCACGACCTTGGCGTGGTCGGCGCCGAACGCGGTACCGCACGTCGCCACCGCGGTCGTGACACCGGACAGGTGCGCCGCCATGACGTCCGTGTACCCCTCGACCACCACGACGCGCTTGCCGCGGGCGATCTCGCGCTTGGCGAGGTCGATGCCGTACAGCACGTGCGACTTCTTGTAGAGGCTGGTCTCCGGGGTGTTGAGGTACTTGGGGCCCTGGTCGTCCTCGAACAGGCGGCGGGCACCGAAACCGATCACCGCGCCCGTCACGTCGCGGATGGGCCACATGACCCGGCCGCGGAACCGGTCGTAGATCCCGCGCTGGCCCTGTGACATCAGCCCGCTCGCCACGAGCTCCGCCTGGGTGAAGCCCCGGCCCTGGAGGTGACGCTGGAGCGCGTCCCAGCCCTTGGGGGCGAACCCGACGCCGAACCGCTCGGCGTCGGACCGGTCGAAGCTGCGCTCGGCCAGGAACGCGCGGGCCGCGGCCGCGTCGGGGCCCATGAGCTGCTCGGCATAGAACTCGGCCGCCACGCGGTGGGCCTCCAGCAGGCGCTGCCGCTTGCCGGGCTCCTCGCGCGGGCGGGCGGAGCCGCCCTCCTCGTACCGGAGCTGCACGCCGGTCTTGCCCGCGAGGTACTCGATGGCCTCGGTGAAGCTCAGCCCGTCCATCTTCATGACGAACTCGATGACGTCGCCGCCCTCACCGCACCCGAAGCAGTGGTACCGCCCGACGCTGGGGCGCACGTTGAAGCTGGGGCTGCGCTCGTCGTGGAAGGGGCACAGACCCACCAGCGCGCCGACCCCGGCGGGCTTGAGGGTCACGTGCGCCGAGACGATCTCGTCGATCCGCGCGCGCTCACGGACCAGGTCCACGTCCTCACGTCTGATCAGCCCGGCCACGCTCCGAAGTCTATGCTCGCGCGGCGGGGCCCGAGGCCGCCGTCCACACCTCCGGCTCAGCCGAGGGCGGCCGCGCAGGTGCGCGCGTACTCGCCCGGCGCGACGCCGACCGCCCGGACGAAGTCCCCCGTGAAGTGCGCCTGGTCGTAGTAGCCGACGGCGGCGGCCAGCCCCGCGAGGTCCAGCGCCGGATCCCGCCCCAGCAGCTCCGCGGCCAGGTGCACGCGGTGCCGCTGGAGCACCCACTTGGGGCTCACGCCCACCCAGTCGGCGAACAGCCGCTGCAGCGAGCGGGGCGTGGTGCCGAGCCGGGTCGCGAGCGCCGCTACGGTCGTGCCCGGCACGGCGTCGGCGACCGCGGCGAAGGCCTCGGCAAGCGTGGCCAGGGCCGCCGTCGAGCGGGGCGTGCGGGTGCGTTCCGCGGCGGCGAGGAGCAGCGGGGTGACGGTCCGGACGGCGTCGTCCGGGCGGCCGCGGCAGGCCTGGGCGATGGCCTCGGCCCCGGTGCGGTCCGCCGTCGGGCCGAGCACCAGGGCCGGGCCGACGGCGCCCCGCTCCCCCGGGCGATCCAGGCCGAGCAGGGCCCGGTATCCGCCGGGCCGCAGCTTGGTGCCGACCACGCCGCCCGCGCCGGACAGGGTGCGCCGGTCGACGGCCGCCGCCGGCATGGCGTAGGCGAGGAAGCCGGTGTGCTCGGCGACGACCTGGCCCACCGGGTGCGGCACCACCGCCTGCGTGAACGTGGCGCCGGGCGGCAGGTCCCAGGTGATCACCCAGTGCCAGTCCACGAGGTCGGCCAGCCCCGGGTCCGGGTCCACGCGCGCCAGCACGAACCGGTCGCGCGCCCGCGCGGGGTTGACGATGCCGAGGGTCGGCCCGTCGTCGAGGGCCTGGGTGACGGGCGGGGCGCCGTCGAACACCTGTCGCATTCTTCCAAGACTGGCACACCGGCGCCGCGGCAGCATCGACGGCATGAAGAACTCAGCCCTGCACCCCAACATCGCCGTGTCCGACGCCCGTGCCGCCATCGCGTTCTACGAGGCGGCGCTCGGTGCCGAGACGCTCGACGTGATCACGGCGGGCGACGCCGTGATCCACTCCGACCTGATCCTGCGGTCCGCGGCCGGCGAGTCGACGTTCACCGTCGCCGGCGCGTTCCCGCCGGACTCCGTGGCACCCGAGCCGGGAGAGCCCACGCACGCGAGCTTCACCGTCCCGGTCGACGACACGGACGCCGCCTACGCCCGGGCCGTCGAGGCCGGGGCGAGCAGCATCGCCGAGCCCGCCGACTGGTTCGAGGGGTTCCGGCAGGCGGCCGTACGCTGCCCGTTCGGGCACCGCTGGTACTTCGTGACGGTCGCGGAGTCGGTGACCGCGCAGGACGTGCAGCAGGCCAGCGACGCCTGGGTCGCGGCCCGGGACTGACCGCCGCGACGCTCAGGCGGGGGCCACGAGCCGCCCGTGCAGCGCCAGCGCCGACAGGTCGGTCAGCGACGCCACCTGGTCGACCACCACGCGCAGGCGCGCCGCGTCGTCGGACGCGGCGCGCCAGTCGGCGGCGAACGGCGCCTCCAGGTCGAGGGGCGCACGGTCGGCCAGGACGTGGACAAGGTCCGCGAGGATCTCACGCTCCCGCAGGTAGCGCGGCTCCTGCCCGCGCGGTGCCATCACGTAGGCCACGGCGATGCCCTTGAGCGCGAGGATCTCGTGCTCGGTCTCGTCGGGCACCACGAGCCGGGCCGCGTAGCGCGTGAGGGCGCCGTCGCCGTACTCGGCGCGCGTCGCGTCGATCGCCGCGCCGATGAACCGGCCGATGAGCTGGCTCGTCATGTCCTTGAGCGAGGCCAGGGAACGGCGCGACCCGTCGAAGGCCCGCACCAGGTGCCCCTCACCGCGCAGGTACTCCTGCAGCCGCCCGATCGCGGCGTCGACGGCGTCGGCCCGGTACCACTCGCCATACCAGGACCGCACGTACTCGGCCACGCGCGCCCGCTCCTCGGCGTCGGCCATGAGGTCCAGGTCGATGCGGCCGGCCACGACGCCGTCCTCGACGTCGTGCACCGAGTAGCTGATGTCGTCGGCGAGGTCCATGACCTGCGCCTCCAGGCACTTCACGCCGTCGGGCGCATCCTTGCGGAGCCAGGTGAAGACGGGCAGGTCGTCGGGGTAGACGCCGAACTTGCGGCTCGCGGTCCCGTCGGGCCGCGCGGGGCCGGCCCCGTAGGCCCACGGGTACTTGACGCTCGCGTCGAGGCTCGCGCGGGTGAGGTTGAGGCCGGCGGGGGTGCCGTCGTCGGCAAGGACCTTGGGCTCCAGCCGGGTCAGGAGGCGCAGGGTCTGCGCGTTGCCCTCGAAGCCGCCGATCGGCTCGGCGATCTCCGCGAGCGCCGTCTCGCCGTTGTGCCCGAAGGGCGGGTGCCCCAGGTCGTGGGTGAGGCAGGCGGTGTCCACGACGTCGGGGTCGCAGCCCAGGGAGCGGCCCATGCCGCGGCCCACCTGGGCCACCTCGAGGGAGTGGGTCAGGCGGGTGCGTACGAAGTCGTCGTGCCCCGCGCCCAGGACCTGGGTCTTGGCGCCGAGGCGCCGCAGCGCGGAGGAGTGCACCACGCGCCCGCGGTCACGCTCGAACGGGGTCCGGGCCTGCGACTTGGGCGGTTCTGTCACCCAGCGCTCGACGTCCTGCGCGCTGTACGACGGCGGGATGCTCTTCCCGGCGGGTTGCTCCACGCCGCCACTCTAGTCCGGCTACTTGTTGTTGCTGTACCAGCTCAGTCCGCCGGGCAGGTTGATGGAGTGCTTCTTGGTCTTCGAGTTCCAGGTCCAGGGACCGATCTTGAAGCTCATGGACGACAGGCCCCGCTGGGTGATGTTGAACTTGAGCGGGCCGAGCGACAGCCGCTTGCGATACCGGATTCCCATGATCCTGACTTTCCTCCTCGGGTCGGGGCAAAGCGTACCGAACTGCGCTAGCCCGGCAAAACGAATGTTCGCCCCTCAGAGCCAGCCGTTCTCCCGCGCGATCCGGACCGCCTCGGCGCGGGTGCGCGCCCCGGTCTTGCCGATCGAGGACGACAGGTAGTTGCGCACGGTGCCCTCGGACAGGTACGCCTCCGCGGCGATCCCCGCGACGGTGCCGCCGTCGGCCGCGAGCGCCAGCACGTGCGCCTCCCGGTCCGTGAGCGGGCTGGCGCCGACGGTCAGCGAGGCGACGGCCAGGTCCGGGTCCACCACGCGCAGGCCCGAGTGCACCCGGCGCACGGCGTCGGCGAGCAGCTCGGCGGGCGTGTCCTTGACCACGAACCCGCTCGCACCGGCGTCGAGCGCCCGGCGCAGGTAGCCCGGGCGACCGAACGTGGTGACGATCAGCGAGCGGCAGCCCGGCACCTGCTCCCGGAGGACGGCGGCCACCGCGACGCCGTCCAGGCCCGGCATCTCGACGTCGAGCAGCGCCACGTCGACGGCGTGCTCGCGGACGGCCTCGACCACCTCGTCGCCGCGTCCCACCTGCGCCACGACGTGCAGGTCGGGTTCGAGGTCGAGCAGGGCGGCGACGGCACCGCGCACGAGGGCCTGGTCGTCGGCGAGGAGGAGGCGGATCATGTGTCGCCCTCCGGGTGGGCGTCGGTACGGGAGCGGGCAGCGTCGCGGCGGGCGAGACCGGGGGGCTCCGCGGGGCGCGGGTACGTCACCGCGAGCCGGAAGCCGCCGCCCGGGCGGGGGCCCGCCTCCAGGACCGCACCGGCCCCGCGCGCCCGGTCCGCAAGACCGGGCAGGCCGTGTCCGCCGGCGGCCGGTGTCGGGCCGCCCGGGGTGGGGCCGCCGTCGCCCGGTCCACGCCCGTCGTCCTCGACGGCGAGCTCCTCGGCGCTCACCGTGATCCGCACGTGCCGTGCGTCCGCGTGCCGGAGCACGTTGGTGGAGCCCTCGCGCAGCACCCAGGCGAACAGCTCGCGGCGTTCGGCCGGGACGACGTCGACCGCGCCCGGCAGGTCGGCCTCGATCCCGGCGGCGTCGAGCGCGGAGCGCGCCGTGGCCAGCTCCCCCGCGAGCGAGGCGCGGCGCTCGTCCGCGATCATGGCGCGCACGTCGGCCAGGGCGGAGCGGGCGAGGGACTGGACGTCGGCCAGCTCGTCGGCCGCACGCTCCTGGGCGGCACCAGCCCTGAGCAGGCGTCCGGCCAGCTCCGCCTTCACGGAGATCACGGTGAGCGAGTGACCCAGCACGTCGTGCATGTCGCGGGTGATGCGCTCCCGTTCGCGGAAGGTGGCGAGCGCCGCCACCTCCTCCTGTGCCCGGCGGAGCTGCCGGTTGCGTTCCATGCCCTGCATCATGGCGAGCACCGCGACCCCGCCGAGCAGGGCGGCGACGGCGCCGGCGTCGTCGGGCCGCCAGCCCGGGAGCACCCGCGGCAGACCGACCATGGCCAGCACACCGAGACCGACGATCCAGGCCGCGGCCGTGCGCGGCACGAGGTAGGTCGCGGCGAGGAACACGAAGATCGCCGTGGCGAGGCCCTCCTCGCGGGCGGCGAGGCAGACCAGGACGACGCACACCACCTGCCCGCCGAGGACCGCGGCGGACAGGGCCGGCACCGGACGGTCGAGCCGGGCGCGGTAGCGGACCGCCACCCAGCCGAACAGGACGGCGAGGCCGGCGAGCCCGGCGACACCGGCCACCGCCGCCGGCCGCGGGGCCGCGAGGACCGCCGTGACCGTGTCCCGCAACAGGGTGACGGCGAGCACGACCCCGGCGGCGACACCGATCCGGGTACGACGGCGCCGGGCCTCCTCGGCCTGCGCCGTCGTCCGGGGCATCCGTACGTCCGCTGTCGCTGTGGTCACGGGCATCACCGTGTCACACACGAGACGTGTCGCGGCGGAAGCGCCACGCGGCACCGGCCACGAACAGGGCCGTCCAGACGGCGACGTTCACCACGGCCCAGCCGTCCAGCTCGCCGCTCAGCGGCGCCCTGGCCAGCACGGCCGCGCCCCAGGTCGGCGCGTACGGTGCCACGTCGCCGAGCACGCCGCCCAGCGGTACGAACAGCCCGCCGGCGACGGCGAGCAGCGTGACCACGGGGCTGAGCACGCGGGTCACGGCCTCCACCGGCAGCAGGTAGCCCGCGAACAGGCCGAGCGCGGCGAACGGCGCCGAAACCAGCCAGCCCACCAGTGCGCAGCCCACCCAGGCGGCGACCGGCATCCGCACGCCCTGCAGGGCGCCGAAGGCGAAGGTCACGACCATCGACAGGCCCCCGAGCGTCATCGACGCCAGCACCTTCGTGATCGCGTAGGCGCCGGGCCGCAGCGGGGTGAGCCGGAGCTGGCGCGTCCAGCCCTGCGCGCGCTCCGCGGCGACGCTCGCCCCGCCGGTGGCCGTCGCGAGGACCGCGCCGTACAGCGCGACCGACACCAGCAGCCCCGGCTCGTCCATGCCGACGATCACCAGCACCGCCGGCGGCAGCACCAGCGCGAGCAGGTAGCTGCGCCGGTCACGGAAGGTCCGGCGCACCTCCAGGGCGAGATAGGTGGTGCTCATCGCGCACCTCCCCCGGCCGGCGTCCCGGCCCCTACCGAGGTGACCTGGACGAACGCGTCCTCCAGCGTGCGCACGCCGACCTGGTCCTTGATCTGCTGGGCGGTGCCGTCGGCGACGACCCGGCCGCGGCTGACCATGACCACGCGGTCCGCGTAGAGCTCGGCCTCGTCCAGGTAGTGGGTGGCGAAGACGACGGTGCGCCCGCGGGCGGCGTCGTCCCGGACGGCGGACCAGAACTGGCGGCGGCCCATGACGTCCATGCCCGTCGACGGCTCGTCGAGGAACAGCAGGTCGGGTTCGGAGACGAGCGCCATCGCGAACCGCAGCCGTTGCTGCTGGCCGCCCGAGCACTTGCCCACCGGGCGGCGTTCGAGGTCGGCGATGCCCGCCCGCTCCAGGCAGGCGGTGACGTCCTGGTCGGTGCCGAACAGCGCGGCGGTCAGCCGTACCGTCTCGCCCACCGTCAGGTCGCGCAGCAGCCCACCCGTCTGCATGACGGCGGCGACCCGCCCCGCGGCGACGGCGTCGGCCGGGGTGCTGCCCAGCACGCTGACCGTGCCGGAGGTCGGCCGGGTCAGGCCGAGGGCCAGGTCGATGGTCGTGGTCTTGCCCGCGCCGTTCGGCCCGAGGAACGCGACGACCTCGCCGCGCCCGACGCGCAGGTCGAGGCCGTCCACGGCCCGGACGGTGCCGCCGCGGCCACGGAACTCCTTGACGAGGCCGCGGACGTCGAGCGCCGGCGTGCTCCCGTGCTGGCTCGGTGCTGGTGTCTGTGTCATGCCTCCAGGCTGGTCCCGCCCGGGGCGCGGCACGTAGGCCGTGCGTCACCGGCCGGACATGACATCCGTCATGGGGGGCCGGGAACCGCCACCGCGCAGACGGGTTGCACTGAGTAGACGTTGTCTACACAGCGCAACCCGTGCCCGCGGGGCACCTTCCCGGGCACGCGCTCGGCGTGCGGCAGCCGGGTCGGCGCGAGGCGGCCGGACGCGATCAGCCCTTGACCGAGCCTGCCGTCAGCCCGCCCACGATGTACTTCTGGAGAAAGAGGAACAGCGCGAGCACCGGCACGGCCGAGACGACCGCACCCGCCGTGAACAGCCCCCAGTTGGCGTCCTGGAGCGACGAGACCCAGCCGTAGAGCCCCACGGCCAGGGTCCAGTTCTCCTCCGACTGCAGCAGCACCCGGGCGATGATGAACTCCCCGAAGGTGCTGATGAAGCTCAGCAGCCCCACCACGGCGAGGATCGGGGCGGTCAGGCGCAGCACGATGGTCCAGTAGATCTGGGCGTGCGTGGCGCCGTCGATCTTCGCGGCCTCGTCGATCTCGCGCGGCACGGTGTTGAAGAACCCGTACATGAGGAACGTGTTCACGCCGAGCGCGCCGCCCAGGTACACGCAGATCAGCGAGAGCTTGGAGTCCAGGCCGAGGCCGGGCACCACGTTCCCGAGCGAGATGAGCAGCAGGAAGATCGCCACGAACGCGAGCATCTGCGGGAACATCTGGATCACGAGCAGGGCCGTGAGCCCCACGCGGCGGCCGCTGAACCGGAAGCGCGAGAAGGCGTACGCGGCGGCGGCCCCCATGAGCACCGTCCCGGCACCCGTCGCGACCGCCACCACCAGGGTGTTGGCCATCCAGGTCCAGAAGCGCGTGCCGGCCAGGGCCGCGTAGTTGGCACCCGACACCGACGCGAACAGGTCGTTCGAGCCGGTGAGCGTGCCGCCGTCGGCCAAGGAGGCCGAGACCACGTAGACCAGGGGGAAGCCGGCGTACAGGACGGCCAGCACGCCGACCACGTGCCGCCAGCCGATCTCGGAGAACCAGCGCCGCGCCGTCGGACGCCGGGTCAGCGGCTGCCGGGCCGCGGCCGCCGGGCGGGCCGGGGGAATCGTCGTGCTCATCAGGCGATGTCCTCCAGGGAGCGGGTGCGCCGGAACGCGAGGGCGGAGATGGTCGCGACCACCACGAAGATGACGATCGACAGGGCGCTGGCCAGGCCGTAGTCCTTGGCCGCCGTGCCGTCGAGGCCGGAGACGGAGTACACCATCGAGATGAGGATGTCGGTGTGCCCCAGCGGCACCGAGGCGTCGTCGAACCGCGGGCCGCCGCCCGTGAGCATGTAGATCAGCGTGAAGTTGTTGAAGTTGAACGCGAACGACGAGATGAGCAGCGGCGCCGTCGCGACCAGCAGCAGCGGCAGCGTGATGGACCGCCACGTGCGCCAGCGGCCGGCTCCGTCGATCTTCGCGGCCTCCAGCACGTCCGTCGGCAGGGACTGCAGGGCGCCCGTGCAGATGAGGAACATGTACGGGAAGCCCAGCCAGAGGTTCACGCCCAGGACCGCGAGCTTGGCGAGCACCGGGTCGGTGAGCCACGGGATCGACGCCCCGCCGAGCAGCACCTCGTTGACGAACCCGTAGGACCGGTTGAGCAGGCCCGACCACAGCAGGGCCGCGAGGAACCCCGGGATCGCGTACGGCAGGATCACGAGCGTCCGGTAGACCCGGCGGCCGCGCAGGCGCGCGTCGTTGAACGCGATCGCCAGGAACAGGCCGAGCAGGAACGTGGACGCGACGGACAGCACGGCGAACGCGAAGGTCCACAGCAGGATCTTGCCGAACGGGCCGGCGTACCGGTCGTCGCCGAACGCCGTGACGAAGTTGTCGAAGCCCACCAGGACGCGCCAGCCCACGGGCAGCGTCGTGCCGTCGGCGGCCTCGAACTGGCCGTCGTCGTTGGGTGCGTACGTCATCCCGGTGGTCGTGTCGGTCATCGTGTCGGACGCCGCGTCGTAGGTCAGCGTGGACGTGAAGACGTACCCGGTGCGGGCGTCCTGCGTGCGGACCGAGCCGTCGTTCGGGTCGTCCGAGACGGGCACGCGCAGCGCGGTGACCTCCTGCTGCCGCTCCAGCACGGCGGTGTACTCCAGCACGTCGTACCCGGGCAGCGCGGTGACCCGGCCCGCCTCGACGGTCGCGCCGTCCACGACCTCGAGGGGCCGGTCGGCCGTGCCGGCCTCCACCACGCCGTCCGGCGCGACGACGGCGAAGCCGAGCGTGTCGCCGTCGGCCACGACGGTCAGGGGTGACGAGGGTGAACCCTCCACGCGGCGCTCGTTCTGCACCAGGAGGGCCTCGATCGCCTGCTCCTTGGTGGAGTTGTGCCCGTCGCCGTAGTTCGTGAACGCGACGTAGCCCGTGTAGGCCACCACGTACACCTGGTAGACGAGCAGGAACGCGAGGCCCGGCAGGATGTACTTCAGCGGCAGCGCGCGCTTGGAGAAGTAGGCCCAGTTGGCCACCAGCAGCAGCGCCACCATGGCGGCCAGGACGCCCCAGGACCCGGCGCCCCACGCGGCCAGCACCGCGTAGACGCCGAGGGCGTCCACCAGGGCGATGAGGACGAGCTTGACGAGGAACCCGGGGCTCCAGCCGGTCCGGCCGGAGCCCCGGGTCACCGGTGCGTACATCAACCGATCTCGCCCTGGATGTCGGCGACCATCTTGTCCCAGGCCTTGGCCGGGTCGGACTTGCCGGAGACGATCGCGGCCTCGGTCACGCCCCAGTACGCCCACACGGCACCCATCTCGGGCAGCGACGGCATCGGGACGGCGTCGGCGCCGACCTCGCGGAAGCCCGCGGTGATCGGGTCCTCGGAGGCGGTGTCGGCAGCCTCGATGAGGGCCGGCGGACGGTCGCCCGCCTCGTACAGCGCGAGCTGCGCCTCGGGGGTGGCCATGTAGTTGACCAGGAAGTCGTTCGCGAGCAGGGCGTTCTCGCTCTGCGCGCTCACGTAGAAGCCGGCCACGCCCACGAACGGCCTCGCAGGCTCGCCACCGGCGCTGGGGATCGGGTCGATCGCCAGGTCGAGGTCGCCGAACGACTCCAGCATCCACGGGCCGCCCACGATGAAGGGCGACTCGCCCTTGGCGAAGGCCGCCAGCGCGATGTCGTACGTGACGTCGGTGCTCAGGTTGCCGGCCTCGCCCTGCTCCGCGAGCCACTCGGCGAACGCCGTGCCGCCCTCGCCGCCGAGCGCGAGCTCGGGCTTGTACGAACCGTCCTCGTTCTGCTCGAAGACCGGGGCGCCGAACGACGTCTGCAGCGGGTAGAAGGTGTAGGGGTCACCCTCGGTGGAGGTCTGGATCAGCAGCGGGTACTTCGTCCCGGCGTCCTTGCCGGCCGCGATCGCGTCGTCCCAGGTGGCCGGGGCCTCGGGGGCGAGCTCCGTGTTGCGGATCAGCGCGATGTTCTCCACCGCGTAGGGCAGGCCGTAGACCTGGCCGTCCTGCGTGAACGCCGAGACGGAGACGGGCTCGAAGGCGTCGGCCGTGTCGCCGAGCTCGATCGGGGCCACGACGCCGTTGGTCGTGAGCTCGCCCAGCCAGTCGTGCGCGCCGACCGTGATGTCCGGGCCCTTGCCCGTGGGGACCTGCGCCAGGAAGTCGGGGCGGATGTCCTCGAAGTTCTTCAGGACCACCTCGACCTTCGCGCCCGTGGCCTCCTCGAAGCCGGCGGCCGCGTCCTCGACGGCGGCCTGGCGGGTCTCGTCGACCCAGACGGTGAGGGTCGCGCCCGCCCCGTCCAGTGCGGTCGACTCCTCGGCCGCTGGTTCGTCCGCGCCGCCCGAGCAGGCGGCCAGCGCCAGCGTCGCGGTCAGCGCGGCGGCGGTCAGGATGCTCCGTCGCATCGTCACTCCTGATGGTTCGCGGCCCGTGGCGGGCCTGGTGTGGGGTGCTCGAACCGTACGGGGCGGAGCGGCAACCTTGCAAGCCGTTGCGATAAAGTTTCAGCATCGCTTGCAGACGTCACCCGGGACGAGGAGGTCACATGTCACCTAGGCTGCCAGGCGTGCGCACCCGACTGACCGACCTCGCCGAGCAGGCAGGGGTCTCCACCGCGACCGTGTCGCGCGTGCTCAACGGCAAGCCCGGCGTGGCCGGTGAGACACGTCAGGCGGTCCTCGCCGCCCTCGACGTGCTCGGCTACGAGCGCCCCTCCGCGCTGCGTGCCCGCCCCGCCGGCCTCATCGGCCTGGTGGTGCCCGAGCTGTCCAACCCGGTGTTCCCCGCGTTCGCGCAGGCCATCGAGTCGCAGCTCGCCTCGCGCGGGTACACGCCGCTGCTGTGCACGCAGTCCCCGGGCGGCACCACCGAGGACGAGTACGTCGAGACGCTCATCGACCACGCGGTGGACGGCATCGTCTTCGTCTCCGGCAAGCACGCCGACACCCGCGCCTCGACCGAGCGCTACCAGCGCCTGCGGGGGCGCGGGCTGCCGATCGTGCTGATCAACGGGTACGCCGAGGGCATCGACGCCCCGTTCGTGTCGCCGGATGACAGCGCGAGCATCGAGCTGTCCGTGCGGCACCTGGTGGCCCTCGGGCACCGTCGCATCGGCATGGCGATCGGCCCCGACCGGTTCGTGCCCGCCAAGCGCAAGATCGAGGCGTTCGTGGCCCAGCTCCTGCGGCACGGCCTGGCGGCCACCCCGGAGGAGGCGCGCGAGCACGTCAGCCTCACCCTGTACACCCTGGAGGGCGGCCAGGCCGCGGCCGGCGAGCTGTTCGACTCCGGTCACACCGCCGTAGTCTGCGGTTCGGACCTCATGGCGCTCGGCGCCGTGCGCGCGGCGCACGCCCGCGGCCTGTCGGTGCCCGACGACGTGAGCGTCGTGGGCTACGACGACTCCCCGCTGGTCGCGTTCACCGACCCTCCGCTGACCACCGTGCGGCAGCCCGTGGCCGACATGGCGCACGCGGCCGTGAGCGCCCTGCTCACCGAGATCCACGGCGAGCGGGCGCCTCGTTCGGAGCTGCTGTTCACCCCGGAGCTCGTGGTGCGCGGCTCGACGGGTGCGGCGCCGCACGCCTGAGCCTCCCAGAGACGGGCGCACCGCGCGGCGGTGCGCCCGTCGGCACGTGCGGGCGGAATCCTCCCGTACGCTTGCTGCAAGCGTTACACCGATAATCCCCCCGACCCGCGAGGACGCGACACGTGACACGTACTGCCCCGCTCACCACCGACGACCTCACCGCATCCGCCCCCGTCCACTCCCCCGCCGTCGGCGCCGAGTGGTGGCGCGACGCGGTGATCTACCAGGTCTACCCGCGCTCGTTCGCGGACGGGAACGGCGACGGGATCGGCGACCTCCCCGGCGTCACCGCCAAGCTGGACCACCTGAAGCAGCTCGGGGTGGACGCCGTCTGGCTCAGCCCGTTCTACCGCTCCCCGCAGAAGGACGCCGGGTACGACGTCGCCGACTACCGCGACATCGACCCGCTGTTCGGCACGCTGGCGGACTTCGACGAGATGCTGGCCGGCGCCCACGAGCGCGGGCTGAAGATCATCGTCGACCTGGTGCCCAACCACTCCTCCGACCAGCACGTCTGGTTCCAGGAGGCGCTGGCGGCGGCCCCGGGCTCGGCGGAGCGCGAGCGCTACATGTTCCGTGACGGGCGCGGACCGGCCGGCGAGGAGCCGCCGAACAACTGGCAGTCCATCTTCGGCGGCCCGGCCTGGACGCGGCTGGCCCCGCGCGAGGACGACGGCGAGCGCGGCCCGCAGTGGTACCTGCACCTGTTCGACTCCACGCAGCCCGACCTGAACTGGGAGAACCCCGAGGTCCGCGCCGAGTTCGAGGACGTGCTCCGGTTCTGGCTCGACCGCGGCGTGGACGGTTTCCGCGTGGACGTGGCGCACGGCATGGTCAAGGCGCCCGGCCTGCCCGACTGGGACGGCAAGGCCGCCATGGTCGAGGGCACCGTCGAGGGCCCGACCGATCCCGCCGCACCCGAGGACGGCTCCACGGGCGCCGGCAACAACGGCCCCATGTTCGACCAGGACGGCGTGCACGACATCTACCGCGCCTGGCACCGGGTGCTGGCCGAGTACGACGGCGACCGCTGCCTGGTCGCCGAGGCCTGGGTGGAGCCGCTGAGCCGCCTGGCCCGGTACGTCCGGTCCGACGAGATGCACCAGGCGTTCAACTTCTCGTTCCTCACCACGCCCTGGGACGCGGCGACGATGCGCACCGTCGTCAACGCGTCGCTGCGGACCATGGAGTCCGTCGGCGCTCCCACCACCTGGGTGCTGTCCAACCACGACGTGGTGCGGCACACGTCGCGCTTCGGCCTGGCGGAGATCGGCGGCCGCCAGCTCAACGGCATCGGCGCGAACGACCCGCAGCCCGACGCGGAGCTCGGCCTGCGCCGCGCCCGCGCAGCGACACTGCTGATGCTCGGCCTGCCGGGGTCGGCGTACCTCTACCAGGGCGAGGAGCTGGGCCTGCCGGACCACACCGCCCTGCCCGACGAGGTGCGCCAGGACCCGTCGTTCTTCCGCACCGGCGGCGCGGAGCCCGGTCGCGACGGGTGCCGCGTGCCGCTGCCGTGGGTCGGCGGTGCACCGGGCAACGGGTTCGGCCCCACCGGGAAGACCTGGCTGCCGCAGCCCGACGTCTACGCCGACCTGGCCGCCGACCGTCAGTACGGCGTGGCGGGCTCGACGTACGAGCTGTACCGCACGGCCCTGGGCCTGCGCCGGGCGGAGAAGCTCGGCACGAGCACGCTGGCCTGGGTGGACGCGCTGTCCGCGGACGCCGACGTGGTGGCCTTCCAGGTGGCCGGCGTGGTCGTCCTGGCCAACCTGGCGACGACGGCGCTGACGCTCCCGGCCGACGCCGAGGTGCTGGTCGCCTCGGGTGACCTGGTGGACGGCGTGCTGCCCGGCAACACCACGGTCTGGCTGCGCGCCTGACCGACGCCGGCGCTCAGGACGCTGGGTCGCGGATGACGGGGCAGGTCATGCAGTGGCCCCCGCCCCGGCCGCGACCCAGCTCCGCGCCGTTGATCTCGATCACCTCGATGCCGGCCTTGCGCAGCAGGTCGTTCGTCGTGGTGTTCCGGTCGTAGGTGAACACCACGCCCGGTTCCACGGCGACGGCGTTGTTGCCGCTGTCCCACTGCTGACGCTCCGACTCGTAGACGTCGCCGCCGGTCTCGATGACCTGGAGCGCGCCCAGCCCGGTCTCCCGGGCCACGACCTCCAGGAACGTGGAGCCCGCCTCGTCGGTCACCGACAGGGCGCCGCCGTCGCCCGGGCGCAGCACGAACGGGTGGATGTCGGCCACGATGCGCGGGTAGACGGTCACGGTGTCGACGTCGGCGAACGTCATGACCGTGTCCAGGTGCATGGCCGAGCGCAGCCGCGGCATGCCGGCCACGACCACCCGCTCGGCCGCGCCCCGCTCGAACAGCGCGGACGCAACCTGCGTGATCGCCTGGCGCGAGGTGCGCTCGCTCATGCCCACCAGCACGGTGCCGTTGCCCACGGGCATCACGTCGCCGCCCTCCAGCGTGGCCCGCTGGTGGTCCGTCTCGGGGTCGCCCCACCAGATCGTCGACCCGACGAAGTCGGGATGGAAGGCGTAGACGGCCTTCATGAGCAGCGTCTCGTCGTGCCGCGCGGGCCAGTACAGCGGGTTGAGCGTCACGCCGCCGTAGAGCCAGCAGGTCGTGTCGCGGGTGAACAGCGTGTTCGGCACGGGGGCGATCAGGTACTCCCGCGCGTCGGCGGTGTACTCGGCCAGCGAGCGGTACGCCGCCGGCAGGTCGGGCACGTCGTCGGTGGCCAGGCCCCCGATCAGGTGCTCGGCGAGCTGCTCGGGGGTGAGCGACTCCAGGAACGCCCGGGTCGGCTCCACGAGGCCGGGACCGACGATGCCCGGGACGATCCGGCGGTCCAGGATCCAGTCGCGGGCCCCGGGCACGCGCACGGTCGCGGCGAGCACCTCGTGCAGCTCCACGACCTCGACGTCGCGGGCCCGCAGGTCGGCGACGAACGCGGCGTGGTGCTCGATCGCGCGGTCCACCCAGAGCACGTCGTCGAAGAGCAGGTCGTCCGAGTTCGTGGGGGTCAGGCGCCGGTGGGCGAGCCCCGGCCGGCACACGAGCACCTTGCGCAGGCGCCCGACCTCGGAGTGCACCCCGTAGGCCGCCGACGGCAGAGTCTCGTTCGTCATGATGTCCCTTTCCGCTGGTCCGCCGGGTCCGCTCGGCCCGCTGGTCAGATCGAGATGGCCCCCGTGGCCAGGGCGACGACGCCGGTCACCGCCCCGAGGACCGACACGACGAAGATCGCCAGCTCGCCCCGGCTGAACACCCGCCGCCCCTGCTCGCGCCGGGTCATCGCGAACAGCACCGTCGCCGGCGCGTAGACCACGAACGACAGCAGCACGAACGTGAGCCCCGCCGCGAACAGCAGGAACGCCGTGTACAGCACCGCGAGGGCCGCCACCATGAGGTCCCGGGTGGTGTGCTGCCCGGCGGCGGGCCCGCCGCGCCCGGCGGCCAGCTTGAGGGCGTAGCCGGCGGCGAGCAGGAACGGGATGAGCGACAGCGCGCTGGTCAGGTCCAGCGCGAACGTGAACGCGTCGTCGGACACCAGGGTGATCACGAGCATCACCTGGATCAGGAGCGTCGTCAGCAGCAGGGCGGACCGCGGCACGTCGTTCGCGTCCGACCGGGCGAGGAAGCGCGGCATGTCGCCGTCCTTGGCCGCGACGTACAGCACCTCGGAGGCCATCAGGGTCCAGGCCAGGTAGGCACCCAGGACCGAGACGATGAGCCCCACGCTCACGAACGCCGCGCCCCAGCCGCCGACCGCCGCCTCCAGGACCCCGGCCATCGAGGGCTGCCGCAGCTCGGCGATCTCCTGCATCGGCAGGATGCCGTAGGACACGATCGTCACGGACGCGAAGATCGCCAGCACCATGAGGAAGCCGAGCACGGTGGCACGGCCGACGTCCTCCCGGCGGCGCGCGTGGCGCGAGTACACGCTCGCGCCCTCCACGCCGAGGAAGACGAAGACCGTGGCCAGCATCGTGCCGCGCACCTGGTCGAACAGCGGGCCGGTGATGCCGTAGCCCTCGAAGTTCTCGGCCAGCACCTGCGGGTCCAGCAGGAAGACCGCGATGAGCACGAACGTGATGATCGGCAGCACCTTGGCGACGGTGACGATGCGGTTGATCGCCGTCGCCTCCTTCACGCCGCGGCGCACCAGCAGGTAGAACAGCCAGACGCACGCCGAGGACGCCACGAAGGCGACGACGGTGTCGCCCTCGCCGAGCACCGGCACGACGGCGCCCACCGTGGACATGATGAGGATCCAGTAGGTGACGTTGCCGACGCAGGCGCTCGCCCAGTACCCGAACCCCGAGAAGAAGCCGAGGTACTCGCCGAAGCCCGCCTTGGCGTAGGCGTAGACGCCCGAGTCGAGGTCGGGCTTGCGCACGGCGAGCCGCTGGAAGACGAAGGCGAGCATGAGCATGCCCGTCCCGGCGACCGCCCAGGAGATCAGGGCGCCGAGCACGCCGGTCTCGCCCGCGAACCGGCTCGGGAGCGAGAACACGCCGGCGCCCACCATCGAGCCCACCACCATGGCGGTGAGCGTGGCGACGCTGATCTTGGCGGTCACCTGCTGGGTCGAACGGTCGGACTGCGTCATCACGAGCCCCCGAGGTCGAGCGCGGTCCGGTGTCCCGGCTTCCTGTGCCCGGTCGCCTCGCGCCCCTCGATGCTCCGGCACGTCCATTGATGCACGGCCCCGGGACGGCGGCAAACGATGGCCGGACGAACCGGCCGCCACGGCGGTCCGGTTCGTGAGAGCGACCACAACCACGCCCGGCCCGCGGTGGCGATGGGACAATGGCTGCGTGACCTCTGCCCTCGACACCGCCATCCCGTCGCCCACGGCACCCGGCCGGGCGTCGGGCTCCCCCGTGCTCAAGCCGCTCCAGATCGGGCCGCTGACGGTGCGCACGCCGGTCGTGCTCGCGCCCATGGCCGGCGTGACCAACCGCGCGTTCCGCACGCTGTGCCGCGAGGCCGGTCGGTCCACGGGGTTCGACCCGGGCCTGTACGTCGCCGAGATGGTGACCAGCCGCGCGCTCGTGGAGCGCAACGTCGAGGCGCTGCGGATCGTCACGTTCGGCGAGGACGAGACGCCGCGCTCCGCCCAGGTCTACGGCGTGGACCCGGCCACCGTGGGCGCCGCCGTGCGCATCATCGCCGGCGAGGGCCGGGCAGACCACGTCGACCTCAACTTCGGCTGCCCCGTGCCCAAGGTGACCCGCAAGGGCGGCGGAGCCGCGCTGCCCTGGAAGCGGCAGCTCTTCACCGACATCGTCCGGGCGGCCGTCGAGGCCGCCGAGCCGCACGGCGTGCCCGTCACGGTCAAGATGCGCAAGGGCATCGACGACGACCACCTGACCTACCTCGAGGCCGGCCGGATCGCCGAGTCGCTCGGTGCTGCCGCCGTCGCGCTGCACGCCCGCACGGCCGCACAGCACTACTCGGGCCAGGCGGAGTGGGAGGCGATCGCCCGCCTCAAGGAGGCCGTGCGCACCGTCCCCGTGCTCGGCAACGGCGACATCTGGGCCGCCGAGGACGCCCTGCGCATGGTCGAGCAGACCGGCGCCGACGGCGTCGTGGTGGGCCGGGGCTGCCAGGGCCGCCCCTGGCTGTTCGCCGACCTCGCGGCCGCGTTCAACGGCTCCGACCTGCGGGTCCGGCCGGGCCTGCGCGAGGTCGCGGACACCATCTACCGGCACGGCACGCTCATGATCGAGTACTTCGACGGCGACGAGGGCAAGGGCATGCGCGACCTGCGCAAGCACATGGCGTGGTACCTCAAGGGCTATGCCGTGGGCGGGGAGAAGCGGCAGGCGCTCGCCCTGGTCAGCACCCTGGCCGAGCTGCGCGAGCGGCTCGACGCCCTCGACCTCGACGCCCCCTACCCCGGGGACGACGCCGAGGGCCCGCGCGGCCGCGCCGGCTCCCCCAAGACCCCGCACCTGCCCTACGGCTGGCTCGACTCCCGCGAGCTGTCCGAGGAGTTCGAGGCGAAGCTGCGCGAGGCCGAGCTGAGCGTCAGCGGCGGCTGACGGCGTCGGCCCCGTCCGGCCCCGGGGGCGGCACTCGCCCCATGATCGACGACGCCATGACGAGCCCCGGCTCGTCCCGGCCCGCCGCGGGCTCCCGGTCGCGCAGGAGCGCCGCGCCGTCCCGCTCCCAGACGAGGCCGGGCCGCCCGCACGCCGCCCGGTAGAGGGCGTCGAGATGGTCCGGGTGGCGCTCGGCGAGCAGCGCGAGCACCCACGACGGGGCGTCCGGGTCGGCGAGCACCTGGGCCAGCCGACGCGGCTTCCACGGCGCGAGCGGCGGCGTGTGCACCTGGCGGAGCTGCCCGTACCAGTCGAGCAGGCGCAGGCCCCTGACCGGGTGGTGCGCCAGCGCGAACGCCGGGTCGTCCGGGTCGGCGGCGTCGTCGGGCAGCCAGCGTTCGTCGCGGAGCGAGCCCAGCAGCGCGAACTCCTCCGAGGGTGCCCCGATCCGGTCCTGGAACCGCAGGTAGCAGTCCATGACGTGCGACGCGGTGCCCTCCACGAGCACGTCGCCGAACAGGTCCCGGAACGCCCGGTGGTGGTCGGCCACGAGCTCACGGGCGCGCGCCAGGGTGCGCGGGTTGCGGTAGGCCGGGCAGGGCGTGGACGCGAGCAGCTCCACCACGCCGCCCACGACGTCGACGATGCTGTCCGGCGCGAAGACCGCCGGTGTGCCGGCGAAGACCCACGTGGCCCCGACGGGCAGCACGCGCCCTGACAGCGGGAGGCCCGGCAGGAGCGCCTCCGAACGGATCTCGGACCCGCCGGTGAAGACCCGGTAGTCCAGGTCGTCCTCCAGGTTGTGCAGCACCGCGTGCTCGTCCACCACGTCGGTCACGATGAAGTGGCCGAGCACCCCGCCGTCACGCCAGCGGTCCAGCAGCGCGAGCTCGACGGCGTCGAGCAGCAGGCCGGCGGGCGCGCTGCCGTCGTCCGGCTCTCCGTCGTCTCCGTCGAGGATCCGGCGGACCAGGGAACCGGACCCGTCACGCGGACCGGCGTACACCAGCATGTCGGTGGCGCACTGCCGGGTCACGGTGCCGTACCGGTCGAGGTCGACGTCGCCCACGGGCACCAGCGACTCCGCCTGGACGTACGCGGTCTGCCGGTCGACGGCACCCCTGTTGGCGGGGCGCAGCACGTGCGCGACCAGGCGGCGCGCCAGCCGGGCCGCCCGCGCCCGGCGCTCGCGCAGGGTGAGCGGGTCGAGCGGGTCGAGGGCGGGGCGCGGGGCGGCCGGTGCGGATCGGGTCGGTGGCGTCATGCGACCAGCATTCGGCACGAAGGCCCATCATGCTCGTCAAGCGTGATTACCTGGGGATAACCGGCCGGGCGGGTGTGGCCGTGCGGACGGCGGCAGTTCGGTTAAAGATTGACGTCGATCTCGACCGTGAAGAGCGCATAGGGCGCAAAGTAGACGAAGATCAGCGGTGGAGGACCCACGACCCCCACTCACCTGCTCTGACGAAAGGGACCCACCCACATGGCATCGGAGAAACGCCCCCGACGCGTTCCGGCGGTCATCGCCGACACGCGCAGGAACCCAGGCTTCGCCCTGGGTGCCTTCGGGCTCTCGGCCTGGGCCTACATCGGCATGTCGCACACCATCGCCGACTACGAGGGACCCCGGCTCGGCTACGCACTCGGCGTGGCCTACGAGGCCCTGGTCATCGGCCTCGCCTGGGAGGGCCGGCGACGGGCCGACCGGGCGCTCGAGATGGGCCAGCCGGTCTCCGGGCACGCGCGCTGGCTCGGCGGTGCGATCGTCGTCGGCATCCTGTCCGGCGCGCTCGCCGCGTGGCACGGCTGGCTGCTCGGCGAAGGCGTCTTCGCGATCTCCCGCGCGGTCGCCCCCGTCCTCGCGGCGGTCGCCGTGCACCTGTTCTTCCAGTCGGCGTCCAGCGCGCGGGCCCTCGACCGGCAGGCCGAGATCGCGAACGACCGGCAGACGGCCGTGCTCGACATGCTCGACGCCGTGCGCCTGGCGCAGATCGCTCCCCCCGAGGAGCGCGCGGCCCGCATCGCCGAGGTGAACGCCGCGGTGGGCCGGGTGCACCGCCACGTGCCGGCAGGCGTCACCGCCGAGGTGACCCGCCCGCACCTGGAGTCGGAACGCACCATCCGCGACGTGGTCCAGGAGGCCGCGGCGCTGGCCGGCGAGTGGATGCCGACCGCCGACGAGCGCGAGCGGCGCGAACGGCCGGCCGAGCAGCTGCTGCCGGAGCCGGTGCTGCCCGACTCCCTGCTGCTGGAGGCGCCCGAGCCGGAGCCGCGGGAGCTCGAGGCGGCCGAGCCGGACGCCCCGAGGCAGATCACGGCGGACGCCCCTGCGGCGAGCAGCCCGGCCCGCACCCCGGCCGAGGCCGAGGTCGCGCCCGCCGAGCCGGCGCCGGCGTCCCTGGCGCGCACCGAGACCGGGGAGACCGCCACGGCGGGGCCGATCGTCGCGGAGCGCGTGCGCCTGGAGGCCAAGTACGCACCCGTGTCCCCGGAGCGGGCGCGGACGACCCCGGCGGAGGAGGAACCGGCCGCCGACCCGGACAAGCCGCTCACCACCGGGCAGATCAGCGAGATCCGCGTGCTGCGGTGGGCGCAGACCCTCAGCGTCGAAGAGGTGGCGGCGCGCGTCGGCGTCTCCGTCGCCGCGGTGAAGCGGTACGCACCGAGCACCGACCCGACCACCGAGACCGGCTCCCTGCTGACGGTGTCGGCCACCGCGTCCTGACCCGGCGCGGGCACCGTGGGGGGACGGCCGGCCCGGCCGCACGTGTCGTGACGCGTGCGGCCGGGCCGGCCGGTGTGCCGCCGGGTCAGCCGAAGTTGACGCCCTGGGCCAGCGGCAGCTCGGTCGAGTAGTTCACCGTGTTGGTGGCCCGGCGCATGTACTGCTTCCACGCGTCCGAGCCGGACTCGCGGCCGCCGCCCGTCGACTTCTCGCCGCCGAACGCGCCGCCGATCTCGGCACCCGAGGTGCCGATGTTCACGTTCACGATGCCGCAGTCGGAGCCGACCTCGGACAGGAACGTCTCGGCCTCGCGCACGTCCAGCGTGAAGATCGACGACGAGAGCCCCTGGGGCACGTCGTTGTGCACGGCGATCGCCTCGGACAGGTCCGTGTAGGTCAGCACGTACAGGATCGGTGCGAACGTCTCCCGCTTGACCACGTCGGCCTGCGCCGGCATGCGCACGATCGCCGGGTGCACGTAGGCGGCGTCCTCCGCACCGGGCACGGTCACCGCCGTGCCGCCCACGACGAGCTCGCCGCCCGCCGCGACGGCCTCGTCGATCGCGGCCAGCATGCGGTCCCGGGAACCGGCGTCCACCAGGGGGCCCACGAGCGTGCCCTCGGTGCGCGGGTCGCCGACGGGCAGGCCGGTGTAGACCTTGGCCAGCCGCGCCACGACCTCGTCCACGATCGACTCGTGCACGATCAGGCGGCGCAGCGACGTGCAGCGCTGCCCGGCCGTGCCCGCCGCCGCGAACACCGCGCCGCGCACGGCGAGGTCGAGGTCCGCCGACGGCGCGACGATCGCCCCGTTGTTGCCGCCCAGCTCCAGCAGGTACCGCCCGCCGCGCGCCGCGACCACGGGCGCGACCTGCTGGCCCATGCGCTCCGACCCGGTCGCGGAGACCAGGGCGACCCGCGGGTCGGCCACCAGGGCCTCGCCCGCCTCGCGGTCGCCGAGCAGGAGCCGGGACACGCCCGCCGGGAACCCGGCCTCCGCCAGGGCCCGGTCCAGCAGCGCGGCGGCACCGACGGCCGACAGGAGGGTCTTCTCGCTCGGCTTCCACACCACGGTGTCGCCGCAGACCAGCGCGACGGCGGTGTTCCACGACCAGACGGCGACCGGGAAGTTGAAGGCGCTGATCACGCCGACCACGCCCATCGGGTGCCACGTCTCCATGAGGCGGTGACCGGGGCGCTCGGACGGCATGGTGCGCCCGCCCACCTGCCGCGACAGCCCGACGGCGTAGTCGCAGATGTCGATCATCTCCTGGACCTCACCCAGGGCCTCGCTGGTGATCTTGCCCGCCTCGATGGTGACGAGCTCCGCGAGGTCGGCCTTGTGCTCGGTGAGCAGCTCGCCCAGCCGCTTGACGACCTGCCCGCGCACGGGGGCGGGCACGGAACGCCACGTGGTGAACGCGTCGGCGGCCTCGCCGACGGCGGTGGCGGCCTCGGCGGCGCCGTCGCGGCGCAGCTCCAGCAGCGGCTGGCCGGACAGCGGCGACACGACGGGCAGACCGTCCCCGGTGGGCACCGTGGCGCCCAGCCGTTCCAGGGCGGCCAGGGCGGCGTCGCGCAGCTCGGTCGTCAGTGGGGTGGTGGTCGTGGTGCTCATCGCATGGCTCCTGTGGTGGTGGTGAGGGTGGCCGGGTCGACGCCGAGGGTCCCGGCGGCGGCGGTCAGCGACCTGGCCACCTGGTCGGCGTACAGGTCGAAGGGGTCGAACAGGTCGCGGCCGAGCGCGCCCGCCATCCAGTCGGCGTCCCGGTCGGTGGCCTCCTGGCTGGCGTCCTTGGCGCCGTCCGAGGTGAGGTTGGACTGGAAGATGCCGGCGGCCGAGCGGGGCAGGAAGTCCTCGTAGACGACGGGTTCGCGCCGCACCCCGCCGGCCCCGTCCACCTCGTAGGTGAACCAGCCCAGCCCCTGGTCGGCGAGCGCCGTCTCGGTGGTGGGGAACGTGCGGGCCCAGACGGCCCGGGCGATCTCCTGCCGCCCCTGCTCGGTGAGGCCCGGCTCCTCCGCGCGGGCCGCGGCGGCCGTCTCGTCGATCTCGACCACGGCGGCGTCGTAGGCGGCACGGCCCTCGCGGGTCAGCGCGATGCCACGCGCCTCCACCTCGCCGAACCGGACGCGCAGCGCGTCGCTGACGATCTCGCCGTCCGCCGTGCGGAAGGTGCGGGGCTCGGCGAGGGCACGGAACGACGTCTGCCGCAGCAGCACGTCCGGGCCCTCCCAGCGGGGCGGCCCCTGGATGGCGTCGATCATGGTGATGCCGCGCGCCTCCATGCGCGCGTACAGGTCGTCGATGTCCAGCACGCGGGGGGTGAGGTGGTTGATGTGCGTGGAGGCGATGCCGCCGATGTCGGCCGCCACGGCGCTGACTGCCTCGAGCTCGCGGTACCAGGCCTGGTCCACGGGCTCCCGGGACAGCTCGAAAGCCTGCGTGGCCAGGCGCAGGAACTCGGCGGCCTGGTCCTGCGGCAGGCCGCCCTCGGCCTCCGCGCGGTCGGCGAGGGCGAGCAGCTCGGGGCCGAACAGGGTGCGGGCGGCGAGGAAGGAGTCCAGCCGGCGCTCCAGGTCCGCGGTGAAGAACCGGCGGTCGGCCGTGACGAGCATCGACGTGAAGACCCGGAACGGGTTGCGCGCCAGCTCCTCGCGCTCGATCGGGCGGAACGCCGTCGAGATCACCGGGACGGAGCTGCAGGACGCGTCCCGCAGGTCGTAGAAGCCGACCGGGCGCATGCCCATGGCGCCGAAGATGCGGGCGACCTGCGCCATCTCGGTGGGGGTGCCCACCCGGATCGCGCCGTGCCGCTCGGCCGTGACGCGCGCGATGGAGCCCAGCCGCTCGGCGTCCGCCCCGTGGCGGGCCACGAAGTCCGCGTTGACCTCGTGCGACACGTCGAGCAGCGTGGTGTAGGCGGGCACCTCCTTGCCGTACATGTCCGAGAGGCTGCGCGCGAACGCGGCCCGCAGCTGCCAGGGCTCGAGGAACGTGGACATCAAGCTCTCCTGTCCGTCAGATGATGTTCGACTCGGGGCCTCGTCGCCCCGGGTCGGTGGGATCGCGGGGGTCGCCCGCGAACCGGTCGGCGCTGAACCCCGACACGTCGATCCCGGGCGTGCGGCCGGCGTACAGGTCGCGCACCACCTCGCCGACGGCGGGCGCCTGGAGGAACCCGTGCCCCGAGAACCCGGCGGCGTACAGCACGCGGCCGGGCACACCGGTCGCCTCGCCGATGAGGGCGTTGCGGTCGGGCGTCATCTCGTAGAGCCCGGCCCAGCCGCGCGCGACCGGCACGTCGGTCAGCTCCGGGGCGCAGGCGCCGAGCGCCCCGCGCAGGAGCGGCAGCCAGGCCGGGTCGTAGGTGCGCTCGAAGGCGACCGGGGTCGCCGGGTCCGCGATCCCGAGCAGCAGGCCGTCGGGCGCGGCGTTGTGGAAGTAGAAGGTGGTGCCGTAGTCGATGGTGAACGGCACGCGCACGGGCGCGGGCTCCAGGGGCGGCGTGAACCCGATCTGCCGCCGGTACGGGTCCACGGGCAGGTCGAGGCCCGCCTTGGCCGCCACGTCCCGGGTCCAGGCCCCGGCGCACAGCACGACGGCGTCCGTGCGCACCCGGCCCTGGTCCGTCCACACCGCGACGAGCCGGTCGTCGCGGGACTCGAAGCCGGTCACGGTGACGTGCGTGCGCACGCGGGCGCCGTACGCCTCCGCTCCCGCGGCGTAGCCCTCCACGACGGCCAGCGGGTACGCGAACCCGTCGCGCGCCGCGTAGGCGGCACCGGCGTAGCGGTCGACGTCGACGTACGGGTTGAGGCGCCGGACGGCGTCGGGGGCGAGCATGCGGCTGGCCACCCCGCGCTCGTTCTGCATGGCCACCGACTCCTCGAACAGCGCGACGTCAGCGGCGTCCGGCAGGAGGAACAGGTAGCCGGGCTGCTGCAGGCCGATGTCCGCCCCGGGGCGGTTCGCGAAGTCCTCGTACAGCTCCAGGCTGCGGTTGCCGAGGTCCACGTTGGCCGGGTCGGAGAACTGCGCCCGCACTCCCCCGATGGGCTTGCCCGAGCTGCCGGAGGCCAGCTCCTCCGCCTCCAGGAGCAGCACGTCCGCGCCGTCCTCGGCAAGGTGGAACGCCACGGACGCACCCATCGCGCCGCCGCCGACGACGACCACCTCGGCACGGGCGGGCAGCGATCCCCGGCGGTCCCGGGAGCGGCGCGCTGTGGTCATGCACGCATCCTGCCACGCACTCCGGCGGGAGTGGATCGACGCCGGAAATCTTCCTGGAAATCAGCCCGCAGACGCGGCGCGGCAGTCCGCGCAGGTACCCCACAGCTCGATGGTGTGCTCGATGTCGTCGAAACCCTGGGCCGCGGCGACCTTGGAGGCCCACGCCTCGACCGTGGGGCCGTCGATCTCGACGGTGCGGCCGCACTGCCGGCACACCAGGTGGTGGTGGTGCTCGCGGCGGGCGCACCGGCGGTACAGGCTCTCGCCGTCCTCGGCGCGCAGGACGTCGACCTCGCTCGCCTCCGCGAGCGCCTGCAGCGCCCGGTACACGGTGGCCAGGCCCACGGACTCGCCGCGGGCGCGCAGCGTCTCGTGGAGCTGCTGGGCCGAGCGGAAGTCGGCGAGCTCGTCGAGCGCCTCGACGACGGCGGTCCGCTGGCGGGTCATGCGTGCGGTCATCAGCGGCACTCCTTTGCGGCGGCCACCGCACGTTCCGTGGCGGCGGCAGGAAGATCGACGTCGTCGGGCAGATCGGGGTGGGGGTCACCCGCAGGGCGCCGCCGGGTCACCAGCGGAGCCACCAGGGACACCACGGCGTAGACCGCGATGGCGAGCACCACGATAGTCGCGCCCGGCGAGACGTTGTACCAGTAGGTGATGCTCAGGCCGGTCACGCAGACCACGACGCCGACGACGCACGCCGTGAGCATGGTGCGCCCGAACGCGTGCGTGACCTGCTGGGCCACGGCGACGGGCACGATCATGAGCGCACTGACCAGCAGCAGGCCGACCACGCGCATCGCCACGGTGACCGTGAGGGCCGACACGACGGCGACGACGATGTTCAGCGCCCACACGGGCAGCCCGGAGGCGACGGCGAACTCCTCGTCGTGGCTCACCGAGAACAGCGCGTGCCGCAGGCCCACGCCGATGGCCAGCACGACGGCGGAGAGCACCACGGTGAGCCAGAGGTCGGCGTCGGTCACGGTGGAGATGGAGCCGAACAGGTACGTCATCAGGTTGCCGGACGAGCCGCCCGCGATGCCGATGAGCAGCACGCCGCCGGCGATGCCGCCGTAGAACATGATGGCCAGGGCGAGGTCGCCGGACGTGCGGCCCCGGCGCCGGACCACCTCGATGAGGACGGAGCCGACCACCGCGGCGACCACGGCACCGGGGATGGCGAGGGCGTCGTTCGGCGTCAGGCCCATGCCCGCGCCGACGAGCCAGCCCAGCGCCACGCCCGTCAGCGCGACGTGGCCGATGCCGTCGCCCAGCAGGGAGAGCTTGCGCTGCACCAGGTACGTGCCGACCACGGGCGCGGTGACGCCCACGAGGAGCGCGGCCAGCAGGGCCCGCTGCATGAACGGGTCGGTGAGCATGAGGGTGATCACGGGCGGACCTCCAGGTCGAGGGCCCTGGCCTCGGTGCCGAGGGTGTTGTCGTCGGCGTGCGGGTGCTGGTGCCGGTGGCCTGCGCGGTCGTGGTCGTCCCGGGCCTGCGGCGGGGCGCCGTCGTGCACCACCGTGCCGTGCTTGAGCACGACGGCACGCGACACGAGCGGCTCGAGCTCGCCGAGCTCGTGCAGCACCACGAGCACCGTGAGGCCGCCGTCGACCAGGCGGCCCATGGTGGCCGCGAACGCCTCCTGGCTGGCGACGTCGACGCCGGCGACGGGCTCGTCGAGGACGAGGAGGTCGGGCTCGCGGACCAGGGCGCGGGCGATGAGGATGCGCTGCTGCTGCCCGCCCGAGAGCAGGTGCACCGGGTCGTGCACACGTTCGGCGAGGCCCACCTGCTCCAGGGCGGCCGCGACGCGGTCGCGCCAGCCGCGCGGCAGGCGCAGACGCCGCCCGTGCAGCAGCCCGGAGGCGACGACCTCCTGCGCGGTCGACGGGATGCCGCCGCCCGCGCCCGCCCGCTGCGGCACGTAGCCGATGCGACCCCAGTCCACGCTGCCGCGGCCCGGAGCAGTCAGCGGCTCGCCGAACAGTCGGACGCTTCCCGCAGACGGCACGTTGATGCCGACCAGCGACTTGACCAGCGTGGACTTGCCGGATCCGTTCGCGCCCAGCAGCGCGACGACCTCGCCGCGCCCGACCGTCAGGTCGACGCCGCGCAGGATGTGGCTCGCGCCCGCGCGGAAGTGCAGGCCGCGGGCCTCGATGACGGGTTCGCTCGTCTCGGTCACCTCCCCAGTCTCCTCCTCCTCGGTGCCGGTCATGCGCAGACCAGGCCCTCCTCCAGCGCCTTCAGGTTGGCCCGCATCACGGAGACGTAGTCCTCGCCGGCGGCCGTCGCGTCCTCGGACAGGCCCTCCAGCGGGTCCAGGACGGCGGTCCGCACGCCCAGGTCGTCGGCCAGCGTCTCGGTGACCTTGGGGCTCACGAGCGTCTCCGAGAACAGGGTGGTGACGCCGTTCTCCTTGACCACGTCGCCGATCTGGCGCAGGCGCGCCGGCGACGGCTCCGCCTCGGGGTCGAGCTCGGAGATGCCCACCTGCTCCAGCGCGTACCGGTCCGCGAGGTAGCCGAACGCGGTGTGGCTCGTCACCAGCGTAGCTCCCTGACAGGCGGCGAGGCCGTCGGCGAGCTCCTGGTCGAGCGCGTCGAGCTGCTGGCCCAGGCGCAGGGCGCCGTCGGCGTACTCCTCGGCGTGCTCGGGGTCCACCGCGGCGAGCTCGTCGGCCACGGCCTGCCCGACGGTCGCGAGCCGGCTCGGGTCCAGCCAGAAGTGCGGGTCGGCGGCACCGTGGTCGTGCTCGTCCTCGGCGTGCTCCGCGTGCTCCTCCGCGGTCTCGCCCTCGTGCCCCTCCTCGGTGCCGGTGTGCGCGACCAGCTCGGCGGTGTCGGCGGCGTCGACCACGTGCTCCGGCGCGCGGGCCTCGATGCCCTCGTCGACGGCGGCCTGGAAGCCCGACAGGTACACGACGAGGTCGGCCGTGCCGATCTCGCGGACCTGGGCCGGGGAGAGCTCGAGGTCGTGCGGCTCGGCGGCCGGCGGCGTGAGGTTGTCCACGGTGACGAGGTCGCCGCCGATCTGCTGGGCGACGTACTGGAGCGGGTAGAACGACGCGAGCACGGTCACGCCGTCGGACTCCCCGGCCGTTCCGCCTGCGCCCTGGGCGGAGCACCCGGCGAGGGTCGCCGTCCCGGCGAGGACGAGGCTGGTCAGGGCTGCGCCGGCGGCGCGGGTCGTTGTCATGAGAACGATTCTCACGCCAGGTGAGAACGGATGTCAAAGATCGGCCGCGAGAGGTGGGTCACGCCCTTATTCGTCCGGGGCTGGAGCGGCCCGGACGGTAGGCTGGGCGGACATCGTTCCCCGCCTGTTCCCCTGGAGAGACCCCCGTGTCCGACAAGTCAGTGCGCTCTGCGCAGACCGCCAAGCTCGACGCCGTCGTCTCGCTCGCGAAGCGACGAGGTTTCGTCTTCCCGTCGGGCGAGATCTACGGTGGAACGCGCTCCGCGTGGGACTACGGCCCCCTGGGCGTGGAGCTCAAGGAGAACATCAAGAAGCAGTGGTGGCGGGCCATGGTCACCAGCCGCGACGACATCGTCGGCCTGGACTCCTCCGTCATCCTGCCGCGTCAGGTGTGGGTGGCCTCCGGCCACGTCGGCGTGTTCACCGACCCGCTCACCGAGTGCCTCTCGTGCCACAAGCGGTTCCGCGAGGACCAGATGATCGAGGAGTTCGAGGAGAAGAAGGGCCGCGCCCCCGAGGGCGGCCTCGCCGAGATCGTCTGCTCCAACTGCGGCACCCGCGGCCAGTGGACCGAGCCCCGCGACTTCAACATGATGCTGAAGACGTACCTGGGCCCGGTCGAGGACGAGTCCGGCCTGCACTACCTGCGCCCTGAGACGGCGCAGGGCATCTTCGTGAACTTCGCCAACGTCGCGGCCGCGGCCCGCAAGAAGCCGCCGTTCGGCATCGGCCAGATCGGCAAGTCGTTCCGCAACGAGATCACGCCCGGCAACTTCATCTTCCGCACCCGCGAGTTCGAGCAGATGGAGATGGAGTTCTTCGTCAAGCCGGGTGAGGACGAGGAGTGGCACCAGTACTGGATCGACTACCGCACCAGCTGGTACACGGACCTCGGCATCTCGGCCGAGAACCTGCGGCACTACGAGCACCCGAAGGAGAAGCTGTCGCACTACTCGACCCGCACCGTGGACATCGAGTACCGCTTCGGCTTCCAGGGCAGCGAGTGGGGTGAGCTCGAGGGCATCGCGAACCGCACGGACTTCGACCTGAAGACCCACACGGAGAGCTCCGGCAAGGACCTGGCGTACCGCGACCCGGTGACCAACGAGAAGTACTTCCCGTACGTCATCGAGCCGGCCGCCGGCCTGACCCGCTCGCTCATGGCCTTCCTGGTCGAGGCCTACGCCGAGGACGAGGCGCCGAACACCAAGGGCGGCGTCGACAAGCGCACGGTGCTGCGCCTGGACCCGCGCCTGGCCCCCGTGAAGGCCGCGGTGCTGCCGCTGTCCAAGACGGCGGACCTGCTGCCGACGTCGGAGAAGCTGTCCGCCGAGCTGCGCAAGTACTGGAACATCGACTACGACGTGACGCAGGCCATCGGCAAGCGCTACCGCCGTCAGGACGAGATCGGTACGCCGTTCTGCATCACGGTCGACTTCGAGACGCTGGAGGACCAGGCGGTCACCATCCGGCACCGCGACTCCATGCAGCAGGAACGGGTCGCGCTCGACAAGGTGGTTCCCTACCTGGCCGGGCACCTCGTCGGCGCCTGACCGGATCCCGCCTCACCCGCCGCGCGGGTCCTGCGCCTGCTCCCGCAGCAGCCGCAGGACCCGCGCGACGTGCTTGTCGGTGGCCTCGATCTCGTGGAGCGGCTGGACGCGGAGCGGCGCGTGCTCACCCACGACGAGCACGGCGCGCGCCGTCTCCTCGTGCGGCGCGAACCGCACCAGGAAGGTGCGCAGCCAGTAGTTCAGGAGGAACGCACCGCCGTCCCCGAGCTCCACGAGCCGTGCGACCCCTTCGGGGCTCCGTACGCCGTCCAGAGGGTACGACCTGCCCAGCGGCGTCACCGCTGCGGCCCCCGTCTGCATCAGCCGGACGAGCCAGCCGACCGCTTCCGGCCCGTCGGGCAGCGCGAGGCCCACCCGGCCGGGCAGCGGGATCGGACCTCCGAGCAGTGCCGCGGCCGCCGTGCCCTCGAACCGGTAGCCGACGTCGACCAGCCCCTCCATGAGCGACACCGTCATGCTCAGGTCGTCCGCCGCCTCCGTGCTGCCCGCGGCACTCTCCCCCATGGCGGCGACCGCGCGGCGCAGGTCCTCGTCGAGCGGTTCGAGCTCCACCCTCATCTGCTTGCCGGTGGCCGCCAGGATCTTCGACAGCATCGCCCACGACGGCGAGCGCGCGCCGGTCTCGATCGCCGCCACCGTGGCCCGCGAGACGCCGGCCCGATCGGCCAGCGCCATCTGCGTCTGCCCGGCCGCGTACCGGGCGTCGCGCACGAGTCGCGCCGCGTCCACCGCCGCCCCTTGGATCTCCACCGCCTCATCGTGCACCGCCCGCCCCGGCGCCGCCGGGGCAACCGGCCGCGCCTGTGGACAACGCTGGTCTGCGAGTGAGGCACGCCGGTGCGTACCGGACTCCCGGCGCGGCAGCAAGCAGACATACGAGGCCGGCCGTGCGGGGCCGGGCGGGCGGAGCCCGGCGGGGCGGAGGGAGCGGAGCCGGGCGGAGCGGGGCAGGGCCCGGCGTGGGCGGGGCAGGGCCCGGCGTGGGCGGGGCAGGGCCCGGCGTGGGCGGGGCAGGGCCCGGCGTGGGCGGGGCAGGGCCCGGCGTGGGCGGGCGGAGCGGGCGAGGCGGGGGCGAGGAGACGCCCTCGGTCCGGACAGATGTACCTGGGCGAAGGTGGGTTGCGCTGAGTAGACATCGTCTACACACAGCAACTCACCTCCGCGGGGCAGGGCCGGGCCGGGCGTGGGCGGGGCAGGGCCGGGCCGGGCGTGGGTGGGCGTGGGCGGGCGGAGCGGGCGAGGCGAGGCGAGGGCGAGGAGGCGCCCTCGGCCCGGACAGATGTACCTGCGCGAAGGTGGGTTGCGCTGAGTAGACATCGTCTACACACAGCAACTCACCTCCGCGGGGCAGGTTCTCCCGAGCGGGTGCCTGCGCGAGGGAGACGCCCGCGCGAGGGGGACGCCCGCGCAAGGGAGCATGCCCGCGCAAGGGAGCATGCCCGCGCAAGGGAGGATGCCCGCGCGAGGGTGCATTGCGCCTGGCAGCAGCCCCGTGCCCGCGGGGCAGGTTCTCCACAGCTGTGACCTGCCGGTTCACCCGGGTGAAGGCCGGCCGTTCTGGATCACGTCCGCCGCGTCGCGGGCTCTGGAACTACGAAGGCGCCGCGTCGCGGTGCCCCGAGTCCGAAGAGGTCCGACCACCACATGATCCGCCGAAGCATCCTCGCCCTGGGCAGCGCCCTCGCACTCGCCCTGACGGCATCCGCACCCGCGTACGCGGGATCCGCGCAGCCCACGGCCGCCTACGACACCAACGTCACCGCCGACGCCAAGCCCGAGCCGGTCGCCAAGAACAGGACGCTCACCGTCACGGGCAGCCTGAAGTACAAGCGCAGCGGCACCTGGCGCCCGATGTCCGCCCGAGCAGTGACCATCCACTTCGACCCGTCGGGCACCGCCGGGTCCCGGAAGGTCGCGACCGTCCGGACGAACAGCAACGGCGTCTACACCTACCGGACCACCGCGACGCGCTCCGGGAAGTGGATCGTCCGCTACCAGCCCCAGGTGAGCACCTACCAGCCGGACGTCGCGTCCGACGCCGTCTGCGTCTACTCCGCCGGTCGCTGGCAGTGCCCCGTCTCGCCCACCAACCCCGACCTCGACTGCGCGGACATCGGCCGGACGGTCTGGGTCGGCACCAACGACTACCACGGCCTCGACCGGGACAACGACGGCTGGGGCTGCGAGTCCAGCTGACCGACCCTCGCGAGCGTGTGCCGAGCACCCCTGGCACTGTGGAATGCTTAGGCAATGCTTACCTCACCCGCGCCCGCATCCGCGGGACGCCGTGAGGGTGCGGAAGCCGTCGCTCACCGCGCCCGGCGACGGACGCTCGCGGTGCTCACGGCCCTGGTCGCCCTGGCGCTCGTCGTCCTCGCGAGCCTCGCGCTCGGCGTGCGCGACATCGCGCCGGTCGAGGTCTGGCGGGCCCTGACCGCGCCGGTGCCCGGCTTCGTGGACCACGACGTGGTCCTCGACCAGCGGCTGCCGCGCACCATCGTGGGCCTGGCGGCCGGGGTCGCGCTCGGGACGGCGGGCACCCTCATCCAGGGGGTCACCCGGAACCCGATCGCCGACCCCGGTCTGCTGGGCCTCAACTCGGGGGCGTCGCTCGCGGTGGTGTGCGCGGTGTGGATCTTCGGCGTCACGTCGCCGATCGGCTACGTGTGGTTCGCCTTCCTCGGCGCCGCCGCCGCGGCGGCGATCGTGTTCTCGGTGGGACGCGGCCAGCCGGTGCGTCTCGCGCTGGTGGGCGCCGCGGTGACCGCGCTCATCACGCCGCTCATCACCCTCGTCCTGTTGCGCGACCAGCAGGCGTTCAACCTGTACCGGTTCTGGTCGGTCGGCTCCCTCACGGGGCGCGGCCTGGACACCGTGGCCTGGCTGTGGCCGTTCGTCGTGGTCGGCGTGATCCTGGCGGCCGCCCTCGCCCACCGGCTCAACATGCTGGCTCTCGGCGACGACGTCGCCACGGCGCTGGGTCAGCGCGTCGGGACCACCCGGGCGTTCGCCGCGGTCGCGATCGTGCTGCTGGCCGGTACGGCGACGTCGCTCGCCGGGCCGATCGCACTGGTCGGCCTCGTGGTGCCGCACGCGGCGCGGCGCCTGGTGGGCACCGACTACCGCTGGATCATGGCGATCGGCGCGCTTCTGGGCCCGGTCATGCTGCTCGCGGCCGACGTGCTGGGCCGGCTCGTGCTGCCCCGCTCCGAGCTGGAGGCAGGCGTGGTCGCCGCGCTCCTGGGCGCCCCCGTCCTGATCGCCGTCGCGCGCGGCCGCAACGTGGCGGGTGCCTGATGGCCACGGACACCGACCTGCGCACCGTCCTCGCCGGGCTGCGCACCGCCCGCCGTCGTCGCCAGGTCCTCGTCGTGACCGGGATGGTCCTCGTGGTGCTCGTCGCCGCGACCGGCGCCCTTCTCATGGGTGCCGCCGGGCTCACGCCGGGCCGGGCCATCGCCGGTGCCGTGGGCCTCGGCGACAGGGGCGACGTCTTCATCGTGCAGATGCTGCGCCTGCCGCGCATCGAGGCGGCGATCGTCGTCGGTGCGGCGTTCGGTCTGGCGGGTGCGCTGTTCCAGGCGACGCTGCGCAACCCGCTCGCCTCCCCCGACATCCTGGGCATCTCCACGGGCGCGAGCCTCGGGGCGGTGACCGGCATGCTGGTGCTGGGCCTGAGCGGCGTGGCGCTGTCCGGCCTCGCCTTCACGGGCGCGGGCACCATCGCGCTGCTCATCTGGCTGCTCGCGTGGCGCAAGGGCCTGCACTCGATCCGGTTCGTGCTGGTCGGTGTGGGGCTGGCGTACCTGTGCGCCTCCCTCATCGCCTGGGCCATGGCACGCTCGCAGGAGCACGAGGCGGCGGCCGTGCTGACCTGGACCGTCGGCTCCGTGTCCGACATCCGTGGGGAACAGCTCGGGCTGGTGGCCGCCGGCACGCTCGTGCTGTGCGTGGCGGTCGCCGTCGTCGCCCGGACGCAGGGGCCGCTCGCCCTGGGCGACAACAACGCACGAGCGCTCGGCGTGCACGTCGACGCGGCGCGCATCGGCGCGCTGCTGCTCGCCGTCGCCCTCGTCGCGCTCGCGACGAGCGCCGGCGGCCCGATCGCCTTCGTCGCGCTCGTCGCCCCCGCCATCGCCCGCCGGCTGGTGAACGACGGCGGCGCCGCCCTGGTCGCGTCCGCCGCGACCGGCGCTGCCCTGACCCTCGTCGCCGACGTCGTCGGGCAGCACGGGCTGCTCGGCGTGGCCGCCCCCGTGGGCATCGTCACGGGGCTCGTGGGCGCCCCCTACCTGCTGTGGCTGCTCGCCACGACCGAGAAGAGGAGCCGATGACCAACCTGCGCGCCGAGGGCGTCAGCCTGGGCTACGACGGCCGACAAGTCATCGAGGGCCTCGACCTCACGCTGCCCGACGGCAAGATCACCGCCGTCGTCGGGCCGAACGCCTGCGGCAAGTCCACGCTGCTGCGCGGCCTGGCGCGCCTGCACCCGCTCGACGGCGGGCGCGTCACGCTCGACGGCGCCGACATCACGGTGATGCCCCGCAAGGAGCTGGCCCGCAAGGTCGGCATGCTGCCGCAGTCGTCCATCGCGCCCGACGGCGTCCGCGTCGCCGAGCTGGTCGCCCGCGGCCGCTACCCGCACCAGGGCTGGTTCGGCCGCCACTCCTCCGACGACGACGCGGTGGTCACCACCGCACTGGAGTCGACGGGGGTCGCGGAGCTCGCGGACCGGCCGGTCGCCGAGCTGTCCGGCGGACAGCGCCAGCGCGTCTGGATCGCGATGGTGCTGGCGCAGCAGACGGACATCGTGCTGCTCGACGAGCCCACGACGTTCCTCGACGTGCGCCACCAGCTCGACCTGCTGGACCTGCTCACGGAGCTGAACCGGGACCGCGGCACCACCGTGGCCATGGTGCTGCACGAGCTCAACCTCGCCGCCCGCTACGCCGACCACCTGGTCGTGATGTCGGCCGGGCGGATCGTCGCGGAGGGCGCGCCGTCCGACGTGCTCACGCAGGAGGTCGTCGACGAGGCGTTCGGGCTGCGCGCCCAGGTGGTGCCCGATCCGGTGGCGGGTTCACCCCTCGTGGTGCCCGTGGGCCGGTTCCACTCGGGGGTCTGACACCGGTCCGTGGTCTTCCTCACCCGATTCCCGACTAATTTCGCAACATCGTCGTGACCAAATCTGGTTAGGGTTACCTCATCTCGACCGGCGCCCGCCGGTCGTCCCACTGAACATCCGGGAGTTACCGTGCGCCCTCGCCGTTCCCTCGCGGCGGCCGTCGGCCTTGTCGCCGCCTCCGCCCTCGCCCTGTCGGGCTGCGCGTCCGAAGCACCGGCCGCGGACGACGCGACGCCGTCGGCCGACGCCTCCGGTGCGACCGACGAGTTCCCGCTGACCATCGAGCACGCCCTCGGCGAGACGACGATCGAGGAGGCGCCGGTGCGCGTCGCCACGTGGGGCTGGGGCTCCACGGAGGCCGCGATCGCGGCGGGCGTCTACCCGGTCGCCGTCGCCGAGCAGACCTGGACCGTCGGCGAGGGCAACCTGCTGCCGTGGGTCGAGGAGGCCTACGACGAGGCGGGCGTCGAGCACCCCACCGTGCTGACCGACGCCGAGGCCGGCGCCACCGTGCCCTACGAGGAGTTCGCGGCCGCCGATCCCGACGTCATCATCGCCACCTACTCAGGGCTCACGCAGGAGCAGTACGACCTGCTCAGCGAGATCGCCCCGACGGTCGCCTACCCGGAGACGCCCTGGCAGACGCCGTGGGACGAGATCATCACCGCCACCGACGACGCCCTGGGCCGCAGCGCCGCGGGCGAGGCCAAGGTCGAGGAGATCAACACCTACCTGGCCGAGCAGGCCGAGGCGCACCCGGAGTTCGAGGGCAAGACGGTCGCCGCGATCGTCGACTCGGCCGCCGAGGGCCTCGTCTACGTCTACCGCGCCGCCGACCCGCGTGCCGGCTTCCTGGAGGGTCTCGGCTTCGAGACCGCTCCGGCCGTGGAGGAGCTCGCCCCCGACGACGGCGAGTTCTTCTACACGCTGTCGTACGAGGAGCTCGACAAGCTCGAGTCGGACGTCGTGGTCGCCTACACGTACACCGAGGAGGAGGCCGCGGCGCTCCCCGACAAGAAGGAGCTCCAGGCCATGCCCGCCGTCAAGAACGGCATGGTGGTGCAGCAGGTCGGTACCGTCGCGGTCTCGGCGGTCTCGCCCCCGACCGCGCTCTCGGTCCAGTACCCGGAGGGCATGCCCAAGCTGATCGACGCCCTGTCGGAAACCCTGGGCAAGTGACCACCGCGCCGAAGTAGAACGGTGACCGTTCTACTTCGGCGCAGGTGCGTCCAGGGCGCCGCCGTAGCGGCGGTCGCGCTTCGCGTACTCCTCGACCGCGTGCCAGAGGTGCCGGCGGTCGACGTCGGGCCAGGGCTCGTCCAGGAAGACCATCTCGGCGTACGCGGCCTGCCACAGCATGAAGTTCGACGTGCGCTGCTCCCCCGAGGACCGCAGGAACAGGTCCACGTCGGGCACGTCGGGCAGGTAGAGGTACTTCTGCACCGTCTTCTCGGAGATCCGCCTCGGGTCCAGCTTTCCGGCCGCGGCGTCCCGCGCCATGGCCGCGGCCGCGTCGGCCAGCTCGGCCCGGCTGCCGTAGTTGACGCACATCGTCAGGGTGCAGCGGTCGTTGTCCTTGGTGCGCTCCTCGGCCTCCAGCAGCACGTCGATCACGGACTTCCACAGCTTGGGACGGCGGCCCGCCCAGCGGATCCGCACGCCCCAGGAGGCCATGACGTCGCACTGGCGCCGCATCACGTCCTGCGTGAAGTTCATCAGGAAGCGCACCTCCTCGGGCGAGCGCTTCCAGTTCTCCGTGCTGAACGCATACGCCGAGATGTACTCGACGCCCACCTCGACGGCCCCGGCCACGACGTCGAGCAGCGAGTTCTCCCCCGCCTTGTGGCCCTCGATGCGCGGCAGACCACGGGCGTTGGCCCACCGGCCGTTGCCGTCCATCACGACGGCCACGTGCCGCGGCAGGAACTCCCGGGGGATCCGCGGGGCCTGCTCGCCGGACGGGTGCGGGTACGGCGCCACGAGCTGACGGGCCATCAGCGTTCCACCATCTTCAACGATCGCAACGTTCTCTCCAGGTAGTACTGGCCATAGGCGGCGACGATCCCGCTCGCCTCCTTGCGGTGCCGCGCGTCGGACGCGTCGGCGGTCGCCCAGTCGCCCGCGAGCAGCGAGGACAGCAGGGCAAAGGTCTCGGGCGCCGGGGCCGTCGAGCCCGGCGGGCGGCAGCGCGGGCAGACGGCGCCGCCCTGCGCCACGTTGAACGCGTGGTGCGGCCCCGGCTCGCCGCAGCGCGCGCAGTCCTCGAACGACGGCGCCCAGCCCGCCACCGCGAGCGCGCGCAGCAGGTAGGAGTCGAGCACGAGGCCGGCGTCGTGGTGCCGCTCCGACAGGGCGCGCAGCCCGCCGGCGAGCAGCCAGTACTGCTGCACCGCGGGTTCGTGCTCCTGCGCGACGAGCCGGTCGGCGGCCTCCAGCATGACGGTGCCCGCCGTGTACAGGGCGTAGTCCTCGCAGATGCGGCGGGCGTACGCACCGATGGTCTCGACCTGCGTCACGGTGTCGAGCCCCATGCCCGGCCGCGGGCTGCGGCCGGTGTGGAGCTGCACGTCGACCCCCATGAACGGCTCCAGCCGGGCCCCGAACTTGGACGACGTGCGCCGCACGCCCTTGCCCACGCCACGCACCTTGCCGTGCTCGCGCGTCAGGAACGTGACGATGCGGTCCGCCTCGCCCAGCTTCTGGGTGCGCAGCACGATCGCGTCGTCTCGGTACAGGGGCACGGAGCCATTCTGCCCCCAGTCACCGACACTCAGGCACGCTCGACGAACCGGGTGCCGTCCGGGGTCAGTTCCGGCTCCCACACGAACCGGTGGATCACGTGCTTCTCCAGGACCCAGCGCACCACCAGGGCGACGGTGCCCCAGATCACGAAGAGCAGGAGCGTCTGCAGAAAGTTGACGCTGATCTTGTCGAACCCGGTGAGCGCCAGCGTGGGCACGAGGAACATCAGGCCGAGGAACGCGGGCAGGAGCTGGATGCCCACCCACTGGATCACCGACAGCATGTCGACCCGCCGCTCGGCCACCACGCCGTGGAAGTCCATCACGTTGACCACGTGGTCGGCGCGCCACCTGGCCACGTGCCGGGCGACCGTCCACTGCGCGTCGCGGGCGTCGAGCGCCGAGCTGCCCGTGGGCAGCCAGATGCCGAGGACCTGGTGGATCTCGGCGGGCGTGAGGTAGCCCTTGTCGAGGATGGTCAGGCTGTGGACCGGTGGCTGGCGCGTGTTGGTCGGCAGCACCAGGGCGGCCAGGAACAGCAGGATCCCGCCGGTGCCGAGCAGCCCCACGAGCGCGTCCGGCAGCCACGGCAGCAGGAGGGTCGCGGCGGCGAACGCCAGGGCACCGAGGAGCGCGCAGATGATGCGGTTCTTCATGGTCATGATGCGCAGGATTTTACCGGCAACTCGGCGCACTTCAGGGCGATAAGTCCGGTTCGTAACCGATCCGCGCCCGACCTGCCGGAGGTCTACGCACCACCGAACCGGGACCAGGCCGCGATCGCCGTGCCGACCACGGGCGCCGCGACCATCACGGCGGTCACGATCACGGGTAGCGGCGTGGTGCGCCGCAGCCGCCACACGACGACGGCGTCGCCGTGCAGCCGCGTCACCACCACGGCCACGACCGCCAGGCCCAGGGCGGCCAGCCCGTTGCCCCACGCCACGCCGAGCAGGGCTCCCCAGCTCCCGGCGAGCACGATGCTCGCCACCACCAGGACCGCCTCCCAGACGTCGTGCCAGACCTGCCCGGGCCGGCGGCCGCGCAGCCAGAGGACGGCGTCGCGCACCACGCACGACCCCGCGAGCGCCACCACCAGGGGGTAGGCCACGCGCATCAGGTCGGACGCGGCCTGCGGGAACGCGAGGACCAGCACCAGCGCCGCGGCCACGAGCGACGCCTCGCCCGGCAGCCGGAGCGGCCCGACGGCGGCCAGCACCGCGTTCCGCCGGGCGGGCGCGCGCCGCCTATCGCTGCCGTCCTTGCCGCGTTCACGCAGCAGGGTGGCGCCGACGCCCTGGACGGCGCCGTCGAGCACGACCCATGCGACCAGCAGGATCGTCAGCAGGACACCCCAGACCGCGGCAGCGCTCATCCGGTGCCCAGCAGGCCGGCAGGTTCCGTGACGTCCACACCGGAAAGCCTACGTAGCAGGACAAGCCGCTGCGACAGGATCGGTCCGCGTCAGTAGGGGGTGCGGGCCGCGTGCGCGCGCCAGATCTCGAAGGGTTCGCCCGCGCGGGCGATCCGGCGGTTCAGGACCGGGTTGGGCCAGGTCGAGCGGTCGCGGGCGAGCAGGTCGTAGAACTCCCGGTCGTCGAAGCCGGCCCGCTCGGCGTCGTGCCGGTCCGCGGCGAACACGACACGGTCCACGCGGGCCCAGAGCGCCGCCGACAGGCACAGCGGGCACGGCTCGCACGAGGCGTAGAGCGTGGTCCCGGCCAGGGAGAACGTGTCCAGGGCCCGGCAGGCGGCGCGGATCGCGACGACCTCGGCGTGGGCCGTCGGGTCCAGGTCGCGCGTCACGCGGTTGCCGCCGGCGGCCACCTCGGCACCGGCGCGCACGACGACGGCCCCGAAGGGGCCACCGCCGTCGGCCACGTTGCGGCCGGCGACCTCGACCGCGCGCAGGAGCCAGGCCTCGTCGTCGTGCACGGGTGCGCCGGACGGGGCGCCGGACGTCTCCAGGGGGCTGCTCACCCTTCGATGCTCGCACCGTCGGATTTCAATTGCGTTCCCAGCAGGTCTCCCTGGCGAAACACCTGTTTCTACCCGGGGCCGGTGCGCAGCAGCTCCCACAGCCGGTCCCGCTGCATCGGCAGGTCACGCGGGCGTACCCCCGTGGCGTCCGCGACGGCGTTCGCGAGCGCCGGGGCCACGGGGTTGTACGGCGCCTCGCTCATCGACTTGGCGCCACGTGGCCCGAGGCGGTCGTAGGTGTCGGCGAACAGGACCTCCGTCCCGGGCACGTCGGCGACCTGGGGCGCCCGGTAGTGCCGCAGGGTGCGCGTCACGACGACGCCGTCACGCACCACCATCCGCTCGGTCAGCGCCGACCCGAGCGCCTGCGCCACACCGCCCTCGATCTGCCCGCGGAGCTGTTGCGGGTTGATCACCACCCCGGCGTCGGCCGCGTGCACGGACCGCAGGATCCGGATCTCCCCGGTCTCGCGATGCACCGCGACCCGGAACCCGTGCACGTTGAACGCCACCGACCGCGGCGACCCGTCGTGCGTCGCCTCCCCGAACGTCCCGGCGAGCTGAGTGCTGGACATTCGCCCTGTCGAATCGTCCCCCGAGGGCGAATATCCCGCACTCGACAGGGTGGTGGACAGGTGGGCGGCGGCGCGGTGGACCGCCAGGGCCGCCACCACCGAACCCGTCGAGCCGAAGGCGCCCGTGTCGTAGCCCGCGGTGGCCGTGTCCGACGGGCGGACCCGCACCCGGGACACCGGCACGCCGAGCTCCGTGGCGGCGACCTGCGCGTGCACGGTGGTGGTGCCGTTGCCGAACTCGGCGGTGCCGACGTCGACCACGAAGGTGCCGTCGGCCTCCAGCGTGACCCGGGCGTGCGTGCGGTGGCCGCGCGGCGGGATGGTGGCGATCATCGCGAGGGCGACGCCGCGGCCCTCGACCCACCCGGCACCGGTCGGCGGCGCGTCGCCGGGCCGGGACAGTGCCTCCTCGACGAGGTCGAGGCACTGGTCGAGCCCGTAGGAGCCGTACTCCAGGTCGCCGTCCACGAGCTGGCCGACGACGAACGGGTCGCCCGGGCGGACCACGTTCCGCCGCCGCATCTCGAACGGGTCGACGCCGAGCCGCGCGGCCAGCTCGTCGATCGCCCCCTCGATGGCGAACTGCACCTGGCCCAGCCCGTACCCCCGGAACGCCCCGGACGGCACGTTGTTCGTGTACACGGACTCGGCGTCCACGCGCTTGGCCGGTGCGCGGTACACGGCCATCGACTCGTGCACGCCGTGGAACAGGACGCCGGGGGCGTGGTTGCCGTAGGCGCCGGTGTCGGCGAGCACGTCGATCGCGAGCGCCGTCAGGGTGCCGTCCGCCGCCGCCCCGGCACGCACGGTGACCCGGAACGGGTGGCGGCACGGTACGACGGTGAACTGCTGCTCGCGCGTGAGCTCCCACTGCACGGGGTGCCCGGTGCACAGGGCGGCGAGCGCCACGACGTCCTCGACGAGCAGCTCCTGCTTGCCGCCGAACCCGCCGCCGACGCGCCCCGCCACCACGCGGACGCGGTCCGTCGGGAGGTCCAGGAGGCGGGCGAGCTCGTCACGCACGAGGAACGGCACCTGGGTGGAGGTGCGCACGTGCAGCACGTCGCCGTCCGGCCCCGGTTCGGGCCAGGCGCGCGCCCCGTGGGTCTCCAGCGCCACGTGGTTGACCCGTTCGGTGGTCCAGGTCCCGGTCACGGTGGCGGCCGACGCCGCGAGCGCCGCCTCGACGCCGTCGTGCCCGGGTTCGGCGTACTCCTCGTGGATCTGCGCCACGACGTTCCGGCCGGCGTCCGCGACGCGGTGCTCGTGCGGCGTCCGGTCCGGGTGCAGCAGAGGCGCGCCGGGCCGCCGGGCGTCCTCGGGGTCGAAGACGGCGGGCAGCACCTCGTACTCGACGTCCACCAGGGCGAGCGCCTCGCGCGCCTGCCGCGGCGTCTCGGCGACGGCGACCGCGACGCGCTGCCCGGTGAACCGCAGCACGGGGTCGAGGATGCGCGTGTCGTCGGGGTCGTCGAGACGGTTCTCGTGCCGGGCCGTGGAGTACGGCGTGGCGGGTACGTCGTGGTGGGTGAGCACCAGGTGCACCCCGGGCGCACGCCGGGCAGCGGTCGCGTCGATGCGCGTGATCCGGGCGTGCGGGTGCGGGCTGCCGAGCACGGCCACGTGCAGCAGACCCGGCGGCTCGGGCTCGTCCAGCGTGTACGGTTCGCGTCCGCTCACGACCCGGGTGGCGGCCGGTGCGACGACGGCGCGGCCGAACGCCTGGCCCGGCTCGGCCACCTCGGTGTTCACGCGGCCGGCGAGGGCGTCCCGGATCGAGCGGTACCCCGTGCACCGGCAGAGGTTGCCCTTGAGGTGCTCGGCGAGCGCGGCAGGG
>NZ_JBITFV010000002.1:219966-307133 GCF_044456525.1 Promicromonospora sp. NPDC050880
CTCGGGACGGCGGGGCTCGGGACGGCGGGGCTCGGGACGGCGGGGCTCGGGACGGCGGGGCTCGGGACGGCGGGGCTCGGGACGGCGGGGCTCGGGACGGCGGGGCTCGGAGCGGCTGGGCTCGGGGCGGCGGGCGGGTGTCCGGTGCGTTCCTGGGCCAGCTCCGGCGTCCCCGCGACCGTGCAGACCATGCCGGCCGTGCAGAACCCGCACTGGAACCCGGCCGCCTCGACGAAGGCGCGCTGCACGGGGTGCAGGTGCTCGTCGTCCGCGGCGGGGTCACCGCCCGGCCCGAACCGGCCCAGGCCCGCGGCGGTCACCACCTCGGCGTCGGCGGCCCGGTGCGCCGGGACCAGGCACGACTGCACGGGGGCGCCGTCGAGCAGCACGGTGCAGGCGCCGCAGTCGCCCGCGTCGCACCCCTTCTTCACGGCGGTGGCGCCTTGTTCCCGCAGGTAGGTGCGCAGGCACTGGCCGGGGCGGGGTTCGGCCGTGACGTCGGTGCCGTCGAGCCTCATGCGGCCGCCCTCGTGCGAGCCCGGGAGCGCCTCCGGGAGATGTCTCCCCGCGCAGGTGGGTTGCAGGGAGTAGACATTGTCGACGCACAGCAACGCATCTGCGCGGCGCACACCCGCCGGCGGCCGGCCGCGCCCGCCACACCAGCCACACCAGCCACACCAGCCACACCAGCCACGCCGGCCGCGCAGACCTTCGGGTGTCCGACGCGGTCCCCACGGGTGCTCATGTCGGGTCTCCCAGGTCGTCGAGCACCTCGTGCGCGAGCCGCCGGGTCATCGCGGCACGCCACGCGCGGCTCCCGTGCGTGTCCTCGTACCAGCCGCCCGCACCGCCCGGACCGGACGCACCGATCGCACCGATCGCGCCGGACGCGCCGATCGCGTCGGACGCGCCGAGCGGGCCGGACGCGCCGAGCGGGCCGGACGCGCCGAGCGGGCCGGACGCGCCGAGCGGGCCGGACGCGTCGAGCGGGGACGCGTCGAGCGGGCCGGACGCGTCGATCGCGTCGATCCAGCGGTCCAGCGCCTCGTGGTCGCGGACGGCGCGGCCGAGCGGCCGGGCGACCGACCCGGTCAGGGTGAGCCACGCGCCGTCCTCGCCGGCCCGGCCGGTCACCATGGCGGCCGTACGCCCGGTCGGTGTCAGCGACGCGCGCCGGACCGCCGTGCGCTGCCGGAGCACGGCCTCGGGGACCAGCACCTCGCGGAGCACCTCACCACGCGACAGCGCGACGACGCCGGCCCCGGTGACCAGGTCGGCGACGGGTACCTCGCGCGTCCCGCCGTCCGGCGTCCACACGACCGCCCGGGCCGCGAGCGCCGCGAACAGCCCCGCCATCGACCCCGCGGGCAGGCCGAGCGCCAGGTTGCCGCCCACGGTCGCCGTGCGGGCCACCTTGGCCGAGAGCGTCAGCGCCGCCACGCACGGCGCCACGATCCCGAGCGCACGGTACGGCCCGGGCACCCCGAGCCCGCCGGGCCCCGCCAGCAGCTCCTCCAGCGTGCACGTGCCGGCCACGCGCAGTCCCGACCCGTCCACCGACCAGGGCTCCCAGCCCAGGCCGGTGAGGTCCACGAGCCCCGTCACCCCGGGCGGGACGGGCTCCGAGTAGAGGTAGGTGCCCCCGCCCAGGAACGTCTCGCCGGGCCGCAGCACGCAGTCCGCGCGGCTCCGGGCCACGCGCACGGTGTCGACGTCGAGGTCCATGCGGTCAGCCCTCGTCAATCTCGCGCAGCAGCGCGTACCGGGCGTCGATCGCGTCGACACGGCTGCCGGCGCCGTCGAGCAGCTCGTGCACGCGGTCCGAGAGGGCGGCCACGACGCTCACGGGCGCCACCATCGAGTCGAAGGCGCCCCGCGTGGTGATGGGGCACTCGATCCACCAGGTCACGACGCCGGACAGGTGGCGCAGGCTGGAGTCGGCGAGCAGGAGCACGCGGACGCCGTCGGCCAGCAGGGACTCGACCATCTCGGCCACCCGGAAGGCGTGGCGCCGGATCGAGACCACCACGACGACGTCCTGCGGGCCCAGCCCGACGAGGTCGTCGGCCAGGGACTGGCCGGGCGCGGGCGCCAGGTGCACCCGCCCGCGCACCTGGACCAGGTTGCGCCTCAGCTGGGTGGCCGGCCCCAGGGAGCCCCGGCGGCCGACGACCACCACGTCGCCCGCCGTCGCGAGCGCCGCGGCGATGTCGTCGAGCACGCCCTCGTCGAGCAGGGTGTACGCCTTCTGGAGGTTCTTGATCTCCTGCTCCAGCCGCTCGCGCAGGCCGGGCGGCGGTTCGACGGCGATCGGCAGGCCTCGCCCGCGACGGGCGCGCAGGTGCGCCCGCAGCCCCTCGAAGTCGTCGTAGCCGAGCTTGCGGAACAGGCGGCTCATCGTCGCCTTCGACACCCCGGCGAGGGTGGCGAGCTCCGTGGCGCGGTAGGTGCCGAGGTCACCGAGGTGGTCCAGGAGGGCGTCGGCGGCCCGGCGCTCCTGCGGGGACAGCTCGCGGTAGGCGCTGGCCACGCGCTCCTCCAGCGGCGTGGCGACGGACGTCATCGGGCCTCCTGGTGGGCGAGCGCGAGGACGGCCTGCGTGCAGGCGTCGAGCGCCACCTCGACGTCCGCGAGCTCGACGTGCTCGTCGGGGTGGTGGCTGATCCCGTCCCGGCAGCGCACGAACAGCATGCCGACGCCGGTCACGGCGGCCATCGCCATGCCGTCGTGACCCGCGGGGCTCCACAGGCCGGGGACCCGGGCGGGCGCCGCACCGTCCGACGGCGCCCCGGGCAGTGCCGGGTCCAGGCCGGGCACGACGGCCGCGATCCCGCTGGCGACCGCCGCCGACAGGCGGCTGTCGCAGGTGGTCGACGGGGCCCGGTGGGTCTCGGTGTGCTCGAACGTCACGCGCCGCTCGCGCGCGATCTCCTGCCCGGCGGCCGCGATCCGCTCCCACAGGGCGTCCCGGTCGGCGTCGGTGCGGCCGCGCAGGTCCAGGGTGAGCTCGGCCCGGCCGGGGATGACGTTGACGGCACCGGGCTGCACGTGCAGGTCGCCCACGGTGGCGAGGCAGCCGGCCGCGACCGCGAGCTCCTCGATCCGGGTGACGAGGTGCGCGGCGGCGACCAGCGCGTCCCGGCGCCGGGCGAACGGGGTACCGCCCGCGTGCCTGGCCTCGCCGGTGACGGTGAGCACGAACCGCCGCGCCCCCGCGATCGTGGTGACGTACGCGAGCGGCAGGTCCAGCGACTCCAGCACGGGACCCTGTTCGATGTGCGTCTCCAGGTACCCGACCAGGTCCTGCGGACGGCGGGCGGCGTCGCCCACGCGGCCCGGGTCCAGGCCGAACCGGGTGAAGGCCTCGCGCAGGGTCACGCCGTCGGCGTCGGTCTGCTCCCACCAGGCCGCGTCCCACTGGCCGGAGGCGGCACAGCTGCCCAGCAGCGCCTTGCCGAACCGCGTGCCCTCCTCGTCGGAGAACCCCACGACCTCCAGGGCGAACGGCAGCACCGTGTGGCGCAGCCGGTGCGCGACGGCGATGGCGAGCACCACGCCGAGCATGCCGTCGTACCGCCCGGCGTCGGGCACGGTGTCGAGGTGGGAGCCGAGCACGAGCGCGGGCTCGCCCGGTGTGGCGGGACGCTGGGGCGCACCGGCGGCGGCGCGGCGGCCCCAGAGGTTCCCGGCGGCGTCGGTCTCGGTGTCGAGGCCGGCCTCGCGCATCCAGGCGGCGACCACCGTGTTCGCGGCGGAGTGCTCGGGCGACAGGTAGACACGTTCCAGGGCGTCCTCCCGGGCGGAGTACCGGGTCAGGTCGTCGCACCGGTCCAGCACCCAGGCCGCGGTGCCGGTCATCGGGCGGCCTCGTACTCGGCCAGGGCCGCCGTCACCCCGCCGCCGGGCGGGGTCGCGAAGCCGGCGCGGCGCAGCTCGTGCTCGAGCGCCGCCAGGGTGGTCAGGACGGCGTCGCGCCGGGCGTTGAAACCCATCGTGCCAATGCGCCAGACCACGCCGTGCAGCGGCCCGAACGAGGTGCCGATCTCGATGCCGAAGTCGTCCAGGAGAGCGCCGCGCACGGCGTCGCCGTCCACGCCGTCGGGGATGCGCACGGCCACCACGTTGTGCATCTTGTGCCCGACGTCGCCGAACACCTCCAGGCCGAGCCCCCGCACGCCCGCAAGCATCGCGGCGCCGTGCCGGGCGTGCCGGGCGACGGCGGCCGCCATGCCCTCGTCGGTCAGGACCCGGGCGCACTCGCGCGCCGCGTACAGCATCGACGTGGCCTCGGTGTGGTGGTTGAGCCGGCGCGGGCCCCAGTAGTCCATGATCTGCGCCAGGTCGAGGTAGTTCGACACGATCGGGCTACCGTGCGGCGCCACGTCGTGCTCGGTGCGGATCCCCGCCTCGACGTGCTTGCGCCGGTCGACGGCGGCGACGGCGGCGGGCGAGAGCGTCACGGGCGCGCTGCCCGACGGCCCGCCCAGGCACTTCTGCAGCCCGGCGGTCGCCGCGTCGACACCCCACTCGTCGGTGTGGAACGGGTTGCCGCCGAGCGTGGCGGTGGCGTCCACGTACAGCAGGGCGTCGTGGTCGTGGGCGATGCGGCCCAGCTCCGCGAGCGGCTGGGCCATGGTCGTGGAGGTGTCCCCGTGCACGACGGCGACCACGCGCGGCCGCACGCGCCGCACGGCCTCCTCGATCTGCCCCGGGTCGAAGACCGTGCCCCACTCCGTCTCGATCGTGTGCACCTCGGCCCCGGCGCGGGCACCGATCTCCGCGAGCAGGTGCCCGAACCGGCCGAACACCGGCACGAGCACGCGGTCGCCCGGTTCCAGCAGGGACACGAGCGCCGCCTCGATACCGGCCCGCGAGGTGCCGTCCACGAGGAACGTCTGCTCGTTCGCGGTGTCCCAGACCGTGCGCCACAGCGCCATGGCCTCGGTCATCGTGTCGGTCATGAAGGGGTCGAACTGCCCCACGAGCGGCGCGGCCATGGCGCGCAGCACGCGCGGGTCGGCGTCGACGGGCCCGGGCCCCATGAGCAGCCGGGCGGGTGGGTGGATCTGGGTCATGCGGGCCTCCTGACCAGCCGCCCCGGCGCGGGCCGGAGCGCGGTGACGCCGCCCCGGACCGTCCGGGCGTCGTACGGCGTGACCTTGTTCTTGTGGGCCAGGTCGGCCGCGCGGAACGTCGTGGTGGCGTCCGGGTCGTAGACGACCAGGTCGGCCGCGGCGCCCTCGGCGATCACGCCCTTCGGCCGCGGCCCCCGGTCCAGGCCCACCAGCGCGGCGGTGTGCGCGGTGGTCCAGCGGGAGACGTCGGCCAGCGGCACGCCCCGGCGCCGGGCGGCGTCGGCCAGGACGAGGAAGCCGGGCTGGAGCCCCGCCACGCCGCCCCACGCGGCCTGGAGGTCCGCCTCGCCCGGGGCCGCGCCCCGGTACTTCTCCTCGGCCGTCGCCGGCGAGTGGTCGCTGACCACGCAGTCCAGGATCCCCTCGCGCAGCCCGTCCCACAGGGCGTCCTGGTTGCCGCGGTCGCGGATCGGCGGGCAGCACTTGTACGCGGAGTCGCCGTCAGGCACGTCCTCCGCGGCGAGCGTCAGGTAGTGGTGGCACGTCTCCGCCGTCACGGGCAGGCCCTCCGCCTTGGCCTCGGCCAGCAGGTCGAGCACCTTCGCCGAGGACACGTGCAGCACGTGCGTGCGCGTGCCGGTCTCCCGGACGGCGTCGAGCAGCGTGCGGACCGCGGCGGTCTCGGCCTCGTCCGGACGGGACAGCAGGAAGTCCGCGTAGGCGCGCGACGGCGCGTGCGGCGCCGCGGCGAGCACCGCCGGGTCCTCGGCGTGCACCACCAGCAGGCCGCCGAACCAGGCGATCCGGCCCATCGCGTCGAGCAGCTCCTGCGGCCCGAGCGGCGGGAACTCCGGCACCCCCGAGTCGGCGAGGAAGCACTTGAACCCCAGCACGCCGGCGTCCCACAGCGGCTCCAGGTGGTCGGCGTTGCCGGGTACCGCGCCGCCCCAGAACGCGACGTCGCAGTGCAGCTCGCCCCGGGCGCGGACGGCCTCCGCGGCGGCACGCTTGATCTCCAGCGCCTCGACCGTGGTGGTGGCGGGGATCGAGTTGAGCGGCATGTCCACGATGGTGGTGACACCGCCCAGCCGCGCGGCGCGGGTCGCGGAGGCGAAGCCCTCCCACGCGGTGCGGCCCGGCTCGTTGACGTGCACGTGCGTGTCCACGACACCGGGCAGCAGCACCCGGTCGCCCAGCGCGACCACCTCGGGCGGGGGCTCCGGGGTGCCGCCGAGCACCTCGCCGCCCAGCACGTCGTCGGCGGGGCGCAGCACGGCGTCCGGGTCGGACGTGCCCCACCACACCTGGTCGATCCGGTCGCCCTCGATCCGCAGCACGGCCGGGCGCAGCTCGCCCTCGACCAGGACCTGCTCCGAGGCGACCACGATGCTCCCGCTCACAGCAGCCCCCCGACGCTCGACCACGCGGGGTGCTCCCCGTCGTCCTGCGACCGCTGCACCGTGGCCTCGATCAGCCCGTACGGCCGGTCCGCGGCGAAGAACACCTCGCCCGGGTTGTCCAGGCCGAACGGCTCCAGGTCCACGAGGAAGTGGTGGTTGTTGGGGCAGGACAGCCGGATCTCGGCGATGTCCGGGTAGGCCTCCAGCACGGCCCGGCCCATCGCGAACACCGTCTGCTGCAGGGCCAGGGAGTGCACCCGGGCGAAGGTCTCCAGCAGGATCGAGCGCACCGCCGCGAACCGCTCGTCGTACTGCGCGGGCGTGGCGGTGCCGGTGAACGAGGGCGCGTAGCGCCACCAGGCCGTGACGTCGGTCGCGAGGATCCGGTCGTCGGTCTCGGGCAGCGTGGTGTAGCGGTCGCGCGGGAAGCCGGAGAACTCCGAGCCCGTGGACTTGAGCACCGTCGCGTCCCGCAGCCCGGCCAGCACCGTCAGGCCGTCGGAATCGGCGTGCACGAGCGCCGTGCGCCGCTCGGCCCCGCCCCGCACGAACGCGTGGTCGTGCCCGTCGGGGCCGTCCGGGATCCGCTCCCAGCCGTGCTGCTCGGCGAGCCAGCGCCCGCCGGTCACCTGCGGCTCCGCCAGGAAGTGCCGCGCCAGCCGCAGCAGGAACGTCTCGGGCGAGCCCACGCCGTCGCGCGCGAACGCGTACATCGTGTTCTTCTGCGTGTCCGTGGCGATGACGCCGGTGTTGTCGCCGGACTCGTGCGTGGCCCGGAAGTCGCCGCGGAGCTGGGCGGTGAGGGTCAGGTCGGTGAGGCGGTGCCGCGCCGTGTCACGGTCCACCCGGACCAGCCGCACCTCCGCCTTGCCGTACTGGTTGGGCCCCAGGACTATCGACATTCAGCTCCCTCGGTAGGTGGTGTAGGCGAACGGGCTGAGCAGGAGGGCCACGTGCGTGTGGTCGGGTCCGAGCACGACGTCGAGCACCACCTGCCCGAAGAACGTGTCCCGGCCCTGTGCCGCGAACCAGTCGCCGGCGGCGAAGGTCAGGACGTGCCGGCCCGGGGCGACCTCGCCCCAGGCGACGCGGCCGTCGGCGTCGGTGACGGCGTGGCGGGCGGCGGGCGGTGCGCCGTCGTCCGCGGGGGCACCGGGCCCGGACGCCGGGACGAGCGTCACCGCGAGGCCAGCGGCGGGCAGACCGCGGGCGGCGTCGAGCACGTGGGACGAGGCGGTCGTCATCGGTCCGCCCCGTCCGGCTCGGCCGCGGGGTCCACCTCGTCCGGCTCGACGAGCGCCTCCAGCCGCAGCAGCGCGATCTGCCGGAGCTGCTCGGCGGTCACGAGCGCCTCGGTGGCGGGGTCGTTGGCCAGGCGCTCGGTCAGGTTGGCGAGGATCTCCTCGGCGGTGCGCCCGGCGGCCCGGACCAGGAAGATCCGGCCGAACCGCTCCTCGTAGGCCACGTTGCCCGCGGCGATCCGCGCGGCCGTGGCCTCGGCCGCGGTGGGCTGCTCGCCCCGGGACAGGCGCGCCTCGACGCTGTCGCCCGTGGCCCGCTCGCCGATCCGCGGGTGGTGCGCGAGGGCGGCGTCCACGTCGTCGCCGGTCCAGTCGGCGGCGGCCCGCATCGCGTGCAACAGCAGGGAGTCACGGCAGCGGTAGGGCCGGCCGGCCACGACGTCGTCCACCCACGCGCCGATGTCGGCGCACGGGCGGACTGCCGACGCCGCCTCGGCGGCGGGCAGGGCGTTGAAGGTCGCGAGGTCCACGGGACAAACCTAGTTTCAAACTGTCCCCCGCGATGAGACGCGCGTTTCAGCGAGGTAAATCTTCGCCCGCCCGTGGACCCCGCGGCTCGTCTCACCTGACGTCGCGCGGCAGCGTCTCCGTGGTGCCCGGCTGCTCGACGGCCCGGGCCCGCGCGGGCCAGACCGCGATGAGCAGGCCGGCCAGCGCGCTCAGGCCGTGCAGCCAGTTGTCGGCGGTGTTGATGTTGAGGAAGTTGATCTCCGGGTTGCCGACGGCGAACAGGCCGTAGACGAAGGCCGCGCCGTACCCGACCAGGAGGAGCCAGCCGAAGGTGCGGGCGCCGCCCGAGGTGCCCCAGAGGCTGATGCCCAGGAGCCCGATGACCAGGTGCACGATGTTGTGCAGCGGGTTGATCGCGAAGCCCAGCAGCGTCTGGCCGTGGTCGTGCTCGGTGAAGCCGCTGAAGCCGGTCACGAGGAATCCCGCGATGCCGACCAGCAGGTAGACCACGCCGATCACGAGGGCGAGCCACTGGTGGGTACCGCGGGCCTGTCGAGAAGCGGTGGAGTGGGTCATGATCCTTCTCCCGTCCGGTGCTGTCCCCTCCACCGTCACGCCGGACGGCGCCACTCGCACACCGGCGCCCACCGGGTGCGACGGGCTATCCCGCCAGCCGTGCCGCCAGGTGCAGCAGCGACCGGTCGGAACCCGCCGGGCCCACGAGGCACGCGCCGGCCGGGAGACCGCCCGCCGTCGGCACGGGCACCGACACCGCAGGCAGGCCACCGATCCCCGCGACGCAGGTCAGCAGCATCGTGGCCGCACGGGCCGCCTCGGCCTCCTGCGGCCGGGGCGCGACCGACGCCGCCGACGGAAGCACCAGCACCCGCTCCCCCAGCCGCTCCCGGATCAGCTCCCGGGCGCGCGCGACGTCGGCCCGGGCCGCGGCGGCCTCGTCCGCCCCCACGGACCGTGCCCGCTCGAACCGGGCCCTGACCGCGGGCCCGAGGGTGTCCATCCGGTCGGCGAGCCACGCACCGTGCACGACCCACGCCTCCGCCGCCTGAAGGGTCTGGAACGCGGCGAGCCAGCCGGGCTCGGGCGCCCAGTCGACGGCCACGGCCCCGGCGTCCGCGGCACGCTGCCCGACGGCGTCGCGCACCTCGGGCGCGGCGAGCCCGAGCAGGGCGTCGCTCGTCACGAGCGCGGCCGGGCCGGGCAGCGGGGCCGCGTCGTCGGGCAGCAGCGCCTGGCCCACCCGCGTCAGCGTGCCGGCGTCGCGGGCGAGCCAGCCCACCGTGTCGAAGGTGGGCGCGAGCGGCAGCAGGCCCCCGTCGGCCACGGCGCCGTGCGTCGGCCGGACGCCCCACAGCCCCTGGTAGGCGGCCGGGACGCGCACCGAGCCGCCCGTGTCGGTGCCGAGCGCGACGCTCGCCTCACCGGCCGCGACCGCCGTCGCCGGGCCCGACGTCGAGCCACCGCTGATCCGCCCCGGCGCGCGCGGGTTGGGCGGCGTCCCGTAGTGCGCGTTGGCGCCGGTCAGCGAGTACGCGAACTCCTCGGTCCGGGCGATGCCGGCCAGCGCCGCCCCGGCGTCCAGGAGCCGGCCCACGGCGTCGGCGTGCCGTTCCTCGACCGGAGCGGCCGCGAGCCAGGCGGGGTTCCCGGCGCCGATCCGCTGCCCGGCGACGGCGAACAGGTCCTTGACCGCGACGGTCTCGCCGTCGAGCAGGCCGGAGCCGGTCGGGCGGACCAGCGGCCCGGGCTCGGGACGGACGCGCCACACGCTGGGATCGAGGGTCATGCGCACATGCTGCCAGGCCGCCGGCGCCGCGGGCGCCGGGCCTACCCCGGGAAGTCCGCCTTGCGGATCCGCGCGTGGACGCCCTTGACCACGTCGACCACCTGCGAGATGTCGAAGTCCGTCGCCGCCGACAGGTACGCGTAGGCGTGCGCCGGCGACATCCCGTACCGCACGCCCAGCAGCGCGATCGCGGCGCGCACGCAGTTCTGCACCGCCACGTCGAGGTCGGCGTCCAGTCCCGTGGGGACCAGGTGGTCGGCGGTCTCGGCGAGCGGCCCGGCCAGCTCCCCGAAGGCGGCGACGGCGTCCGGTGCCGGGATCAGGTCGAACGCGAGCCGCACCCGCAGCGAGGCCTCGAACGCCGTGAGCGCCACCTCGCCGTCGCCCTGCGCGAAGTGCGGGTCGCCCACGTAGGCGAGCGCGCCCGCGACCTGCACCGGCAGGTACAGCGTGGACCCGGCACCCAGCAGGTTGATGTCGAGGTTGCCACCGAACGGCCCGGGCGGCACCGAGTGCGGCCGCTCGTCCCCGGCCGCGGCCACGCCCATGATGCCGAGGAACGGGTGCAGGTCGAAGCCCACCCGGGCCGCGGAACCCTCCGCGAGCGGGATCGAGCCGCGCCCGGCGCCGTCGGCCCACGTGTCCACCTGCGCGAAGACGCTCACGACGTCGACCCCGCCGGCCGGGAGCTCGTCCGGCAGGGAACCGCGGCCGTGCCGGTTGGAGATCACGCCGTACGGCACCCGCGGCTCCGTGGCCAGCACCCGGATCGCCAGCAGGTCGCCCGGCCGGGCACCGCGCACCTCGACCGGCCCGGTCACCACGTGGCCGCCGTGCGCACCGGGCACCCCGGGCAGGCCCGGGGTGCGGTCGCCGAGCCGGGAGCGGCGGGCCGTGGCCAGCTCGACGGCGTCGGCCAGCACGGCGTCCTCGGGCACGCCGCGCTCCGCGAAGTACGCGAGCGGGTCCCCGCCCTGGTCCTCCAGGACACCCTCGTGGGACAGGGTGTCGACCACCACCTCCTGACCGGGGTCCACCGCGAGCACGGCGGTGTCGGCGGCGCAGGGCAGGCGGCCCCAGTACGCCGTCTCCACGGAGGTGGGCAGGTAGGCGGCCCGGTCGGTGCGGGCGGTGCCGGGCTGGAGGATGGTCTGCTGGTGCACGGGGCGACTGTAGCCGCCTCGCCCAGGGCCGGGCGTCGGACCGGTTGGTCAGGCCGGCGGGGCGAGCAGCGCCCGGGCCGCCTCGCGCGCGGTGACGAACGCGTCGGGCTGCGCCCGGGTCGTGTGCGCGACCATCGCCCCCTCGTAGAGCAGGTGCACCTGGGCGCCGAGGCGCTCCGCGCCGGGATGGCCGGCCTGCCGCAGCAGGTCGGTGAACACGCCGAGCATGTGCTGCTTGTCGGCGAGGACCACTGCGTTGCCCGGGTGGTCGATGCCGCCGATCTCGGCGTGCGCGTTGACGAACGCGCAACCCCGCGCGTTGTCCTGCGCCCACTCCTCGGAGATCTCCAGCGCGGCGAGCACCTGCTCCGCGCCCGGCCGGGCCCCGTCAGCGACCCGCGCGGCGAGGCGCTCGCCGAACCACGCGTTCCACCGTTCCCGGCGCCGGGTGAGATACGCGGCCACCAGCTCGTCCTTGGAGCCGAACCGGTCGTAGAGCGTCTTCTTGGTGACCCCGGCCTCGTCCGCGATGAGGTCCACGCCGACGCCGCGGATGCCGCGCTCGTAGAACAGCCGGCTCGCGGTGACGAGGATCCGCTCGCCCGCGGCCGTGTGCGGGTTGGGGCTGCGTCGTGGCATCGGAGCCTCCCTCGTCGTCCTGCCCGGGCATCGGTCGGTGCACTGCGAGTATACCGACCTGTGTGGTTACCTGGATCGTATGAGACAGAGCCTCCTGCACCGCCTCGCCCCTGGCCTGCTCGTCGTGCTGTGGAGCTCCGGGTTCGTGGGCGCCACCTTCGCCGCCCCGACGGCGCCCGCCACCACGACCCTCCTGTGGCGCTACGTCGTCGCGGCACCGCTCATGGTGGCGGTGGTGCTGGTCCTGCGGCGCCGGTACGGGATCCGCTACCTGCGCCGCGAGGCCACGCTGGGCCTCCTCGGCCAGGCCGGCTACCTGTACGGCGTGTTCCGTGCCGTCGAGGAGGGGCTACCCGCCGGCACCGCTGCCCTGCTCGCGTCGCTGCAGCCCGCGCTGGTCGCCGTCGCCCTGGCCGGGCTGCGGCGCGGCTCGGGGTCCGGGCCCGCCGGCGGGCGCCGCCAGGCGGTGGGCCTCGCCGTCGGGTTCGTGGGCGTCGCGCTGGCCGTCGGGCCGGGCTCCGTGGCCGGGACCGGTGCGGCGGGGGCGCTCTGGGCGCTCGGCGGCATGCTGTCGCTCTCGACCGCGACGCTGCTCGGCAGCCTGTGGCCGGCGCCCGGTCCCCCGCAGGAGCGACAGTACGACGTGCTCGACTCGCTGACCGTGCAGAGCACGGCCGCCCTCGCGGCGTTCACCGTGGTGGCCTTCGCCGGCGGGCAGGCCGCACCGCCCGCCGACCCGGTCTTCTGGCTCGCGGTCGCCTGGCTCGTGTGCCTGGCGTTCCTGGGCGGCTACGGCATGTACCTGTACGTGCAGCGCACCCGCGGTCCGGTGGCGGTGAGCACGTGGCTGTACCTGACCCCGGCGGTGTCGGCCGCGTGGGCCTGGGCGATGTTCGGCGAGGAGCTGCCGCTGCTCACCGTGGCGGGGTTCGCCGTCAGCCTGACCGGCGTGCTGCTGACCCGGCCGGCACGGCAGGCGCCGGAGGAGCCGGCAGACGAGGTGCGCCGCCCGCCGGCCGCCGCTACCGCCCGCCCCAGCGCGCCAGGTGGTGCCACACCTTCTTGAGGTCCTGGGTGTCGTGCTCGCCGGCCCGCACGGCCTCGCCCACCACGCGGGCGTCCAGGCGGCCGTCGGTTGTGTGACCGGCGGCCACCTTGCGCGCCACCTCCACGATCGCCGGGCCCCGGAACTCCGGGCGGCGGGCCAGCTCGTCCACGTGCAGCCGGAACCCGTGGTGCCACTCGACGGCGACGCCCAGCCGGCCGGCTGCCTCCGCGACCGGGGTGTCCCGGTAGCAGGGGTCCAGCACCAGCGCCTCGACGTCGTCGGCCAGCGTGACCGGGCCGTGCACCTGGGCCTCGACGTAGTCGTCGAGCACGTCGTGCGTGCCGAGCGCGGTGTCGGCGTCCGCCAGTGCCACCAGCGGGGCCGGGTCGCTCGCGGCGAAGTGCTCGGGGTCGAAGACGGAGTCCGGGTAGCAGAACGTGGTGCGCTCCAGCACGTGCGGGCGCAGCCGCAGGTGGGCCGACCCGAAGCGGACCGCGCCGCCCGCGGCCCGGTCCCGGTGGTTCAGCGCGCCGTAGCGCGGGCGCTCGTGCGGCGGCGCGGCGTCGTACCGGCCGTCGAACATGCGTTGCTCCCAGCGCCACCGGTCGCCGCCCTCGTGGGCCGTGAGACCGCCGTTGCTGGTGCCGGTCTCGAACTGGGAGCGCCAGACGCCGTCGTGCGCGAGCCGCTCGACGAGGGTCTCGCTCCCGTCGGCGACCAGCCGGTCGGGGTGAAAGTTGATCGTGACCAGCCAGTTCATGGCCTGAGAGTAACCCGGGAAGGCACAGGCGGACCGCAGGAAAAAGGTCCGCCCCGACCGGACGGCCGGGGCGGACCTGTCGGTCAGGACGGTGTCAGTCCTGGACCTCGAGCATCCGGCGCCGCGCGCGGATCATCGCCGCGCCCGCAGCCGTGAGGCCGAGCGCCACCGCGGCGGCACCCGCGGCCTGGGCCCCGGTCTCGGCCAGCGCACCCGGCGCCTGGGCCTCGCCGTCGGCGCCGATGGGCGCCAGCGGGTCGATCCCGCTGCCGGATCCCGTGCCGTCGCCGTTGCCGATCGGGACGATGCCGGAACCGTCGTCCGAGCCCGCGCCCGAGCCGCCGTCCGAACCGCCGTCACCGGAACCGTCGTCGTCACCGCCGTCCCCGGGGTTCTCGCCCCCCGGGTTGTTCGCGTAGGAGGGGCTCTCCAGCAGGTCGTCGACGACGCCGTCGGGGCCGCCCACGCCGCCGATCACACCCGGCACGTCACCGCTGCCGAGGTTCTCGCCGATCGAGCCCACGTCGTCGATGATCTCGGCGGGCAGGTTGTCGGTCACGCCCTGCTCGGGGCCGTCGGCACCGAGCACGTCGTCGACGGCGCCGTCCTCCCCCGCCACCGCGGTGAGCGCACCGGTGACGCCGCCCACGACGTCCTCGACCGGGCCGCCCGCGTTGGGCGCGGCATCGGCCTTGACGGCCGGCGTCGTCGCCTCGGCGGCACCGCCGCCCGTCACGCCCTTGACCACGTCGTCCACGGCGCCGTCCTTGCCCGCGACTGAGTCCACGACGCCGGTCACGCCCTGGACCGTGTCGTCGACGGCGCCGTCCTCCTTGGTGACCTGGCCGACGGTGTCCGTCACCTGGGTCAGCGTGGTGTCCACCACGCCGTCCTCACCGACCACCGCGTCGACGGTGTCCGTGAGGAGCCCGCCGAGGCCGCCCTGTGACTGCTCGACCTTCGGCGACGTCTCGTCGGCCGCGGCCGCGGACATCGTGCCCGCGACCAGCAGGCCGCCCGCGACGATCGCGGACGGCAGCGCCCGGCTCACGAACTTCCTCTTCATGTGTCCCCCTGTATCTGGTAGTTCTGGAATCCGGCGCTCTACTCGACGCAGATTCCGATCCACAGTGACGGAAATGTCGGGTGAATTCAAGGATATCGGGTATGTTTCCCCCATGATCGTGCCAGGCTCAGGGGCAGCCCCGCAGATCCACCCGCTCGACCCGAACGATCCGCAGGAGCTGGGCGGTTACCAGCTTCTCGGCCGCATCGGCGCGGGCGGAATGGGAGTGGTCTACCTCGCAGAAACCCGTACCGGACGAAAGCTCGCCGTCAAGGCCATCCTCAAGGAGTACGTGCAGGACCCGGAGTTCCGTACCCGGTTCCGCCGGGAGGCCGCCGCGGCGATGAAGGTGCGCGGCCGGTTCCTCGCCACCCTGATCGACGCCGATCCGGACGGCGACCAGCCCTGGCTCGCGGTCGAGTACGTCGAGGGCCCGTCGCTGACCGCCGTCGTCCAGGCGAACGGTCCCCTGCCCGAGGCCGACGTGCGGCGCGTGCTCGCCGGCGTGGCCGAGGCCCTGCGGTCCGTGCACCAGGCCGGCATCGTGCACCGTGACCTCAAGCCGTCGAACATCCTGATCGGCCAGGACGGGCCGTTCGTCATCGACTTCGGCATCGCCCAGGCGTCGGACTCGACGTCGCTCACGCGCACCGGCCTCAAGGTCGGCACGCCGTCGTTCATGGCGCCCGAGCAGGTGCGCGGGAGCGTGTCCTCACCGGCCGCGGACATCTGGGCGCTCGGCGCCGTCGCGCTCTACGCCGCGACCGGGCAGCGCGCCTTCGGCGAGGGCGACACCACCGTCGTCTACTACCGCGTGGTGCACGAGGACCCGGACCTCAGCACCTGCCCCGCATGGCTCCTGCCGCTGGTCCAGGCCTGCCTCGCGAAGGACCCCGAGGAGCGGCCCGGGGTGCAGGAGGTGCTCGACTTCGTCAACGAGATCCCCGCCGGGTTCCGCGCGGCGACCACCAAGATCACGGCGGGCCCCGACGTCGTACCTCTCGACGACGACGCGACCACCCTGCGCGACGACGACGCGACCGTGCTCAAGGCCGAGACTGCCGAACCCGCCCCGGATCCCGCGCCGGAGCCGGAGGCGCCCCGCCGCCGGCTGCTGTCCCGGCCCATCACCTGGATCGCCGCGGCGGCCGGTGTGCTGGTGGTCGGGGCGGGAGCCACGGCGCTCGCCCTCGGCTGGCCCTCCGGCGTCCCGGAGGGCGGCCCGACGACGGCGTCGGCCTCCCCCTCGGCGTCCGCCGTGATCGACGAGTGCCTGGTGGGCAGCTGGCGGCTGGACGAGCTGACCGCCCAGGTCCGGCTCGGCGAGGACACGGTCGAGGCCACGGGCTTCGAGGGCCGGGTCACGGAGTTCCAGCCGGACGGGACGGAGCTGGTGCACTACGACGACGCCGAGCCGCTGCGCGCCCCGACCTCGGCGGGCGAGTACACGGAGACGTGGACCGGTACGGCCACCTACCCGATCCGGACCGAGGGAGGCGTCCTGACGACCACGGGGGTCGACCACAGCGACGTCACGGTGGTCAAGGCGATCGGTGACGAGAGCCGCGAGTACCAGCCGAGCGGCGGCACCCCGCAGCTCGACTACACCTGCGACGACACGACCTACACGGAGACGGCCGCAGGCTACGAGGCCACGTACACCCGCCTCAACTGACCCAAGCCCGTGAGTGCTGGATATTCGCCCTTCTGACGCGCGAAAGAGGGCGAATATCCAGCACTCAACAGTTTCGGGTCAGGAGGGCGTGCGTTCCGCGCGGTTGACCGCCGAGACGATGGCCTTCAGCGACGACAGCGTGATCGACGGGTCGATGCCCACGCCCCACAGGACGTCGTCGCCCACCGCGCACTCGACGTACGCCGCCGCGCTGGCGTCGCCGCCCTCGGACAGGGCGTGCTCCGTGTAGTCCAGCACCCGTACGTCCACGCCCACCTGCGCGATCGCGTTGACGAAGGCGTCGATGGGGCCGTTGCCCGAACCGGTCAGGGTCAGCTCCTGGCCACGGTCGGTCACGTCCACCTCGAGGGTGTCCTGCTCGCCCTCGGCCGACACGGCACGGGTGCCGCGCAGCGTGAGCCGCCCCCAGTGCTCCAGGCCCGACTCCGCACCGTCCTCGACCGGCAGGTACTCGTCGGTGAAGATGCGCCAGATGTCCTCGCCGGTCACCTCGGTGCCCTGCTCGTCGGTCACCTTCTGCACGGCGTGCGAGAACTCGATCTGCAGGCGCCGCGGCAGGTCCAGGTTGTGCTCGCTCTTGAGCAGGTAGGACACACCGCCCTTGCCGGACTGCGAGTTCACGCGGATCACGGCCTCGTAGGACCGCCCCACGTCGCGCGGGTCGATCGGCAGGTACGGCACGCCCCAGTCCAGGTCGTCGACACCGACGCCGGCGGCCTCGGCGCGCCCCGCCATGTGCTCGAAGCCCTTCTTGATGGCGTCCTGGTGCGAGCCCGAGAACGCCGTGAAGACGAGGTCGCCCACGTAGGGGTGCCGCTCGTGGACCGGCATCTGGTTGCAGTGCTCGACCGTGCGGCGGACGCCGTCGATGTCACTGAAGTCGATCTGCGGGTCGATGCCCTGCGAGAACAGGTTCATGCCCAGCGTCACCAGGTCGACGTTGCCGGTGCGCTCACCGTTGCCGAACAGGCAGCCCTCGATGCGGTCCGCGCCGGCCAGGTAGCCCAGCTCGGCCGCCGCCACGGCCGTGCCCCGGTCGTTGTGCGGGTGCAGCGACAGGATCACGTTCTCGCGGTGGGCGAGGTGCCGGCTCATCCACTCGATGGAGTCCGCGTACACGTTGGGCGTGGCCATCTCGACGGTCGCGGGCAGGTTGATGATGACCTTGCGCTCCGGCGTCGGCTCGAAGACCTCGATGACCTCGTTGCAGATGCGGACGGCGAACTCCAGCTCCGTGCCCGTGTAGGACTCCGGGGAGTACTCGTAGTAGATCCGCGTGCCGGGGACGGTCTCCTCCAGCTTGCGGCACAGCTTGGCGCCGTCGAGCGCGATGTCCACGATGCCGTCCTGGTCGGAGCGGAAGACGACCTCCCGCTGCAGCACCGACGTCGAGTTGTACAGGTGCACGATCGCCTGCTTGGCGCCGGCGATGGCCTCGTAGGTGCGCTCGATCAGGTGGGCGCGCGACTGGGTCAGCACCTGGATCACCACGTCGTCGGGGATCCGGTTCTCGTCGATGAGCTTGCGCACGAAGTCGTAGTCGGTCTGGCTCGCGGACGGGAAGCCGACCTCGATCTCCTTGTAGCCCATCTGCACCAGCAGCTCGAACATGCGCAGCTTGCGCTCCGCGTCCATCGGCTCGATGAGGGCCTGGTTGCCGTCCCGCAGGTCGACGGCGCACCAGCGCGGCGCCTTCTCGATGCGCTTGGCGGGCCAGGTGCGGTCCGGGAGGTCGACGCGGATCTGCTCGTGGAACGGGCGGTACTTCTGGATCGGCATGCCCGACGTCTGCTGCGGGTTGTCCTCGATGATCCCGCCTGCGGTGCCGTGCACCGCGGTCTCGTGAACTCCGCCGGGGGTGGTGGCGGTGATGCTGTTCTCCATCATGTGTCCTTCGCTCGGTGAGGTTGGCCGGCACACCAAGCCTCCGCGACGAGGGACCGGCCTGTCTAGGCCTCGTCGCGGCAGCGAAGGAGAAGGATCACCGTGAGACGCACGCCGTCACTCTACCCCCGTCGGCCGCCGTCCCCGCCACCCGGCCCACGATCCGGACCCACGCCCCACGACGCCGCCGAGACCTGGTCGTACGCCACCGGGTCTCGGCGGCGCCACCAGGTCTCGGCGGGCTCGGGGCGGAGTCAGCGGCGGGTGCGCAGGGCCGCGTCGACCTGCGGGTCGCCCAGGGCGCCCAGCCAGTCCAGCAGTGCCGGGTAGGTCGACGGGTTGGCCGCGACCTGCGGGCGCAGGTGCGGTGCCTCCTGCACGATCTTCGCCAGGTCCGCGAGCGGCGTCGCCGGGTCGAGCGCCACCGCGGCGGTCCACCGGCCCCCCACCGGCGGCATGACGGCGGTGTGCCCGGCCCGCGCACCCTGGTCCGCCTCGGTCCGCTGCGGCTGGCCGACGGACACCGGGCGCGTCACGTGCTCCTGCCCGTCGTCGCCGGCGGTCACGGCCTGCTGGCCCGTCATCGGGCGGATCCGCGCCGTCTGCTGACCGGAGGCCACGCGCTGGACGCGCGCCCCGGGCTGCGCCGCGGCCGGCTGACCGGACGCCTCGCCCGGGCGCACCGGCGGCAGGGTCGCGGTCTCGCCCACCGAGGCCGCGGGAGCACCCGCCGCCGGGAGGTCCTCGACGGTGCGCATCGCACTGAGGGGCACCTCGCCCGACGCCGGTGCGGCGTCGGCCTCGGCGGTGCCCGGAGCGGCGGCGGCCTGCGCGCCGGCCGCCTGGGCGGGCGGCGTGGCGCGCTGGGCCGCGGCGGCACCGGCGACGGTGCGCACGGCACCGGTCGAGGTGACCCGGCGCGGCTCGGCCGGCCGGCGCAGCTCGGGGGCGGACCGCACGGGCTCCTCCGGCAGCGTGGCCGGCGGCGCCTTGTCGCCCTTGGGCTGCTGCGGCGCCCACACGTACGCCTGGCTGCGGTCGACGTCCGCCGCCCCACCGATGCCGACCGTCTGGAAGTGCTCGCGCACCGCCTTCGGCACCATCAGGGCCGACGCCGCGACGATCGGCAGGCCGAGCGCCATGAGCAGGTCACCGAGGTTCACGCCCAGGCTCGCCCCGGACGTCGCGATGACGACCACGAGCCCGAGCACGCCCGCCACGCAGGCCGCGCCGACGGCCGGCACGTGACCCGTGCCGGGGTCGCGGCTCAGGGACCGGCGCGCGAACCACGCGATGGCCGCCACGACCACGCCGAGCACCAGGCGCACGACCAGCGTCACGCCGGCGCCCGACCCGATGAAGCCGGGGTCGATGAGCTGCACCAGCGCCGCGAGGGCACTGCACGCCGCGAGCAGCACGATGACGTCGAACGCGCGGATCGCCACCCGCACCCAGACGCCGGCGGCCCGCTCGGTGCTGAGGTCCTCCTCGGCCTCCGGGTCGCGGCGCACGGCGGGCGTACCCGCGATGGCGGCGGCGAGCGGCAGGAGCACGAGGCCGAACCGGCTCGGGTCCGTGACGCCGGGGCGCATGGACTCCAGGCCGGTCAGCGCGTCGCCCGAGGTGAACACGAACAGCAGCGCGAGCACGAACCCGGCGGCCACCAGCACCAGCCGGGAGGGACGGTCGTGCCGCACGGTGCCGCCCACCAGGAGCCAGGCGAGGCCCAGCACCAGGACCAGCCAGACGGGTGCCAGCAGGCGGTCACCCAGGGTGGCACCGTCGGCCAGCTCGGCGAACAGGGTCGACGCGACGGCGCCCACGGCGATCAGCACGCCGACACCCGCCAGGCCGAACCGCCAGCCGCGCAGCACCGCGCCGTCCTGCTCGACCGGGCCGAGCTCGCTGTCGCGCGGTGTGGCCGCGAGCGCCGCACCGGCCAGCGCGAGGCCCAGCCCGGTGCCGACGCCGGTGCCGGAGCTGACGTCGAAGACGAGGTGCAGCAGGCCGATCACCGCCAGCGGGAGCCCGGCGAGCAGGCGGGCCCGTCGGGTCGAGTGCACGGTCCAGGTCACGGGCAGCACGGCGAGGCGGGCCAGGTAGGGCAGGCTCAGCGAGGCGAGGGACAGCGCGACGGCGAGCACCACCTCGACACGGTCGGCGGACCGGTCCTCGAGGTTCCACGGCAGCGCGAGCGACACGAGCAGGGCGATCGCGGCGATGGCGTCGCGCACGTAGTCGGCCACGGCGATGTTGTCGAAGGCGCCGGCACCGGCGGGGCTCGCGTCGGGCGATTCCTCGACGCCGGCCTCGGGCGAGAGCACCGCGACGTGCTCGTGGCCGAGACGTTCGGTCGGTGCCCCGTTCGCGTCGGGTGCGGCGTCCGCCGAAGTTCTCTCGTCACGCTCGGAGGCGTGCTGGTCCATCATCCGTTCACTCCTCGATAACGCCGCTGGTCGAGACTGGGGAGGTGTGGCTGGCGGCGCGGGGTCCCCGATGTTTGTACCCGCTGGGTGCAGGCCCTGTCAGGCCGAACCGCGGCGAGTCCGGTCACACCTGCATTTCTGCGCACGTCCCTCACATTCACCCGTGCGCAGGACGTCACCGTCGGCGGCAGCCGATACGTCGAGGTCACAGGAGAACGCAGTGGACCCTTCTGCCGTACCGGCACCCCGCACCTGCGACGTCTGGCTGGTCCCGGTCCGACGTCGTGAGGCCTGGACGCGCCTGCTGACCGTACCGGATCGGGAGCACCTCGTGGGCCTGGACGAGCAGGCTGTGGACGTGCACCTGACGTCGCGGGCCGCCCAGCGGCTGATCCTGGCGCGGTATCTCCGGGTGCCGCCCGACGAGATCGTCGTGGACCGGGTCTGCGAACGCTGCGGTGACCCGCAGCACGGCCGCCCCTCCGTACCCGGCGCGAGCCTGGAGTACTCGGTCTCGCACACGCGGTCGTGGGTGCTGGTGGCGGTCGTGGGCGACGGCCGGGTGGGCGCGGACCTGGACGCCCGCCCGGCGGACCACGACCTGGAGGACCTGGCAGCCGCCGCCCTGACGCCGGCGGAGCGCCGTGCGTGGCGCCGGCTGCCGGCGCGGGAGCGCGCGGACGCGCTCCTGGCGTCGTGGACGCGCAAGGAGGCGACGGCCAAGCTGACGGGCCACGGGCTGGCGATCCCGCTGCGCGACCTGGACGTGTCCGGCCCGCGCCCGACGCTGCTGACCAGCGACCCGTCGGCGCGGCTGCCCTACCCGCGCCCCTACCTGACGCACGTGCCCGCCCCGTCGGGGCACAGCGCGGCGCTGGCGACGACGACGCACGTGGACCAGGTGCGTCAGCTCCGGCTCCCGGATGCGCTGCCGGAGGTCGTGGCGCACCGCCTCCACGGTGCCGCCGCGGCGCCGGCTCGCTCCTGAGCCCCGTGAGCAGGAGGGTCAGATGCCGAGCTGGTAGACGCCCCAGTAGGCCAGGGTGACCAGGAGCGCGGCCGCTCCGAGCACGGTGAGCCAGAACCCGGTGCGGACGACGACGGCTCCGCCGCGCGGGGTCTCGTGGACCGAGAGGCGGCCCGGCGCGTCGGCCGCCACCGCGGTGACCAGCCGGCCCCGCAGGTCCCGGAGCCGGTTGACCAGGAGCGCCGCCGCGACCACCGTCGCGATGCCGAGCAGGCGCACGCCGATCCATCCGCCCTGGACCACCGGCGCGTCCTTCTCGTAGTCGAGGGCGAGCCGGGCCACGGCGGCGAGGTAGGCGACCAGGCCGACGGTGGTGGCCGCGGCGCCGGCGCCGAGCCCCGTCAGCGGCTCGCGCAGGCCGGCGGCGAGGCGTGCACCCGGGCGACCCGGGCGACGTCGGGCGGCGCGGCCCGCGAGGGCGGCCCCGCCCAGGAGCAGAGGGCCGACCACGAGCAGCCCACCGGCGGTGACCACCACCCCGACGAGCCAGTCGCCGTCGCCGTACCAGTGGGGCTGCGGCACGGCGGACGCGAGGTAGAGCTGCTCGGGCTGGGCGCCGGCGACCTGCGGCGGCGCGGACGCCGTCCCCGGCAGGCCGAGCACCCAGTCCGCGAGGTCGGCCGCGAAGTCCGGGTGCAGCACCAGGCCGTCGGGCGTCTCGACGTTGATGCCGTGGTTGGCGTGCGCGTAGAACCGCACGGTCACGTCGGGGGCGTCGGCCATGAGCTCCCGGGCGCCCTGCTCGAACGGCATCGAGGCGTCCTTGGTGCCGTACACGGCGAGGATCGGGTCCTCCTGCTCCGTGAGCCACGGTCGCACGTCGAAGTCCGCGTACTCGAACCCGCCGCCCGGCAGCCGCATGCCGACGGCGCGCGGGATGGCGCGGAACACGCCGGCCGGCACGTCGGTGTTGCGCAGGTAGTTGTCGACGGCGTAGGCGGCCTGCTGCCGGGGCGGCACCACGGGCGCGGACACGAGGATCTGGAACGCGAGCCGGGGGTCGTCGACCATCATCACCGGCGACACCCAGGCCCCCTCCGACTCGGCGTACAGCCCCACGCGGTCGGGGTCGACGCCGGGCACGTCGCGCAGGTAGGCCACCGACCGCGCGTAGTCGCGGGCCATGGCCTCGTAGTCGCGGTGCCGCGTCGTGTAGGTGTCGAGCCGCTTGTCGGGCACCAGCGTCGTGATCCCCGCGCTGGCCAGCGCGGTCGCGGCCAGCGTGAACGCGTCGGCGGCCTTGCCGGTGCCCGCGCCGTGCACGAACACGATGCCCGGGCGCCCGTCCGGCGCCCCGACGGGTTCGCGCAGCAGCCCGCCCACCTCGATCCCGGGGGCGAGCGCGACGACGACGGGCGACTCCCGCACCTCGTAGTCCCCCGGCTCACCGGCGTCGGCCGAGGCGCCACCGATCGCCGTCGACGTCGTGGCGGGCTGCAGGTGCTCCGTCACGGGCTGCGGCTCCCAGGCGGGGCCCGCGACGGCACCGGTCACGGCGAGCACGACGAGGAACGCGGCGGAGGTGGCGACGGTCCGGAAGAACACCTTCGGATGTTACGCCCGGCGGGCCGGTGGCTCGATCCGGCGGGCCGGCCGTCACTCCGGCGGGCGGGAGGCCAGCATCTCCTCGGTGTCCCAGGTCAGGGCGCCGGAGCGCAGGTCGTCGACCACGCCGCTCACCCACGTCAGCTCGGCCCGCGTGACCGCGACGAGGTGCTCGTGCTCCAGCAGCAGCACGCGGGGCAGACCCCACTCGCGGCTCGTCCGCTCCTCGCGCTCCGCGACGTCCAGCGTGGCCGCCAGCGCCTCGGCCCGCTCGGCGAGCCGGTCGGCCACCAGGTCCGGGCCGGTGATCGCCACGACCGCCAGCACCGCCCGGAACTCGGGGAACTCCCGCGCGGGGGTGGCGAGGGCGGCGTCCATCCAGCGGTTCAGGGCGGCGCGGCCGTCGTCGGTCAGGGCGTAGACGATGCGGGCCGGGCCCGTGTCGGCGACCAGCTTCTCGCGCACCTCGATGAGGCCGTCCCGCAGCAGCCGCTCGATCGCCTGGTAGACGCTGTTGCTGCGGGCCACGTTGACCACGTCGTCCTTGCGCCGCGTCTTGATCAGGCGCTGCATGCGGTAGGCGTGCATGGGTTCCTCGGCGAGCAGCGCCAGCAGCACCATCGCGAGCGGCGAACGCGGCCGCGAGTCCTGTGTCACGGCGCCCAGCCTAGGCGGGATCGCACGACAGGCATCTTGCCATTTTATGGTTACCCATTTTATGGTTTCCACATGAGAGCACTCGTCATCGGAGCGGGCATCACCGGGCCCGTGACCGCCATGGCCCTGCAGAAGGCAGGCATCGACGCGACGATCCACGAGGCGTACGAGCGCACGGCGGACGGCGTCGGCGCCTATCTCAACCTCGCCACCAACGGCCTGGCCGCCCTGCGCCTGCTCGGCATCGACCACCGGGACCTCGGCGGCTTCGACACCCCCGCGCTGGAGCTGCGCAACGCCTCGGGCCGGCGTCTGGCCCACCTCGCGATGAGCCGGGACGACGCCGCCGGCACGGTCAGCCAGACCGTCCGCCGGTCGGATCTCTACGTCCGGCTCCGGGACGAGGCCGTGCGGCGCGGCATCCCGGTCGAGTACGGCAGGCGCCTGGTCGACGCCGTACCGCACCGGGGCGCCGTGCTCGCCACGTTCGCGGACGGCGGCACGGCCGAGGGCGACCTGCTCGTCGGCGCCGACGGCCTGCACTCCCGCACCCGCGCCATCCTGGACCCGCACTGCCCGCCGCCGCGCTACACCGGGCTCCTGAACACGGGCGGCTATGCCTCCGGCGTCTCGGTGGACACGCCGGTGGGGCTGTTCACCATGATCTTCGGGCGGCGGGCGTTCTTCGCCTACGCGAACCGGGGCCCGGGCGACGTGTGGTGGTTCGCGAACGTCCCCCGCGCCCGCGCGGCGAGCGACGACGAGCTCGCGGCGTACACCCCGGACCGCTGGCGCGCCGAGCTGGAGCGCCTGTTCGCCGACGACGCCGGGCCGGCGCTGGAGATCATCGCCGCGACGCCGGAGATCATCGCGCCCTGGAACACCCTGGACCTGCCCACGGTGCCCGTCTGGCACCGCGGCCCGATCGGGCTGGTGGGCGACGCGGCGCACGGCATCTCACCGACGTCCGGCCAGGGCGCCTCGCTCGCGATCGAGGACGGCGTGCTGCTGGCCCGTCTCCTGCGCGACCACGGCGACCCGGTGGCGGCGTTCGCCGCGTTCGAGGCGGCCCGCCGGCGACGGGTCGAGAAGCTGATCGCCCAGGCGAAGCGCACGTCCAACCAGAAGATCCCGAACCCGCTGACCCGGCTGCTCCGCGACCGCCTGATCCTCCCGCTGGTCAGCCGCGCAGCAGCTCGCACCACCCACGACTGGCTGACGGACTACCGCATCTCCTGGGACCCCCCGGCGGGCTCCCACCCCGCCCGCCGCTGAGTGCCGTGGCGGCCCGAGCCGGCGGCGAAGGCCGCCGCGCCCGCGTACGCGTCCGCCGCCAGGGAGCGGGCGCCATGGGTCCACTCCTGGGCCAGCGCGTCCGGCTCGGCCAGGCCCCACTGGTCCAGCACCGACGCACGGTCCTCGCGCAGGCAGGTCTGCGGGAACGCCGCCAGGGACTCCGCCAGCTCCACGGCCGCCGCCAGCGCCTGGCCTGCGGGCACCACCCGGTTGGCCAGGCCGATCCGCAGCGCCTCGTCGGCCTCGACCGCACGGCCGGTCAGGATCATGTCCATCGCGTGCGACTGCCCGACCAGCCGCGGCAGCCGCACGGTGCCGCCGTCGATCAGGGGCACGCCCCAGCGACGGCAGAAGACGCCGAAGACGGCGGTCTCGTCGGCGACGCGCAGGTCCGCCCAGGCGGCGAGCTCCAGCCCGCCCGCCACGGCGTGCCCGGACACGGCGGCGATCACCGGCTTGCTCAGCCGCAGCCGGGTGGGTCCCATCGGGCCGTCACCGTCCGGGGCCGCCCGGTTGCCGTCCGGCGTGCCCAGCGCCTTGAGGTCCGCGCCGGAGCAGAACGTGCCGCCCGTGCCGTACAGCACGGCGGCGGTGGCGGCGGCGTCGGCGTCGAAGGCGCGGAACGCGTCGGCGAGGGCGGCCGCCGTGGGGCCGTCGACGGCGTTGCGCCGCTCGGGGCGGTCGATGCCGATCAGGGTGACGCTGCCCTCGCGGGTGACCAGGACGCTCATCGGCGGCCCTCCCACAGCGGCTCGCGCAGCGCGCGCCGCAGCACCTTGCCCACGGGCGAGAGCGGCACCGCGTCGACGGTCCGCACCGACTTGGGCACCTTGTAGCCCGCCAGCCGTTCCCGCACGGCGGCCTGGAGCGCAGCCTCGTCGACGGTCGCGCCGGGCGCGGGCACGACGAACGCGGTGACGGCCTCGACCCACGTGTCGTCGGGCGCGCCGACCACGACGGCCTGCGCCACGGACGGCTGGGCCAGCAGCACGTCCTCGACCTCGCGCGGGTAGACGTTGTAGCCGCCGGTGATGATCATGTCGCTGCGCCGGTCCACGAGGTACAGGTAGCCGCGCTCGTCGACGCGGGCCATGTCCCGGGTGCGCAGCCAGCCGTCGCCGGCGAACATCTCCGCGTTCAGCTCGGGGGCCGCGTGGTAGCCGGCCATGGTGAACGGGGCACGCACCCGGATCTCGCCGACGTCGCCCGGGGCCACGGGGACGCCGTCGTCGTCGGTCACCAGGATCTGGGCGTCCAGGGCGGGCTGACCGCAGGAACCGAGCAGCGAGGCGTCGCCGTGGTCCGTCGCGTCGAGCACCGTGAGGCACAGGGGCGCCTCGGTCTGGCCGTAGTACTGCGCGAACCGCGGGCCCCAGACGTCCATGGCCTCCTCGATCACCGGGCGCGGCATGGGGCTGGCGCCGTAGATCGCGGTGCGCAGCGAGGAGACGTCGGCGCGCCGGGCGACGCCGCTGCCGAGCAGCATGCCGATCATCGTGGGCACCAGGTTGATCTCCGTGGCGCGGTACCGGGCGACGGCGTCGACGTAGCCCTGCGGGTCGAAGCCGGGCAGCACCACCGACTCGCCGCCGCGCAGCCAGTAGGGCAGCACGAAGGTGCCGCTGGCGTGGATCAGGCTCGCGGCGTGCAGCATCACCGAGTCGCGGGCGGGGCTGACCAGGTTGGTGAGGATGTTGGCGACGATCGCGGCGTAGCTGGCCTGGGTGTGCTCGACGGCCTTGAGCGTGCCCGTGGTGCCCGAGGTGTACAGCAGCAGGATCGGGTCCTGGGGGTGCGCCGGCAGGTTCGGGTCGGTGGTGGCGACCTCGTTCATCGCGACCAGCAGGTCCGCCCCGCCGACGGCGCCGGGCGCGCCCAGACCGAGCGTGGCGACGTCGTGCGCCGCGGCGAGCTCGCCGGCCCGCTCGACCAGGGCGGCGTCGTGCACCAGGAGCCGGACGCCGGTCTCGTCGAGCATGCGACCCTGCTCCGCCGCCGAGAGCCGGGCGTTCAGGGGCACGCGGGTGACGCCCGCCTTGAGGCAGGCGAAGTCCGTCGCGATGGACCACAGCCCGTTGCCCATCAGCAGCGCGACGCGCGACCCGGGCTCGGCGCCGTGGGCGTGCAGCACGCGCGCCATGGCGTTCGCCGCCTCGTCGACCTGCGTGTACGTGAGCGACTGGTCACCGAAGCGGACGGCGGTGCGCGGCCCGAACCGGGCGGCCCCGCGGCGGACCAGGTCGACGGTGAGCATGTTCTTCCTCCACGACAGATGTCCAGTTAGTACGTTTCGTGACCGTACTACCCGGTCCGCGCCAGGTGGAAGGGTGCGCCGACCATGTCACATCGCCGCAGGTCAGACCTCGTAGATCTCCGTACCCGACGAGCGTGCCCGCCGGTACCGCACCGGCAGCGCCTGCGGGTGCCGCACCCACGGCGACGGCACCCAGGCGAGCTCGTGGTCCTCGACCGCGAGCTCCAGGTCCAGCTCCGTGAGCAGCCGGTTGATCGCCACGCGGGCCACGATCCGGGCCTGCCGGGACGCCGGGCACCGGTGCGGGCCGACGCCCCAGGCAAGGTGTGCCCGGTTGCCGACCTCGTCCCACATGTCGCCCGTGTGCACCAGGGGGTCCTGGTTCGCCGCGGCCACGGCCATGATCAGGGCGTCGCCCTTGCGGATCAGCTTCCCGTCCAGCTCCAGGTCCTGCATGGCGTACCGGGGCAGCGGCGGGTTCGCGGCGGGGGCCTCGCGCCAGAGCACCTCGTCCAGGGCGTCGTCGAGGGCGATGCGCCCGCCGGTCCAGCGCGCGGCGAACCGCTGGTCGGTGAGCAGCAGCCGCAGGGTCAGGGCGATCCAGGCGGTGAGGAACTCGCTCGCCGCGATGAGCGGCACCGACATCGAGTCGGCCACCTCGCGGTCGTCGTGGAAGCTCTTGTGCTGCACGAACGCGGCGGTCAGGTCGGCGCCACCCGACGCGCGCCGCTCCAGCACATGGGCCATGAGGTTGCGCCCCATCCGGTCGCGCGCCTGCGCCGCCTCGCTCGTGTGGTCCATGATGTGCGCCGAGTCGGCCATCATCTGGTCGGCGGTCTCGGGGTCGAACCCGAACAGCGCCGTGACGGCCAGGAAGCCGACCTTCTTGGACCAGTCCTTGACGAGATCGGCCTCGCCGCTGTCTCCCAGGGCCTCGACCAGCCGCATGCTGACCTCCTCGACCTCGGCCACCACCGTCTTCTCGGGCAGCGCGGCCAGCCCGTCGTCCAGCGGCTCGCGCAGGCGGCGCCGCTTCTCGCCGTCGTGGTGGTAGGACGAGCTGCGCGGCTCGCGCGGCGAGATGCCCAGGAGGGCCGAGCGCTCGGACAGCAGGCCGTCGTAGTGCCAACGCCAGTTGCGCGGGTCGCGGGAGAACTGCGCCTCGTTGCGGGCGATGTCGCAGATCTCGGCGTGGCCCATCACGAGCCACGCCGGGACGCCCGGCTCCATGTCGACGGGCGCCACGACACCCCATCTCGCCCGGAGCACGTTGTAGATCTCCTGCGAGTCGGCACCACCCGTCGTCGCCGACAGGGGGGTGAGCCCGCTGAGGCTCGTGAGCTCGACGGGCGCCGTCCGGGCGGCCACTCTGTCCATGTGTGCTATCTCAGCACAGTGTCCGTATTGCCCGTAATCGTGGCTGCGATATCCGGGCTCCCGGGGGTGTCTGCCGAGGTCAGAACCCGAGGCGTCGCAGCTGTTTCGGGTCGCGCTGCCAGTCCTTGGCGACCTTCACGTGCAGGTCCAGGTAGACCCGCTGGCCCAGCAGCCGCTCGATACCCTGGCGTGCCTCGGTGCCCACCTGCCGCAGCCGCGAACCGCCGCGCCCGATGATGATGGCCTTCTGCGAGTCGCGCTCGACGAACAGGTTGACGCGCACGTCCAGGAGCGCCGGCCGGCCCTTGTCCGGGTCGCCCGAGCCCTCGCGCTCCACGATCTCCTCGACGACCACCGCGAGCGAGTGCGGCAGCTCGTCGCGCACGCCCTCCAGGGCAGCCTCGCGCACGAGCTCGGCCACCATGACGGCCTCGGGCTCGTCGGTCAGCTCCCCGCCCGGGTACAGCTCGGGGCCCTCGGGCAGGTGGGAGACGAGCACCGACTCGAGCTCGTCGACCTGGTAGCCGTCCTTCGCGGACACGGGCACGATGTCGTCCCACTCACGGTCCACGGACCGTGCGAGCTGGTCGACGGCGACGAGGTGCTCCATGAGCTCGGCCCGGGGCACCAGGTCGGCCTTCGTGACGACGGCGACGACGGGTACCCGGCGCCGCCCCACCATGAGCTCGGCGAGCTGTGCCGCGATGTACCGGTCGCCGGGGCCCACCTTCTGGTCCGCGGGCAGGCAGAACGCGATGACGTCCACCTCGGACAGCGTGTCGCGCACGAGGTCGTTGAGCCGCTCGCCCAGCAGGGTGCGCGGGCGGTGCAGGCCCGGGGTGTCCACGAGCACGAGCTGCGCGTCGGGGCGGTGCACGATGCCGCGGATGGTGTGCCGCGTGGTCTGCGGCCGCGCGGACATGATCGCGACCTTCTGCCCCACCAGCGCGTTCGTCAGGGTGGACTTGCCGGCGTTGGGCCGCCCCACCAGGCAGGCGAACCCACTGCGGTGCACAGCGGTCTGATGCGCGGGGCTCTGGTCGCTCACGAGGTCACTTCTCTCTTCTGGTCGTGCTTCTGATCACGGTGGTCGTGCTGGTCGAGACCACCGTTGCTGTCGTCCGGCTCGCCCACCGGTTCCGTGCGGTGCACCAGGAGGGTCGAGATCTGCTTGCGCCGGCCCTCGACCCGCTCGGCGGCCAGGTGGACGCCGCCCACCTCGGCCGAGGACCCGGCCAGCGGCACCTTGCCCAGCGCCTTGGCGAGCAGGCCGCCCGCGGTGTCCACGTCGTCGTCGTCCAGGCGCAGGTCGAACAGGTCGCCGAGCTCGTCGACCGGCAGGCGGGCCGGCACCCGGTACGTGCCGTTGCCGAGGTCCTCGACCTCCTGGACCGGCACGGTGTCGTGCTCGTCGGTGAGCTCACCGACGACCTCCTCCAGGAGGTCCTCGATGGTCACCAGGCCGGCGACGCCGCCGTACTCGTCGACGACGAGCGCGATGTGGCTGGCCGAGGCCTGCATCTCGCGCAGCAGGTCGTCGATCGGCTTGGACTCGGGCACGAACACCGCGTCGCGCGCGACGTCGGCCGCGGGACGCCGGGACGGCTCCGGCGCTGCGCCGCCGTCGCCCACGGGCCAGTGCACCGCGGCCACCACGTCCTTGAGGTAGGCGACACCGACGACGTCGTCCACCGACTCACCGATCACCGGCACCCGCGAGAAGCCGGACCGGAGGAACAGGCGCAGCACCCGGTCGAGCGAGGTGTCCGCCGTGACGGTGACCATGTCGGTGCGGGGCACCATGACCTCGCGCGTGATGGTGCCGCCGAGCTCGATCACGGAGCGCAGCAGCTCCCGGTCCGACTCCTCGAACGCGCTGCTCTCCCCCACCCGGTCGGCGATGTCGCGCAGCTCGGCGTCCGTGGGGGGCGACGGGTCGTGCCGCGGCACCGACAGCCGGGTCAGCCACGCGACGGCCCGGGAGACGCCGGTCAGCGGGCCCACGAGGGCGACCAGCACGGCGACCGGCCAGCGGAAGCCGAGCGCACGGGGCGACACCCGCACGAAGATCACGCCGATGACGGCGCCGACCACGAGCGCGATGAGCATGACGGGCAGCTCGTTCGGCACCCCCTGACCGGGGATCGCCTGCTGCACCAGCAGCGTCCCGGCCGCGATGGCCACGACCTCCGACATGACGCGCACGAGCGCGAAGGAGGCCACGATCGCCGTCGGGTCCACCACCAGGGCCTGGGCCCGCCGGATCCGCGCGGCGCGGTCCGGGTCGGGCGTCGGCCCGAGCTCCGCCTCGGCCAGCGCCTCCGTCAGGGAGGCGCGCGTGACGCGCAGCAGGGCGGCCTCACCGGCCGAGAGCATGCCGGCCAGCGAGAGGCCGACCAGCACGACGACGGTCAGGAGCAGGACGAGCACGCCGGTCACCGGGTGGCGAGGAAGGTCAGGAGAAGCTTGCGCTGGAGCGTGAACATCTCCTTCTCCTCCTCCGGCTCGGCGTGGTCGTAGCCGAGCAGATGGAGGATGCCGTGCGTGGTCAGGAGCAGCAGCTCCTCGGTGGTGGAGTGGCCGGCGGCCTTGGCCTGGGTGACCGCGACCTCGGGGCACAGCACGATGTCGCCGAGGGTGCCGGCCGGGGTGACCTCGCCGTCCCGGCCAGGACGCAGCTCGTCCATCGGGAAGGACAGGACGTCCGTGGGGCCGGGCTCGTCCATCCACTGCACGTGCAGGTCGGACATGACGGTGGTGTCGACGAAGATGATCGACAGCTCCGACTGCGGGTGCACCCGCATGGCGTCGAGCACGAACCGGCCGAGCGCGGCGAACTCCGCCTCGTCGACCTCGAACCCCGACTCGTTGTTGACCTCGATGCTCACCGGCGCTGCCTCTTGTTGCTCCCCGGACGGTGGTCCTGCGGCTGGCGGCCGGGGCGCTGCCCGCCCGCGACGACGTCCCACCGCGCGTACGCGTCGATGATGTCGCTGACCAGCCGGTGCCGCACCACGTCGGAGGACGTGAGGCGGCAGAACTCGACGTCGTCCACGCCCAGCAGGATGTCCTCGACGACGCGCAGCCCCGACTGGGTGCCGCCCGGCAGGTCGACCTGCGTGGCGTCCCCGGTGATCACCATCTTGGAGCCGAAGCCCAGGCGGGTCAGGAACATCTTCATCTGCTCGGTCGAGGTGTTCTGCGCCTCGTCGAGCACGATGAACGAGTCGTTGAGCGATCGGCCGCGCATGTAGGCCAGCGGCGCCACCTCGATGGTGCCGGCCTCGATGAGCTTGGGCACCTGCTCGGGGTCGACCATGTCGTGCAGCGCGTCGTACAGCGGGCGCAGGTACGGGTCGATCTTCTCCGACAGGGACCCGGGCAGGAACCCGAGCCGCTCCCCCGCCTCGACGGCGGGACGCGTGAGGATGATCCGGTTGATCTGCTTGGCCTGCAGCGCCTGGACGGCCTTGGCCATGGCGAGGTAGGTCTTGCCGGTACCCGCGGGGCCGATGCCGAACGTGATGGTGTTGGAGTCGATGGCGTCGACGTACGCCTTCTGGCCCACCGTCTTCGGCCGGATGGTGCGGCCCCGGTTGGACAGGATGTTGAACGTGAGGACCTCGGCAGGCCGCGACGCGGACGCGTCGCTCAGCATCGCCACCGAGCGCTTCACGACCTCGGGGGTGAGCTGCGTGCCCGCCTCGACGACCTCGATCAGCTCGTCGAGCAGCTGGGTGACCAGGGCGACGTCGCCCGCCGGTCCGTTCACCGCTATCTCGTTGCCACGTGCGTGGACGTCGACGCCGGGGAAGCCCTCCTCGACGGCCCGCAGCACCGAGTCCCGGCTCCCGAGGAGCGCGACCGTCGGGATGTGGGCCGGGACGACGATCTTGTGCTCGATCCGGGTCTGTGACTGTGTGCTGGGCGTAGTGGTCATGAGCCGGCCCGCGGGGCCGATCCGCTCCTTCGTGCGGTAGGGATGACGACAGTCCTCATCCTATCGACCCGGCCGGGCTGCGCCACGGTCTTTCCACAGGCTTCGCCCCACCTGCCGGTCAGGCGAAGCCCGGCAGCTCCCCGCCGGCCAGCAGGTGGGCGTGCACGTGGAAGACCGTCTGCCCGGCCTTCGGTCCCGTGTTGAAGATCAGGCGGTACTGGCCGTCAGCCAGCTCGCTCGCGACACCGTCGGCCAGCGCGACCACGCCGGCCAGCCCCTCGGCGTCGGACGCCGCGAAGGCGGGCACGTCCGGGTAGTGCTCTCTCGGCACCACCAGCACGTGCACGGGCGCCTTGGGCGCGATGTCGCGGAAGGCGACGGCGGTGTCCGACGACGCCACGACGTCCGCCGGGATGTCCCCCGCCACGATCTTGCAGAAGAGGCAGTCGGGGCTGTCGGTGCTCGTCATGGTCGGCAGGCTACCGGCGGCCCCCGGGAGGCCGCGCCCGCAGGCGTCCCCCGGGCCGTCCGGCAGCCGTAGCCACGATTTTCCATACCGTTACATGGCTGGAAATGCCTGGGTGAAGAGGATGTGGGAGAGTTTGCCGCGTTCGATGGAGATTGGCGCAATGCGACCCATTTCGCCTGGGTCGGTCACGCCGGGTCGCGTCGTCGTCCGCACACCACACACCGCAGTAGTCACCTGGAGGTACGCGTGGGTTGGTTCATCGCCCAATCGCTCGCATTCATCGTCATCGCGGGTCTGATCGGTCTCGCGATCGGCATCTGGATCGGCTGGATCGTCTGGGGCCGTCGCGCCAAGGGCAAGCACACCGCCGAGAAGGCCGAGGCCGCGCGTACCGCGAAGGCCACGGCGGAGGAGACGGAGGCCACGGGCACCGCGGCCGACAGCCCGGACGCAGCCGGCTCGGACGACGCGAGCCCGGTCAGTACGACCGAGACCGACCCCGAGACCGTGCGTGCGCTCGCGGTCGCTGCGACGACCGACGAGACGCCGGACGCCGGGACGAGCGCCGCCGGCGCCTCGGCCGCGGACGACGCCAACCGCCTGGACGGCGCGGACCACCCCGGCGCCGAGAACAGCGAGACCAGGGGCGACGGCACCGGGGACGCCGACATCGAGGACGGCTCCGCCGGGGCCGACGTCGTGGCCGCGGCCGAGGCCGTGGCGCGCGAGGCTGCCGAGGCCGCCGCCGCTGCCGCCGCGGAGGCCCCGGCCGCTGCCGCGGAGGCTCCGGCCGTCGCCGAGGACGCACCCGGGACCGCAGCCCCGCAGGACGACCTGCGCCGGATCGAGGGCATCGGTCCCAAGATCGCTGCCGCGCTCGCCGCCGCCGGCTACGGGACGTACGCGAGGATCGCGGGCGCCACCGAGGACGAGCTGCGCGAGGCCGTCGCGAGCCAGGGCATCAAGTTCGCCCCGTCGGCCAGCACGTGGGCCGACCAGGCGCAGTACCTGGTCGACGGCGACGAGGACGGCCTGCAGGAGTACCAGGACTACCTCGTCGGCGGCCAGGAACGCCGCGCCAAGTTCAACGAGAACGTCGACTACGCCGACGTCGACGAGATCGAGGGCACCGAGGCCAAGGCCGCCGCCCTCGCCCAGGACGAGGCCGAGACGGCCGCCGCCGAGGCGGCAGCGGAGCAGACCACGCCGGAGCCCTCGCCGGAGCCCTCGTCCGAGCCCGAGCCCGAGCCCGAGCCCGAGCCGCAGGATCTCCGGCGCATCGAGGGCATCGGCCCGAAGATCGAGGCGGTCCTCAAGGCCGCCGGGTACACCACGTACGCCAAGATCGCCGGAGCGAGCGAGACCGAGCTGCGCGAGGCCCTCGCCACCGGCGGGATCACGTTCGCGCCCGCCGCGACGAGCTGGGCGGACCAGGCGCAGTACCTGGTCGACGGCGACGAGGACGGCCTGCAGGAGTACCAGGACTACCTCGTCGGCGGCCAGGAACGCCGCGCCAAGTTCAACGAGAACGTCGACTACGCCGACGTCGACGAGATCGAGGGCACCGAGGCCAAGGCCGCCGCCCTCGCCCAGGACGAGGCCGAGACCGCGGCGGCGGAGGCCGGGTCTGAGGAGGCCGGGTCCGAGGATGCCGGGTCTGGGGCCGGGTCTGAGGAGACCGGGCCTACGAAGGCCGGGTCGAAGGCGACGGCCGCCGCCGAGGACGACGCCGAGCCCACGCAGTCCGGGGCGAAGGCATGAACCTGCGGACGGTCCTCCCGCCTGTCGTGGTGGTCGTCCTCGGGTTCGGTGCGCTCTCGGGCGTCCAGAACACGGGGTTCCGCGAGCAGATCGAGGCCACGCTGACCGAGAGCGCCGAGGAGGCGCTCGCGGCGGCGGGGCGCTCCGACGTGACGGTCGAGCTCACGGGCCGGGACGCGGAGGTCACGGCCGCGACCGCCGTGGACGCGCTGGTGGCGGCCGAGATCGTCGGCGACGTGACCGGCGTCCGCACGGCGGCGGCGTACGGCCCGGAGGGCCTGGTGCCTCCGGGTTCCGGGACGACGCAGGCGCACGTGGCGGGCGAGGACGAGGAGACCGGGGAGGCTCAGGCCGAGCCGACGGCGTCACCCGAGGCGACCGAGGCGACGTCCGACGACGGCACCGACGAGACCACGGACGACGAGAGCGACGACGAGACCAGCACGGACGACAGCACGGACGAGAGCACAGACGAGAGCACCGACGACGAGACCGCCCAGCCCGACCGCGAGCCCACCCGCAAGGAGCGGGAACGGGCGCAGGAGGACCTCGTCGAGATCCCGAGCATCACGTTCGTCACGGACAGCGCGCGCCTCACCAAGGACGGCCGCCGCGTGGTGCGGGAGGCCGCCGAGGTGCTGGAGGAGCACCCCGAGGTCGAGGTGCGCATCGAGGGGCACACCGACTCGGTGGGCACCGAGGCGCACAACCAGCGGCTCAGCGAGCGGCGCGCGCAGGCGGTGCTGGACCGGCTCGTGGAGCTGGGCGTCGACGCGGACCGGCTGACGTCGAAGGGTTACGGCGAGTCCGACCCGCTGGTGGTCCCGAGAACGTTCGCGGACCTGGAGCAGAACCGCCGCGTGGAGTTCGTCGTCACCCGCTGACGCACCGGGCGCCGAGGCCCGGCGGCACAGCCACCGGGCCTCGGCGCCGTCAGGCCCAGCGGCCCAGGCGAGTGCTCAGCAGGGCTATCGCGACCGGGCCTGCCGTCGACGTGCGCAGCACGTGCGGGCCCAGGCGGGCCGTGACCGCCCCGGCCTCGGTGAGCTGTGCGACCTCGGCCTCCGAGATGCCGCCCTCGGGGCCGACCACCACGAGCAGCTCCCCGGCGTCGGGCAGGGGCACCGCCGCCAGCGCCGTGGTGGCCTCCTCGTGCAGCACGAGCACCGCGCCGCCCGCCGCCACGACCTCCCGCGCCCGGGCCGCGAGCTGCTTGGTGCTGAGCGCGGCGGCGACGTCGGGGATGCGCGACCGGCGCGCCTGCTTGGTCGCGGCACGCACGGTGCTGACCCAGCGGGCCCGGGACTTCGCGGCCCGGTCCCCGCGCCACACGACGACGGACCGCTCGGCCTGCCAGGGCACGATCGCGTCGGCCCCCGTCTCGGTGGCGGCCTCGATCGCCATCTCGTCACGGTCCCCCTTGGCGAGGGCCTGCACCAGCGTGACGACGACGGCGGGCGCCGGCTCGACGTCGACGTCCTCGACCCGGAGGTGCACCTGCGCGCCGTCCACGGACTCGACGACGGTGCGCAGGCGCACCCCGGCGCCGTCGACCACGTCGATCCGCTCGCCCGGGCCGCGCCGCTGGACCACGCCGGCGTGCCTGCCCTCCGCGCCGTCGAGCACGTAGACCGAGCCGGCGGCGTACCCCGACAGCGGGTGCGCGACGGACGCCTCCGCGAGAAAGACCGGTGCGCTCATGGGCCGGCGGTCAGCGGCCGCTGAGCTTGTCGCGCAGGCGTGAGAACACGCCACCGTGCACCGTCGCGAGCCGCGGCTCGGGCCGCTCCTCGCCACGCAGCGTCGCGAGCTGCTGGAGCAGCGCCGTCTGCTCCTCGTCCAGGCCCGTGGGCACGTGGACCTCGATGTGCACGTTGAGGTCTCCGCGCCCGGTGGAGTGCAGGTGCCCCACGCCGAGGCCCTTGAGCGTCACCACCTGGCCCGGCTGCGTGCCCGGGCGCAGGTCGATCTCCTGGAGCCCGTCCAGGGTGTCCAGCTCGAGCACGGTGCCGAGCGCGGCCGCCGTCATCGGCACCTGGAGGGTGCAGTGCAGCTCGTCGCCGCGGCGCACGAACGTGTCGTGCGCCCGCTCGCGGATCTCGACGTACAGGTCGCCGGCGGGGCCGCCGCCCGGGCCCACCTCGCCCTGCGCGGAGAGCTTGATGCGGGTGCCGGTGTCCACGCCGGCGGGCACGTTCACGGCGATGGTGCGGCGCGAGCGCACGCGCCCCTCGCCGGCGCAGTCGGTGCAGGGCTCGGGGATGACGGTGCCGAAGCCGCCGCACGCGGAGCACGGCTGGTTGGTCATGACCTGGCCGAGGAACGAGCGCGCCACGCGCTGCACCGAACCGCGGCCGTGGCAGACGTCGCAGGTGCGGGCATGCGTACCCGGCCGCGCGCCGTCGCCGCCACAGGTGTTGCACACCACGGCGGTGTCCACCTGGATCTCGCGCTTGGCGCCGAAGACGGCCTCGCCGAGCTCGATGTCGAGCCGGACCAGCGCGTCGTTGCCGCGGCGGGCGCGCGGGACCGGCCCCGAGGGCTGCCCGCCGCCGAAGAACGTCTCGAAGATGTCCTGGAAGCCGAACCCGGCCCCGAACCCGCCGCCGGCGCCCCCACCGGGAGCGGTCGGGTCCACGCCCATGTCGTACTGCTGGCGCTTGTCCGGGTTGGAGAGCACCTCGTAGGCGCGCGCGACGTCCTTGAACCGGTCCTCGCCCGCCTCGCCCGCCACGTCCGGGTGCAGCTCGCGGGCCAGCTTGCGGTATGCCTTCTTGATCTGCTCGGGCGAGGCGTCGCGCGGGACACCGAGGATCTCGTAGTAGTCGGTCACAGGTCTCTCTTTGTGAGGAGGTTTGTGGAAGGGGTGTGTCAGCCGGGCAGCACTCGCGACAGGTAGCGCGCGACGGCGCGCACCGCGGCGATGGTGCCCGGGTAGTCCATGCGGGTGGGGCCGATCGAGCTCAGGATCGCGACGCTGTCGCCGTCGGACGAGCCGTAGCCGGACGTGACCACGGAGGTCTCCGACAGTCCGGCGAGCCGGTTCTCGTGGCCGATGCTGACGGCCACGCCGGCCTCGTCGGACATGTCGGTGAGGAGACCGAGCAGGACGACCTGCTCCTCGAGCGCCTCGAGCACGGGGCGCAGGCCCTGCTCGAACCGCATGCCGGAACGCGCCAGGTTCGCCTGGCCCGTGAGCACGATGCGTTCCTCGCTCTCCTCGGCGAGCGCCGCCGTGACGACCTCGGCCACCGCGGTGGCCAGCGCCCGGTGCTCGTCCGGCATCGCCTCGGTGAGCCGCGCGAAGGCGCTGCCGATCTCCGTGAGGCGGTGGCCGGCGGCCGCGGCGTTGAAGCGGGCGCGCAGCTCGCCGAGCGTCCCGTCGTCCAGGGTGACCGGCACGTCGAGGAAACGCTGCTCCACCCGCCCCGTGTCGGTGATGACGACCACGAGGAGGCGCCCCTCGGCCGTGGGCACGAGCTCCAGGTGCCGCAGCCCGGACCGGCGCAGCGACGGGTACTGCACGACGGCGACGTGCCCCGTGAGCTGGGCGATGAGCCGCCCGGCGCGCGCCACGACGTCGTCCAGGTCGACCGCCTCGGACAGGAAGGTCTCGATGGCACGCTTCTGCGGCTGGGTCAGCGGCCGCACCTCGGCGAGCTGGTCCACGAAGAGGCGGTAGCCCTTGTCGGTCGGGATGCGCCCGGCCGACGTGTGCGGCTGCGCGATGAGCCCGGCCTCCTCCAGGGCGGCCATGTCGTTGCGCACCGTCGCCGGGGAGACGCCGAGCTTGTGCCGCTCGGTGAGGATGCGCGAACCGACGGGCTCCCGTGTGCGGACATAGTCCTCCACGATCGCCCGCAGGACATCGAGCCTGCGTTCCTCGCTCATCGCGCTCACCTCCGTCCAGTAGAACGTCCAGGACCTGCACCCGGGTTCCTGCCCGCTCTCCAGCACTCTCAACGACCGAGTGCCAATCCTACGCGGCATGCGCCAGCGGCCAAGTCCCCGACCCGCTGTCGGCTCTCCGCGTACACAGTGCCCGCACACTCCGGCGCGCGAACGGCGGGAGCGCAAGGGCTCCCTCGTTCGGTCATCTGCAACACTCTCGCCCGCAAGATCGGTCGGTTGCCCCGAGATCGGTCGGTCAACCGACCGATCTCGGGGCAACCGACCGATCATCCCCGTGCGCTCGGCGCAACCGACCGAAGTTCCGGCAGCTGCGGGTGCGCGGATCCGCTCAGGTGCGCAGCACGCCCCTGAGGCTGCTCGGGCGCAGGGCGCTGCCCACCGTCTAGGGCGATGCCTTAGGCACCACCGACCCGTCCGCGGGAACCGGCAGCGAAGATGCGGCGACCACCCGATCCGCGGGCACCACCTCAGCGACGAGTCTGGAACCACTGCCGGCGCGGGGCCGGCAGGGACCAGGAGGCACCACCATGTTCGGCTTTTCCGAGTACACCGACTACCGCCGCCACGAGCAGGACGTCGACCGCCGCGCCGAGCAGGCCCGGGTCGCCCGCGAGCAGCGGGACGCCGCCCGCCGCCAGGACGCCGAGCGGCGCGCCGCCGAGCGGACCGCACGCGCCGGCCGCCGCGGTCCGGCCCGCGCCCGGGTCGCCTGACCCGGCCCGGCCCGGGCCGGGGCGACGGGTGAGCCCACCCATGACGGCAGACCCCACCAGGACGGCGACCAGCGCCGGCCGGACCACCGGACCGGCATGGGACGATGAGCCCATGCCGGTCCCTCGCGCGCGCCTGGTGGGCCGAGCCCGCGAGCTCGGCACGCTCACCGCCGCACTCGACGACGTCCGCGGCGGCGCCGGCCGCACCGTCGTGATCGCCGGCGAGGCGGGCATCGGCAAGACCCGCCTGCTCGACGAGCTCGCCGCGCGCGCCGACGGCGTCACCCTCCTCACCGGGCAGTGCGCCGACGAGGGATCCGGCCCCCTGCCCTACGCGGCCCTCGCCGGCCTGCTGCACGCCCTCGTCCGGACCCAGGGCCCCGAGGCCGTCGTGGCCGCGGCCGGGCCGGCGGCCGGCGCCCTGTCCCCGGTGGCGCCCCAGCTCGTCGCCCCCGGCTCCGGCGCCGGAGCCGACCGCCTCCCCGAGGTCCTCACGAACCTGCTCGCCGGGCTCGCCGCCGAACGCCCCGTCGTCGTGGTCATGGAGGACCTGCACTGGTCCGACGACGTCACCCGCGCCGTCGCCCTGCGCCTCGCCCGGACCGCACCGCCCGGCCTGCTCCTGCTGCTCACCTACCGCAGCGACGACGTCGGACGCGCGCACCCCCTGCGCACCGTCATGGCCGAGCTCGACCGGGCCCGCCTCACGACCCGTCTCGACCTGCCCCGCCTGGGCGAGCCCGAGATCCGCGAGATGGCCCAGGACCTGCTCGACGCCGGCCTCGACACCACCTCGATCGCCGACCTGGCGGACCGCAGCGAGGGCGTCCCCTTCTACGTCGAGGAGCTGGTCGGCTTCCTCGGCACCGACCTGCCCGACTCCCTGCGCGACATCCTGCTGCTGCGCTACTGGAACCTGAGCCGCGCAGCCCAGGCGCTGTGCCGCGTGGTCGCGGCCGCCGGACCCCGCGTCTGGTACGACGTGCTCGACGACGTCCTGGCGGACCCCTCGACGGCATCCGGACCACGCGTCGTCCCGGACGGCGCCGAGCCCGAGGAAGCGGTCCGCGAGGCGGTCGAGGCACAGGTGCTGGTGGTCACCGACGTCGGGTACGCGTTCCGGCACGCGCTGGTCCAGGAGGCCGTGTACGCCGAGCTGCTGCCCGGCGAGCGGCGCCGGCTGCACGCCGCCTACGCCCGGGCGCTGGAGCAGGCCCTGGTCCGGCGCGCCCGCTCGGTCGCGAAGCTGTCCCGCATCGCCGACCACTGGTGGCGCGCCGGGATGCTCGACAGGGCGCTCGCCGCGGCCGTCGAGGGCCACCGGGCCGCGGTGGACGGCGCGGCGTCGTCCACCGCGGTCGCCCTGGGCGAGCGCGCCCTGGAGCTCTGGGACCAGGTGCCCGACGCCGAGGCCGTGGCCGGCCTGCCGCGTCACGAGCTGCTCCGCACGGTCGCCGAGTCGCTGCGCGGGGCCACCCGGACCACCCGGGCCCTGGCCGTGGCGCACGAGGCGGTCGACGAGTGGCCCGCCGACGACCCGGCGGGGCTGGCCCGCATGCTCTCCGACGCGGCGCTCATCGCGGGCCACGCCGGCTCGGACGAGGGGCCCGAGCTGGTCGAACGGGCCCTGGCCCTCGTCGAACCGGGCCGGGACGACGCGGTGCGCGGGCTGCTCCTGATGCTGCGGGCGCGCCGCGAGATGCTCGTCGGCCGCCCCCGGGCGGCGATCGAGGCCGCGACGGCCGCCTACGACGCCGGCCGTGCGATCGGCAGCGCCGAGGTCGTGTCCGTCGCGCTGAACCTGCGGGGCGTGAGCCGGGTGCAGCTCGGCGACCCCGGCGGCCACGCCGAGATCGAGGCCGGCCGCGAGGCGGCCGGGGACATCTGGCACGGCCTGAGCCGGTACTACGTCAACGGGTCGGACGCCTGGCTCGTCGTGGGCGACTGGGCCCGGGCGGCCGCGATCGCCGAGGAGGGGATGAGCGCCGCCCGCCGGTACGGCTCGTCCGACTCGACCCGGATCATGATCGAGGGGAACCTCGCCGAGGCGCAGATCGGGCGCGGCGACTGGGCCGAGGCCGCCGCCTGGTACGAGCGCATCGTCCCGCCGATCCACGACAGCGTGTACTCCGTCTACCTCAGCGAGCGCCGGGTCTGGCTCATGACGTGGCAGGGACGCGTGGAGCAGGCCCAGGCCGAGGCGCGCCGCCGGGCCACGAGCTGGGAGCGCTTCGGGCACCTGGAGGAGCAGATCAGGTCACGCACCAGCGGGACGCTGGCGGAGCTCGCGCTGCTGCGCGACGAGCCGGCCGAGGCCCTGGAGCGCATGTCGGTCGTGGTGGCCCCGGACCACGTGCGTCTGCCGGCCTACGACCTGCCGCAGCTCGCCGTGGCCGCGCAGGCGATCGCCCGCCTGCGCGCGGCCGGGCAGGACGTGGACGACGCCCCCTACCGCGCCGCCCGTGACGAGTGCGCGCACTGGCCGACGTTCCCGCTGTGGTCGGCGCTGTTCGAGGCGGAGCTCGGCACCGGCCCGTGGACCGCTGTCGCCGACCTGCCGAGCCCCGGGCCCGTGCACCTGCGCGCCTACGCGCTGTGCCGCGAGGGCGCGCGGCTGCTGGAGGACGGGGACCGGGGCGGTGCCCGGTCGACGCTGGGGTCGGCCGTCGCGGAGGCGGAGAAGATCGGGGCGGGGCTGATCGTCCGGCGGGCGCAGGGCCTGCTGGACCGGGCGGGGCTGACCGGCCCGGCCGAGGAGCGCACCGCGCCTGCCGAGGGGCCGGGCACCGGCCTCGGCGCGCTCACCGCACGCGAGCAGCAGGTCCTGGACCTGGTGGCCGAGGGCCTGACCAACGCCCAGATCGCCGGGCGGCTGTTCATCTCGGCCAAGACGGCCTCGGTCCACGTCTCGGCGATCCTGCGCAAGCTGTCCGTGGCGACACGCACGGAGGCCGCCCTCCTGGCCCGCCGTCGGTGAGTGCCGGGCGTTCGTCCCGATGACACTCCGAACGGCGCGAACGTCCAGCACTCGGCCGGGGGGCCGATCTACGCTCACCTCGTGTCCGACGAACGGTATGGGTCCGATGTGCTGTCTCCCCAGTTCCCCGGTGCGCAGCGGGGGCGGCGGCCCACGTCGCAGCCGACGCCCGCGGAGATCGGGCTCGTGGTCGAGGAGGTCCAGACCGGCTGGGTCGGCGCCGTCGTCCGGGTCGAGAAGTCGGGCGGCATGCACGTGGTGGTCCTGGAGGACCGCCGGGGTCGCACCCGCACCTTCCCGCTCGGCCCGGGGTTCTGGGTGGAGGGCAAGCCGGTGGTGCTGACCGCGCCCGTCGTGCAGCGCGCGCCCGCGAAGCCCGCGCGCACCGCCTCCGGGTCGGTGGCCGTGCACGGTGCACGCGCCCGCGTGGCGCGGGGCAGCCGCATCTGGGTCGAGGGCAGGCACGACGCCGAGCTGGTGGAGAAGGTCTGGGGTGACGACCTGCGCATCGAGGGCGTGGTCGTCGAGATGCTCGACGGCGTGGACCACCTCGCCGAGCGGCTCGCCGAGTTCGGGCCCGACGCCGACCGCAAGGTCGGCGTGCTCGTGGACCACCTGGTGCCGGGGTCGAAGGAGCAGCGGCTGGCGGACGAGGCCCTGCGGGGCGTCCCCGCCGGGACGGTGCTGGTGCTCGGTCACCCGTACGTCGACGTGTGGCAGGCGGTGCGCGCGCAGCGGCTCGGGCTGGAGCGCTGGCCGGTGATCGAGCGCGGCACGGAGTGGAAGCTCGGCATCCTGCGCTCCCTCGGCTGGCCCGCCGCGACGCAGGCCGACGTCGCCCGGGGCTGGCAGCGCATCCTCGGCACGGTGCGGGACTACCGGGACCTTGACCCGGCCCTGCTCGGACGAGTCGAAGAACTTATCGATTTCGTGACCACCTCGTAAGCCGCAGCCTCTACGGTGGTGGCCATGTCCGAGAACTCACAGCAGCCGCAGCCGCCCCAGCAGCCCGGCCAGCCGTCTCAGCCGCAGCCGGGCCCCGCCTACGGGACACCGCAGCCCGGCTCCTCCCCGTACCAGGGTCAGCCCCAGCCCGGCCCCGCCTACGGCAACGGTCCGTACCAGCCGCAGCCGCTCACGCCGTCGGACGAGCGCATGTGGGCCGTCTTCGCCCAGGTGGGCCCGTTCCTCATCACCTTCATCGCGCCGCTCGTGATCTGGCTCGTGCTCAAGGACCGGAGCCGGTTCGTGGAGCAGGAGGCGAAGGAGTCGCTGAACTTCCAGATCACCGTGATCATCGCGCACATCGCGGCCGCGATCATCTCCGCCGTCACCTTCGGGATCGGCGCGATCGTCTATCTCGCGTTCATCGCCGTGGTGGTGTTCCAGATCCTGGCGGCCGTCGCGAACGGCCGTGGTGAGCCGTACCGCTACCCGGTGAACATCCGCTTCATCAAGTGAGCCTGCGACGACGCCCCCTGCCACCGGGCGGACCGGTGGCAGGGGGCGTCGTCGTCCCGGGCGGAGCGCCTGGCGTCAGGCCGCGACGGGGCCGCCGGTCAGGCGGCGGAACGCGAAGGCGAGCGCCAGGGTCGACAGCGGGACGGTGACCAACAGGCCGAGGAGGCACGGGATCAGGCCCAGGATGTTGATGCCGAGGAGCGCGAGCTCCAGCAGGAACACGGCCCCGAAGTTCTTGCCCACCAGGCGGAACGAGCCGGTGAAGGCCTCCCACGCGTTGAGGTTGCGGTCCACCACGTTGTGGTAGGTGAACACGCTGAAGATCGCCACCGCGATGAGCCCGATTCCGCACAGCACGGCGCCGACGATGCTCGCCGCAAACAGCAGGAGCGCCGCGAGGATGATCATCCCGTAGCTGTTCACCTTGAAGAGCGTGCCCCAGGTGGCCTTCTCGCCACCCGCCTCACGCAGCGCAGCGTTGATGCCGAGGGCGCTGAGCACGGCGGTGATCAGGGAACCGATGAGCTGGAGCAGCGAGCTGCCCGTGGACACGCCTGCCGCGGCCGAGGTGCTGATGTCACCGCGCATCGCCGCCTCGTTGATCTCCTGGTAGTCCCCGAACGAGCCGGAGCTGAAGACCAGGCCGATGACGAACGTGAGCAGCGTGAAGAGCACCCAGAACAGCCAGTTGCCGGTGAACCGGCGCCAGCCGAAGCTCAGGGCCTCCCCCACGGAGAACGGGCCGGACGGCTGCGTCCCGTAGGTTCCGCCCGGACCGCCGTACGCGGGCGGCTGGGTCGGGCCGCCGTAGGCCGGGGGCTGCGTGGGCCCGGCCGGGGGCTGCTGCGCGGGGCCGTCGTACGGCGAGGGCGAGGCACCTGCGGGCGGGGGCGTGGCGCCGCCCGACGGCGGCTGGGCGGGGCCGCCCTCGGGCGGGGTCGGGCCGCCCGGCTGGGGCTCGTACGGGTTCTGCGGCGTGTTCTCGGTCATAGGGGCTCCCCTTGGTGGTCAGTGATCCGCCCCCACCTTCACCCTTTCTCCGCAACACCGCACGCGGAACTACCGAGTTGTTATCCGTGCGTCAGGGGTGCACGCCCTCTCCGGTCCACCGCTGGACGAGGTAGGCCCCTACCAGGAGCATCGCGGGTGCCACGACGACCAGCCCGAGCCCGCACGTGACGACCGACGCGACGCCCAGGCCGGCGAAGATCGCGTACACCCCGAGCGTGGCCGGCAGGTGCGCCAGCACGAGCCCGATGCCGCCGCCCAGCGCCCTGCCGAACCCAGCCCTCTTGAGCAGCAGGAAGGGAACCGGCAGCAGGAGCAGGGTGAACACGACCTGCACGAGCCAGCCCACCATCGGCACGGCGGTGCTGACGAAGCCGAGCGCGCCGGTGATCACCGCGTACCCCAGCAGACCGCCGAAGCCGCGCAGCAGGAAGAAGTCGCGGACCCGGACACGGCGGTTCCGCGTCGCGGCCAGGGCACCGGCGTACAGGAGCGCCTGGAGCAGGAAGCACACCGCCGTACCCGCGGCGGCGAGCCCCTTGGCGGTGATCGTCCGGCCCGCCGCCTGCGCGGCGTCGACGGCCGCCGGGTCGGTCGCGTTCAGGATGCCGTCCAGGGCGGACGGGCTGAACACGAGCACGACGGCGCCCTGCGCCACGCCCAGCAGCAGGCTCATCAGCACCCAGGTGCCCCAGCTCGCGCCGAACGCGCTCCACGCCCACCGCCACGCCCGGCCGACCGTCGGCGGTTCCTCGACGAGCCCGTGCGCCGGCTCCGGGTCGGGGACGGCGGAGTACTGCGGGAGGCCCTGCTGACCAGGTACCCGGCCGGGCTGCTGCCCCGGTTGCTGCGCCGGCGGCTGCTCCGGTGGCCATGCCTGCTGGCCGGGCTGCGCCGGAGGCTGCCGGGGCTGGTAGTCGGGCCGCCCGTACGGGTTGGCGGGGCGGCCGTACGGATCGCGCGGACCGTACGGGTCGAACGGTTCGGGCTGCCGGGGCTGCTGTCCGTACGGGTCTCGCGCGTACCGGTCTCGCGAGTACGGATCCTGCGAGTACGGGTCCTGCGGGTTCCAGCCACCGTCGGTGTTGCTCATGCGCGTGCCCCTCGCCAGGCGGCCGGGCCGCCCCCTCACCCTGTGAACGGGCACAAGGTAGCGACGGTTTCGCCTACCGCGCAAACAAACCACCGGCGACGCCGCGGCCGGGCTCTCAGGACGTCAGGTCACGCACCACGGCGTCCGCCAGCAGGCGCCCGCGGCGGGTCAGGACGGCCCGCGGCCCGCCGTCCCCGGCGCCGAGGGCGGCACGCCCGTCGAGCAGCCCGCGGGCCACGAGACCGGCCACCGCCGTGCGCCCCGACGGGGTCAGCACACCGAGGTCGAGGCCCTCGCGCAGCCGCACGCCCAGCATGACCCGTTCCAGGTGCGCCTCGCCGCGCGTGAGCAGCTCACGCCCCGCGCCCGGGCTCTGCCCGGCCTCCAGCCGCGTGGCGTAGGCGCGCGGGTGCTTCACGTTCCACCAGCGGACGCCGGCCTCCTGCGCCGCGTCCGGACCGGACACGTAGCTGTGCGCGCCCGGCCCCACGCCCCACCAGTCGTCGCCGCGCCAGTAGCCGATGTTGTGCCGGCACTCGTGGCCCGGACGGGACCAGTTCGACACCTCGTACCAGCGCAGGCCCGCAGCGGTCAGCAGGTCGTCGGCGAGCTCGTACTTCGCCGCCTGGTCGTCCTCGTCGGGCAGCGTCACCTCGCCGCGCCGCACCTGGGCAGCCATCTTGGTGCCCGGTTCCACCACCAGGGCGTACGCGGACACGTGGTCCACCCCGGTGGCCAGCGCCGCCTCCACGCTCGCGCGCCAGTCGGCCAGCGACTCCCCCGGCGTGCCGTAGATCAGGTCCAGCGACACGTCCAGCCCGGCGTCCCGCGCCCAGCGCACGACGTCGGGGATGCGCGCCGGGTCGTGGGTGCGCTCCAGCGTCGCCAGCACGTGCGGCACCACCGACTGCATGCCGAACGAGACGCGCGTGAACCCGGCGTCGGCCAGCACCCGCAGCGACTCGGGCGTGACCGAGTCCGGGTTGGCCTCGGTGGTCACCTCCGCGCCGTCGGCGAGCCCCCAGGCGTCGCGGACGCCGTCGAGCACCCGGGCGAGGTCCGTGGCGGGCAGCATCGTAGGCGTGCCGCCGCCGAAGAAGACGGTGGACACCGCGCCGGGCGTACGCCCGGCGTCGGCCAGCACGCGGCGGGCGAGCGAGACCTCGCGCAGCGCCGTCGTGGCGTACGCGGCCTGGTTGGCGCCGCCACCCAGCTCGGCCGCCGTGTAGGTGTTGAAGTCGCAGTACCCGCACCGGACGGTGCAGAACGGGACGTGCACGTACACACCGAACGGCCGGCCGGCGTCCGGGGACGACGGGCGCACCCAGTCGGGCAGCGCGCCGTCGTCCGGGACGGGGACGCCCGGAGGAAGAGCAGGCACCTACTTCTTCTTGTCCTTGGGCGCCGAGTCGGAGGAGAGCGCGGCGATGAAGGCGTCCTTCGGAACCTCGACCGAGCCGATGTTCTTCATGCGCTTCTTGCCCTCCTTCTGCTTCTCCAGCAGCTTGCGCTTACGGCTGATGTCACCGCCGTAGCACTTGGCGAGCACGTCCTTGCGCATGGCGCGGATGGTCTCGCGGGCGATCACACGGGCGCCGATCGCGGCCTGGATCGGCACCTCGAACTGCTGCCTCGGGATGATCTCCTTGAGCTTGCCGGTCATCAGCACGCCGTAGTCGTACGCCTTCTCGCGGTGCACGATGGCACTGAACGCGTCCACCTGCTCGCCCTGCAGCAGGATGTCCACCTTGACGAGGTCGGCACTCTGCTCGCCGCTGGGCTCGTAGTCCAGCGAGGCGTATCCGCGGGTGCGGGACTTGAGCTGGTCGAAGAAGTCGAAGACGATCTCGGCCAGGGGCAGCGTGTAGCGCAGCTCCACGCGGTCCTCGGACAGGTAGTCCATACCGAGCTGCACGCCGCGCCGCTCGTTGCACAGGCCCATGACCGTGCCCACGAACTCGCTCGGCATCAGGATGGTCGCCTTGACGACCGGCTCCCGGACCTCCTTGATCTTGCCGCCCGGGAACTCGCTCGGGTTGGTGACCTTGACCTCGGTGCCGTCCTCCAGCGTCACGTCGTAGACGACGTTCGGGGCCGTCGAGATGAGGTCGAGGTTGAACTCGCGCTCCAGGCGCTCGCGCACGATCTCCAGGTGCAGCAGGCCGAGGAACCCGACGCGGAACCCGAAGCCGAGCGCCACCGACGTCTCCGGCTCGTAGTTCAGCGCGGCGTCGTTGAGCTTGAGCTTGTCCAGCGCGTCGCGCAGGTCGGGGTAGTCCGAGCCGTCCACCGGGTAGAGGCCGGAGAACACCATGGGCTTGGGGTCGCTGTACCCGCCGAGCGCCTCGGTGGCGGGCTTCGCCTGGTTGGTGACCGTGTCGCCGACCTTGGACTGGCGCACGTCCTTCACGCCCGTGATGAGGTAGCCGACCTCGCCCACGCCGAGCCCCTTGGTGGGGTTGGGCTCGGGCGAGATGACGCCGATCTCCAGCAGCTCGTGGCTGGCCTTGGTGGACATCATGGTGATGCGCTCGCGCGGGTTCAGGTTGCCGTCCACGACGCGCACGTACGTGACCACACCGCGGTAGGTGTCGTACACCGAGTCGAAGATCATGGCTCGGGCCGGGGCGTCGGCGTCGCCCACCGGGGCCGGGACACGCTGGACGATCCGGTCGAGCAGGGCGTCGACGCCCTCGCCGGTCTTGCCGCTGACCTTGAGCACCTCGTCGGGGTCGCCGCCCACCAGGTTGGCGAGCTCCTCCGCGTACTTCTCGGGCTGGGCCGCGGGCAGGTCGATCTTGTTCAGGACCGGGATGATCTCCAGGTCGTTCTCCATGGCCAGGTAGAGGTTGGCCAGGGTCTGGGCCTCGATGCCCTGCGCCGCGTCCACCAGCAGCACCGCGCCCTCGCACGCCGCGAGCGACCGGGAGACCTCGTAGGTGAAGTCCACGTGGCCCGGGGTGTCGATCATGTTCAGGGCGTGCGGCGTGCCGTCGAGCTCCCAGGGCATGCGCACGGCCTGCGACTTGATCGTGATGCCGCGCTCGCGCTCGATGTCCATCCGGTCCAGGTACTGCGCGCGCATGGCGCGCGCCTCCACCACGCCGGTGAGCTGGAGCATGCGGTCGGCCAGGGTGGACTTGCCGTGGTCGATGTGCGCGATGATGCAGAAGTTGCGGATCAGCTCGGGCGCGGTGGCGTTCGGCTGGATGCGCGCCGCGAGCGTGGGACCGGGGATGGGCAAAGCGATCTCGCTCCGTCGTGGTGTGGTCGTAAGAGGGCCAGCCTCCATTCTCCCACGTCCCGTGCGAGCGGGGGACGTGCGTGCCTACGGTCGAGGGACAGCGACCCCGACCGACGGAGGACGACCATGTCTCACCTGACCGGAAAGCAAGTGCTGGCGATCGTGACGAACTACGGCGTCGAGCAGGACGAGCTGCTCGTACCGGTGCGCCACCTGCGCGACCACGGCGCGGTGGTGACCCTCGCCGCCGTCTCCGGCGAGGACGTCCGCACCCTGGTGGGCGACGAGAAGCCGGGCGAGGCGGTGGCACCCGACACGACGTTCGACGCCGTCGACCCGGCCGGCTTCGACCTGCTGCTGGTCCCCGGCGGCACCATCAACGCGGACGCGCTGCGGCTCCAGCGCCCGGCCGTGGCCGTCGCCGAGGCGTTCGCGGCCTCGGGACGGCCCGTGGCCGCCATCTGCCACGGACCGTGGCTCCTGGTGGAGGCCGGCCGGGTCGACGGCGCGACGCTGACCAGCTACCCCTCCCTGGCCACCGACGTGCGCAACGCGGGCGGCACCTGGGTGGACGAGCCGGTCGTGCGGGACGACGGCGCCGGGTTCCCGCTCATCACGTCCCGGAACCCGGGCGACCTGCCCGACTTCCTGCGCGAGGTCGACGCCGCACTGGCCCCGTGACGCGGGCGGCCGGCCCGTCCGAGGACGGACCGGCCGCCCGGGTCCGGCGCCGTCAGGCGAGCTGTCCCGCCGTGGTCCGGGGCAGCAGCCGGTTGAGCACGTCGGCGAGCGTGACCACGCCGAAGTCGACCGCGGGGCCGGCCGGGCCGTCGCCGTCCGACCGGGGCACGACGGCGAGGTGGTTGCCCGTCTCGCGCATGCGTGTCAGGGCCGTGTGCAGCGGCACGTCCGCCTCGAGCACGAACACCGGCCGGGTCACGTCCGCGACGGACGCGTCGTCGGCCAGCAGGAGCGTGTCGCGCACGTGCACGACACCTTCCGGCCGACCCCCGTCGCTCTCGACCAGGATCCGCAGGTGGCCCGAGGCGCGGGACGCCTCCTGCACCTGCGCGGCCGTGGCCCCGTGCCCGACGGCGGACGGCGCCGCGTGGCCGGCCAGCAGGTCCTCGATGGTCAGGCGGCGCAGGTCGAGCGCGCCCGAGAGCTGGTCGGAGTACGCCACGTCGAGCGCGCCCACGCTCGCGGAGTGCTCCACGAGGTGCCGCAGGTCGTCGGGCCCCTGCCCGGAGGCGACCTGGTCCGCGGGCTCGACGCCCACGCGCCGCAGGCACCAGTTCGCGGCGCCGTTGAGCGCCACGAGCACGGGCCGGGTCACGACCATGAACGCCCGCATCGGCAGCGCGAGCATCGTCGCGCTGGCCTCGGGGTGGGCGATGGCCCACGACTTGGGCGCCATCTCCCCCACCACCAGGTGCAGGAACGTGACGATGACCAGGGCCAGCACGAAGCCCGCGACGTCGGCGGCCCAGTACGGGGCACCCCACGTCTCGAACACCGGCGTCAGCCAGTGGTGCACCGCGGGCTTGGTGATGGCACCGAGCGCCAAGGTGCAGATCGTGATGCCGAGCTGCGAGCCTGCCAGGAGCACGGTGAGCTCGCTGGCGCTGCGCAGCGCGGCCCGGGCGGAGCGGCTGGTGGGCGCGGCGTCCTCCAGGCGGTGCCGCTTGGCCGCCAGGAGCGCGAACTCCACGGCCACGAAGAACGCGCTCAGCGCGATGATGACGACGGTGGCGGCGAGGACCACCCAGGGGTTGCTCATCGGGTCTCCTCCCCGTGCGCCGCGGCGCTCTGGGTCGCGACGTCCGGCGGTTGCTCGGCCTCGACCAGGGTGACCTTCACGCGGGACGGCACGTGCCGCTCCACCTCCAGCACCTCGATCCGCAGTGCCTCGGCCGGGTGCGGCTCCGGCGCGACCAGGTCGGCCGGGTCGGCAGGCAGCACGACGTCGACCACGTCGCCCGCCGCCGGCAGCGTGCCGTGGGCGGCGATCGCCAGCCCGGCGATCGTCTCGTGGTCGCCCTCGGGCAGGTCGCGCTCGACGGCGCGCTCCACCTCGTCCAGGTGCACGTCGCCCGCCATCACCCAGACGCCGTCCGACGCCGCGGTGACGGGATCGATCTCGTCGTCGTGCTCGTCGGTGATCTCGCCGACCAGCTCCTCCGCGAGGTCCTCGACGGTGAGCACGCCGGCGAACCCGCCGTACTCGTCCACGACGCACGCGAGCTGGTTCCGCGTGGCCGACAGTTCGCGCAGGGCGTCGGGCAGCCCCATCGACGTGGGCAGCACGAGAGCAGGACGCATGAGGTCCGCGACGCCTCGGGGCTCGTGCCCGCCCGCGGACAGCAGGTCCGCGAGGTGGACGACGCCCGCGACCTCGCCGTCGTCGTCCACCACGGGGTAGCGGGAGTGCCCGCGGGCCATCAGCTCGCGCACCTGGGTCAGCGGGTCGGTGGTGTGCACCACGTCGACGCGTGCGCGCGGGATCATCGCGTGCTCCACGTCCTGCCGCGGGAAGTCGAGGATGCGGTCCAGCAGCACCGAGAGGTCGTCGGGCAGGTCGCCGCTGGCGCGCGAGTCCGCGACGATGTGCTCCAGGTCGCGCACGGTCGCCGAGTGCTCGACGTCGTGCACCGGCTCGATGCGCAGCAGCCGCAGCAGGGCGTTGGACGCGGCGTCGAACACCTTGATCAGCCAGCCGAACACGGCCAGGTAGGCCGTGGTGGACCGGGCGAGCCACAGGGCCACGGGCTCCGGCCGCGCGATGGCCAGGTTCTTGGGGACGAGCTCGCCGAACAGCATCTGGACGAGCGTCGAGAAGACCAGGGCGAGCACGGTACCGATCGCGATGCCGGTGCCCATCGGGACGCCCACGCCGCCGAGCGCCTCGCCCAGCGCCTCACCGACCAGCGGTTCGGCGACGTAGCCGACGAGCAGGCCGGTGACGGTGATGCCGAGCTGCGCGCCCGACAGCATGAAGCTCGTGCGGCGCGTCACGCCCAGCGCACGGCGGGCGCCGGCGTCGCCGGCCTCGGAACGGGCCGCGAGCCGGGCCCGGTCGACGGCCATGTACGCGAACTCCTGCGCCACGAAGTAGCCCGTCGCAGCGGTGATCGCGAGGATCACCAGCACGCCCAGCAGGAGAGAGATCACCCAGCTCAACGCCACCACCTCCGGCCCGGGGTGCTACGGCGTACGGCTGGGCGGGGACTATGACTGTCTGCGTCCATGATCCTTCACTGTGTGGTGCTGGCGCTGCCCCTCGGCGGGTCCGCCGGGGTACGTCGCGTGGAGAACGACCCAGGTGTCCCTACGGTTCCACGGTTCACCCGGCTCGTCATCCGGAGCCCGTCCGGTCGTGTCGGTGGCGGGCGGTACCTTTCCGCACATGACCCTCGACCACCTGTCGCTGCTGGCCCGCCTCCAGGGCGACTTTCTCGCCGCCCTGCCCGGCGCCGACCCTGCCGCCCGGGTGCCCGCGTGCGACGGCTGGACGGTGCGCGAGCTGGTCGAGCATCTCGCCGGGGTGCACCGCTGGGCGGCGAGCAACGCCTACCGGGTGGACACCGAGCCGCTCGGCGAGGGCCCGTTCGACCTCGCACCGCACTACGCCGCCCAGGCCGCCACGCTGCGGCGGGCCCTGGCCGAGCTCCCGCCCGACGCGACGGCGCGGGTGCTGGCCCACCCCGAGCCCCTGGGTCCCGGGCCGGTGCGGTTCTGGCACCGCCGTCAGGTGCACGAGACGCTCGTGCACCTGCACGACCTGCTGGCGGCGTCCGCGGGAGCGGGCACCCTGGGCCTCGCGCACGCCGAGCCGGAGGTGTGGGCGGACGGCGTCGACGAGGTGGTGACCGTGCTCCAGCCCCGGCAGGTGGGCCTGGGGCGCATGGAACCGCTGCGGCACCCGGTGTCCCTGGTGGCCACCGACGTGGCCGGCACACCCGCGTGGGTGCTCGGGGCCCCGGGGCAGCGCGGCGAGGAGGTCTCGCCACGCGTCGTGGTCTCCGGGTCCGCCGAGGGGATCGCGCTGATGCTGTGGCACCGGCTCACGCCGACGGAGGCAGGGCTCACCGTGGAGGGCGACCGCGCCGACCTGGAGGCGGCGCTGGCCGAGCCGATCGTGCCGTAGGCATCAGGAGACGTGCCGTAGGCATCAGGAGAAGGGGGCGCCCGGGTCCCTCTTGACCCACCGGACCTCGTCGAGCGTGACGAAGCTGGGGTCGAAGCTGCTGCCGTTCCGCGCGCGGGCATTGACCACGACACGGCCGGACGTCGGGGAGTTGTGGCACTCGCGAGTCCCGAGGTCCAGCGTCGCCCCGTCAGCCTTGACGACGGAGAACTTGCACGTCGCGCCCCGCTTCTGGAGGCGTGCGGTGATCCACTGCTGATCGACGTCGGCGAGCGGCACACCGACAGACATCCCCGGGGTGCCCATCTTCACCTTCTTGACCCCGTCCTCCAGCAGGTTGGCGACGAACAGGTCGAGCTCCTCCTCGACCGTGAACACCTCCGGCATCATGGCCACGGTGAAGACGCCGACGGAGTCGGTCACGTTGCTGTGGATGTAGACGTGCGCCGAGAAGTCCCCGGAGCCGCGCAGCGTCGTCGACGTCCCGGTCACGCAGCGGCCGCCCTCGGCGGACGCGTCGCCCGTGCGGCGGAACCCGAGGCGCCACCTCTGGACCGTTCCGCCATCGACCGGGTACCACAGGTCGGGTGACCTCGTCGTCTCGATGTCGGACCCGTACCAGTTCGGCGACGCGGCGTCGTACCGGCAACCGATCGTGTAGACGTTGCCGGCGTCGTTCCTGAGGGTGACGTCGAGGCCGTCCGCGACGGCAGCGCTCCCGGTGGGCGGGCGCACGAGACTCGCGCCGAGCGCGACCGCGCACGCCAGGACCCCGGCGACGAGCAGGGCCGACCTGCGCATGATTCCTGTCATGGCTCTCCTCGGGGGTACGTCGCTACCGCCCACGTCGGACGTGCGTCGCGACCGTACTGCCCGGCGCCGGCTCTGTACACGAAACAGGCACGAGTTTCCCGTCCCGTCGTCTCGCGGCCATGCCCGGCGGCGCGCTCAGCCCGCGAGCACCGCGGCGATCCGCTCCTGCCCCGCCCTGGCGAAGGCCGGCCAGCGGTCCCAGTAGTACGGCAAGGCGATCACGGCCTGCACCAGCATCCAGCCGCGGCCCCGTTCCCAGGCGTCGTCCGGGTCGGGCAGCCCGTCGGTCGCCGCCGCCCGGAAGTCGGCACGCTCGGCGGCGGTGAGACCGGTAGCCCAGGCGGGGATCAGATCGGCCGCCGGGTCGCCGACACCCATGGCGCCCCAGTCGATGACACCGGTCAGCCGGCCCCCGCGAGCCAAGAGGTTGCCCGGCAGGAGGTCCCCGTGGATCCAGCGGCCCTCGGCCGCCGGGCGTGCTGCCAGCGACCGCTCCCACGCCTCGGTCACGGCGGGGCCGTCAATCCGGTCCCCGGACGCGAGCACGGCGGCTCGGACGTCGTCGTCCAGCCGGGCGAGCGGGACGCCGCGCGAGGTGCCGTCCTTGACGGGGCCGCCGTCGACCGGCACCGTGCGGAGGGCCGCGACGAGCTCGCCGAGGTCGCGGACGCCGGCACGGCTCAGGTCACCGGGCGCGGGCGGATCCCCTACCAGCCAGGGCACCACCGACCAGCGGAACGAGTAGCCCGCGCCGGGCTCGCCGACCGCCCGGGGCGCCGGGACCTCGACGGGCAGGTGCTCGGCCAGGTGCGGGAGCCAGCGGGCGTCGGCCAGGGCGTGGTCCTGGGCCCAGGCGATCTTGGGCATGCGGACCAGCAGGTCGTCGCCGAGCCGGAACAGGTGGTGGTCGGTGCCGCCGGCGGGCCCGGGCGTCACGGGCAGGTGCGCCCAGCGCGGGAACTGCTCGGTGACCAGGCGATGGACGAGTCCCGGGGTGGAGACGACCTCGTCGTCGTGCAGGCGCATGGCCCCACCGTGGCACCACGAGCAAGACCCGGTCGACGCAATTTCGCGGCCCGCACCCGCCGCCCTCGGGGCCACCGCCGTCGACCGGAGGGCTGGTCGCTGCCTCGGCGGTCATGGGGCGAGGAAGCCTACGTTCGGTACGCGTCGACGGACGCCATGTCCGGCCGCCGTCGATGAGTTCGGCGGGGCGTCGTCGTCGGACGTGGCATGACCGACTTCGCCACCACCAGCCAGGGCGACCGTGTCGCCTACGACCTGCGCGGCGGGACCGGGGCCGCGATCGTCTTCGTGACGGGCGCCGGGCCGGACCGGGCCGACGACCCCGTCACGGCCGAGACGGCCCGGCGCGTCGCCGACGCCGGGTTCACCACCGTCACGTTCGACCGGCTCGGGCGCGGCCAGAGCCCCGCCGAGGGCCGCCTCGACCTCGACCGCGAGCTGGCCGCCGTGGCCGCGATGATCCACGTGGCGGGCGGGAAGGCCGTGCTGGTCGGGCACTCGTCCGGCTGCTCGGTGAGCCTGCGGGCCGCCGCAGCGGGGCTGCCCGTGACCGGCCTGGCCCTCTGGGAGGCACCTCTGGGCGACCCCGCGGCGACCACCCGGGCATGGGCCGACGAGATCGAGCGCCTGCTCGATGCCGGCGACCACGAGAACGCCATGCGGCACTACATGAAGGACATGCCGCCGGAATGGCTCGCCGGGCTGGAGGCGTCGCCCGCCTGGCCCGTCCTCGCCCGGACGGTCGCCGCCTACCGCGCGGACGCGCAGTCGCTGGCCTGGGCGCAGCGGGCCCTGGAGGACGGGACGCTGGAGGTGACCGCGCCCGTGCTCGCGATGTACGGGGCCGAGACCTTCCCGGAGATGCCCGTGGCCGCAGCGAGCATCGTGGCCGGCGTCCGCGAGGGCACGGAGAAGGAGGTGCCGGGCGCGATGCACAGCTGGGAGCCGGCACCCATGGCAGCCGAGCTCGCGGAGTTCGCCCGGCAATGCGCCGGGTAAGTCGCTGATGTGCAGTTCACCCGTTCCGGTACGGTTCCGGACGTGACCTTCGCATCAGACAACAGCTACCCCGGCGACTACGAGGGCGACGTCCACCCCCTCTACAACCCCGAGCTGGACGGCGACCCCGACCCGGGCGAGGTCGTCTGGACGTGGGTCCCCTACGAGGAGGACCACAGCCAGGGCAAGGACCGGCCGGTGCTGCTGGTGGGCAAGGACGGACCGTGGCTGCTCGGCCTCCAGCTCACCAGCCAGGACCACGACCGGGACGCGCTGCAGGAGGCGCGGGCGGGCCGCATCTGGATGGATGTCGGCACGGGCCGCTGGGACCCCTCCGGCCGCGAGTCGGAGGTGCGGATCAACCGGGTCATCCGGATCGACCCGGACGACGTGCGCCGCGAGGGCGACATCCTCGACCAGGACGTCTTCGACGAGGTCGTCAAGTACATGGACCGGGCGCTCGACCTGACCTGACGCGCTCCCGGGTCGCCCGGCGCCGCCCCGCCTGCCCGCGGGCCGACGTCGGGCTACCCTGCCCTGCGTGACCCAGAACCCGTGGCTCAAGCTGCTCGGCGACGTCGTCGAGGCCGTGGCCCGCACCGCACTCGACCAGAACGACCGTCGCACGGGCGGTGACCGGCCCGCACCGGCGCCCCGGCCCACGCGCCAGGCGACCCGGACCCTCCCCGACACCGACGGCTACCCCGGCGACTACGTGGGCACCGTCACCCCGGTCTACCGGCCCGAGCTCGACGGCGAACCGGACCCCGGCGAGGTGGTCTGGTCGTGGGTTCCCTATGAGGAGGATCACAGCCAGGGCAAGGACCGGCCCGTGCTCCTGGTGGGCAACGACGGCCCGTGGCTGCTCGGGCTGCAGCTCACCAGCCAGGACCACGACCGCGACGCCGAGCAGGAGGCCCGCGCCGGACGTCGCTGGATGGACATCGGCACCGGGGCGTGGGACCGCTCCGGCCGCCCCTCGGAGGTGCGGCTGAACCGGGTGGTCCGGATCCACCCGGACGCCGTGCGGCGCGAGGGCGCCGTCCTCGACAAGGCGGTCTTCGACAGGGTTGTCGCGGCGCTCTGACCGGCGGGCCGCCGCGGCCTCGGTGGCCGCCGCGGCCGGGCGGCTACGGCTGGATCGAGACCACCAGGAACGCCGCCAGCAGCACCAGGTGCACCACGCCCTGGAGCGTCTTGGCCCGGCCGGGCGCGATGCTCAGCATCGCCACCACAACGGAGACGGCGAGCAGCACCATCTGCGTCGGGTCGAGGCCCAGCGTGAGCGACCCGTCCATCCAGATCATCGCGACGGCGACGCTGGGGATGGTCAGGCCGATCGACGCCATCGCCGAGCCGTACGCGAGGTTCAGGCTCGTCTGGACCCGGTTGCGCAGGGCGTTGCGCACGGCGGCGATCGACTCGGGCGCGAGCACGAGGAACGCGATGACCACGCCGACCACCCCGTAGGGCAGTCCAGCCGCGGCGACCGTGTGCTCGATGGTGGGCGAGAGCATCTTGGCCAGGAACACCACGGAGACCAGCGCGACGAGCAGCAGCACCACACTGATCCAGGCCTCCCGGGCCGACGGCGGGTCGGCGTGGTCGTCGCCGTCCTCGTCCCGGATGACGCCCGTGACGCGGCCGAACTTGTCGCTGGTGACCGGCAGGAAGAAGTCGCGGTGGCGCACGGTCTGCGTGAACACGAAGGCCCCGTAGAGCGTCAGCGACGCCACCGCGGCGAAGCCGAGCTGGAAGGGCGTGTACGCACCACCCTCGGCCGAGGTGGTGAAGCGGGGCAGCACCAGGGTCACGCCGGCCAGTGCGATCACGGTGGCGAGCGCCGAGCCGGTGCCCGACGCGTTGAAGCTGACCAGACGGTGCTTGCTCGCCCCGACGAGCAGCGACAGGCCCACGATCCCGTTGAACGTGATCATCACGGCGGCGAAGACGGTGTCCCGGGCGTAGGTGCTGGACGCGTCGCCCCCGCTGCTCATCAGCATGAGGATCAGCCCGACCTCGATCACGGTCACCGCGACGGCGAGGATGAGCGACCCGAACGGCTCACCGACCTTGTGCGCCACCACCTCCGCGTGGTGGACCGCCGCGAGCACCGCACCGACCAGCGCCGCCCCGATGACCGCCAGGACGACCGGGTGCTCGTGGTTGCTCCAGGTCACCACCAGGAGCACCAGGGCAAGCAGGGGGACCACCACGGTCCACTGGAATCGGCCTCTCAGGGTCGCGGTAGTCATGGTGCGGAGTCTAGGGCGACTCGTCGGCGCCGCTTTTCTGCCGCGCGCGGACGTCACCGCCGTCACAGCCGGCCGTTCGGTACAGGGCGCAACCCTCTGGTAATCTTGGAGGTCGCGTGTCCGCCCAGGTCGGCGGGCACAGTCGCAGCTCCTCTCCACGGGTCCCCACCCCAGTCCCGGATCTGCGACCGCCCTCTACGACCTATCCGCTCGCCATCCGGCGAACACACCAGGAAGTCCACTCGTGGCAAACATCAAGTCCCAGATGAAGCGCATCAAGACGAACGAGAAGGCTCGTCTGCGCAACAAGTCCGTCAAGTCGGAGCTGAAGACCCACGTCCGCAAGGTGCGTGAGGCCATCGCCGCCGGCGACAAGGAGACCGCGACGGTCGCCCTTGCCGTCGCGTCGCGCAAGCTCGACAAGGCTGTCGCCAAGGGCGTCATCCACGCGAACCAGGCCGCGAACCGCAAGTCGGCCATCGCGAAGCAGGTCGCTGCTCTCTGAGCCACTTCGTCTGACGCCGTCCGCCCCTCGGGGTGGGCGGCGTCATTCGTTTGCCCTGAAGCGCGGGCGGTGTGCGGCGGTGTGCGGCGGTGTGCCGCCGCTGACCGCCCACCCCGGACGAAGTGCGCTTCTACCCAGTCATCGGGCCCAGAATCCACGTGATTTCTGGGCCCGATGACTGGGTAGAAGCGCACCTTGCCGCGGGGCCGTCCGGCGCTTCCGGGGTGCTGGTGCGACGGGAGCAGCGTCAGGCTCGGCGGAGCAACGTCAGGCTCGGCGGAGCAACGTCAGGCTCGGCGGAGCAGCGTCAGGCTCGGCGGGAGCGGGCGATGGTCATGACCGCCCGTTCCACGGCGAACACCGCGTCCCGGGCCTCGCCCTTGACGTCGGCGTCGGCCTGCGCGACCGCGGAGATCGCCGCCGCGAGCCCCTCGGGTGTCCAGGCGCGCAGGTCCTTGCGCGCGCGGTCGACCTGCCACGGCGCCATGCCCAGATCCTTGGCCGAGAGCCCGCCACCGCGCATCGAGGCGACCTTGGCGAGGTTGCGCAGCCGGAGCGCCAGGGCCGCGACGATCGGCACCGGGTCCAGCCCCGTGTCGAGGGCGTGCCGCAGGAGCGCGACGGCGGAGCCCGCGTCACCCGCGACGGCCGCGTCGGCGACCCGGAAGCCCGTGGCCTCCACACGGCCCCCGTAGTACCGGTCCACCGTGCCGGCGGTGACGGTGCCGGTCGTGTCAGCGATGAGCTGAGAGCAGGCGGACGCGAGCTCGCGCAGGTCGTTGCCGAGCGCGTCGACCAGGGCCCGCACGGCCTCGGCGTCGATCCGACGGCGGGCGGCCTTGAACTCCCCCGCCACGAACGACGCCTTCTCGGCGTCCTTCGCCACCGGCTCGCACACCATCACCGGCGCACCCGACTTCGTGATCGTGTCGAGCATCTTCTTGCCGCGCTGCCCACCGCCGTGCACCACCACGACGACGGTCTCCTGGTCCGGCGCCCCGACGTAGGCGATGAGGTCGGTCATCAGCTCCTCCGTGCCGGCCTCCGCCGACCGGACCACCACGACCTTGGCCTCGCCGAACAACGACGGGCTGGCCGCGACCACGAGCTGTCCGGCGCCGTACGTGGCGCCCTCCAGCTCGACCTTCTCCACCTCCGGGTCCCGTTCCCGGGCGAGTCGCAGCACACCGTCCACCGCGCGCTCGGTCAGCAGCGGCTCGGCGCCGCGGACGAGCACGACCGGCGCGAGGGTCGGCTCGTCCCAGCTGCGGCCGGCGGGTGGTGTGGCGGTACGTCGCTTGGTCGCTGGAGGCACGGACACAGCCTGCCACGCGCCACCCACACTCATCCCGGAGAACTCACTCCCAGAGCAGGTCGGTGACCGCCATGCGTGCGCCGTCGGTCCGGGCGTTGGCGACCACGCAGGCCCCGGCCTGCCGGCAGTCCGCCGTGCCACCACCGACCAGCTCGATGCGCCGCTCGACGGGCAGCCTGGTCACCACGGACCCGGAGCGGTCCGCGATCACGCGGCGGCCGTCGTCGTAGAGGCAGTTCTCGGTGTCCACGGCGCCGTCCGACGTCGTGGCGCACTGCGCCAGGCGGACCACCGCACCGGCGGGATACCCGGTTCCCGTCACCGTGACGGCGCCCCGGTCCGCCTGCAGGTCCTGCTCGGACAGCTCCAGCACCGGGGCGGCGGGCGTCTCGGCGTCCCCGGGCAGCGGGGCCGGGGCCGATGCGAGCACCCGGTCCGACAGGTCGGCGACGGCCAGCGTGCACGGGTCCTCGGTGCAGTCCACCTCCCTCACGGAGCCCACCTGGACGAAGGCCCGGGCCTGCCGGGTCGCCGCGATCCGGCCCTGCTCGTCCGCGACGACCTGCTCGCGTGTCGACATGTCGCACGCGTCGAGGGCCTTCGCCCCCGGCGCCGTCCCGCCCGTGCACTGGACCAGGTACTGGTTGCCGCCGGTGAAGCCGGTGCCGCTGACCACCCACGCGTTGCCGGCCGGCTCCACGGAGAGGGCCGGCTCGCCGGAGGCGCCGTCCTGCGTGCCCTCCCCCGCTCCCTCCGTGGGGTCCGACGACGCACCGCCGTCGGCGCTGGTGGCACCCGGGGTGCTGCGGGCGCCGGGCGGGTCCTCCTGCACCGGTGTGCACGCTGCGAGCGCGAGCAGCACGACGACGACCGGGACGAGCAGCCGTGCGCGTCTCACGGGTAACCCAGGTAAGCGTCGATGCCGGCTGCTATCCGCCAGCTCCAGGCGTCACGGTTCCACATCCAGTAGACCCCCCGGTTCCACACGTGGAACTCCTGCTCCAGGTAGCAGGCCACGGCATTCGTCTGGTTGAGCTCGCCGAGGTCGGTGCGGTACTGCCGGGCGTCGTTCGTGCCCGGGCTGCTCGGACCGACGGCCGACAGCAGCTTCTGGGAGCACTCCCGCCCCGCGGTCGACACGTACATCGCGTGCGTGCCGTACCGGGACGCGGAGAACCCGCTCTCGCACGCCTTCGAGATCGCGTTCGAGTGCAGGGGCACGTGCACGTCGGCCCCCACGCGGTTCGAGCTGTCGATGTTCTGGCGGGTCAGCCCGTCGCCGCGGACCACCTTGTAGCCCCGTTCCAGGAGGTTGGGGTGCGAGGTCCCGGTCTCACGGATGGTCGACATCGCCAGGAGGTAGGAGTTGCGGTTCTCGCTGAACCCGGAGCAGCCCGTGTTGTCGTGGCACACCGTGTCCCCACGGTCGTGGCACGCCTGGGAGAGGTAGACCACCTTGCCGTTCCACTTCTCGGGCACGTAGGTGACGTCCGCCGACGCCGCCGGGGCCACGGCGAGGAGCCCGCCCGTCACGAGCACCGCTGCGACGGACCCCGTCAGGACCCGCCGGAGCATCGCGCTGGTCGTCCTGCGCACGGTCGTTCCCCCTCTCATCCCAGCTCGATGGGCAGGTCGGTCGGGGCGCACATGTCGCCCCCGGTCGCGTAGGCGAAGGCGAGGCAGTCTCCGTCGACCGTGAACGTCACGGAGTCGAGCGCACCGTTGCTGTGCGCGGTGAACAGGAGCGCCTGCCAGACGTCGCCGGGGTACACCCCGGCGTCCGACATCGCCTCCTCGAACCCTGGCGCGACGTCGACGGTCGCCGCGCCGTGGTCCAGGTGCACCGTGGTGGGCGCCAGGTCGGCGCCGGGGAGGTAGGCGGCCAGCACCTCGTCGACGGCCCGGGCCAGCGTGGCGCGGGGCGGTCCCTGGGTGATCGTCTGCCCGGTCGTCGCCTGCTGGGCGCCGGTGGCCTGCTGCTCGTCCAGGCTCTGCTGCCCTCCCGACCGCTGCTGCGCGCCGGTCGCCTGGACGGACGTCGCGGGGCCGCAGCCCAGGTACGGGGTGGTGGCACCCTCCGGCGAGCGTGGCCCGCCGGGAACCTCGGGGCACGCCCCCGCGCCGGACGGCGGATCGCCCGCCATGGCCTCGGCGTCGCCCTGCGCGCGGTCCTCGCCCGACGGCGCGTCCGTGCCCGCCACGACGACCGTCCAGCCGTCCAGCAGGTCCGCCGACTCGTCGAGCCAGGCGTCTGCCGCCTCAGGGTCCCGGGCGACGTCCACGCGGACGACCTGCTCGGCCTCGGAGACGTCGGTGACCACGGACTGTGCCAGCAGCTCCTGCCGCTGCTGGAGCACCACCGCCGCCTGGTCCTGCCCGACGGCGCTGAGCGCCGCCACCGGTACGAGCAGGGCGGCCGCCGCGACGACCGCGATGGCCCGGCGGTGCCGCCGGGCGGTTGACTTGATATCGATCACGAAGCCCCCTCACGTGATGCCGAAGGTCTCGCTCCGACGTCACCCACGGTAGGCGCGCTGACAGGATCCGCAACGTTTCGCGAGACGTGGCGTGTTGCGGGGTCTCCGCCGGTCAGCAGCCTGCCAGGCCCACCTCCCCGCCGCGCACGACCAGCGCCACCGTGCCGCACTCGTCGGTCCGGACCACCGCCGCCCCGAGGCCCGCGTACAGATCGAGCGCCTCGTCCGTCGGGTGACCGTAGTCGTTGTCGCGGCCGGACGAGACGAGCGCGACCGCAGGACGCAGCCGACGAGCCAGCTCGGCCGACTGCACCGCCGAGCCGTGGTGGGCGACCTTGACGACGTCGGCCGGACCGACCAGCGGGACGAGCGCGTCCTGGCCCGCGTCCTCCAGGTCACCGAGCAGCACCACGTCCAGGCCCGCGGTGCGCGCGGCGAGCACGACGCTCGAGTCGTTCGCGCCCTCGCCCGCGCCGGCCAGCGGCACCCGCCACGCGAGGGTGCCCGCCACGCCCTGGTCCCCGGTCCGGGCGGGCCGCACGGGCACGCCCGCGGCCGCCAGCGCCGCCGTCGTGGCCGCGGCACCCGCCGCGGGCTCTGCCACGGGGGACACGAGGGCCGCCGTCACCTCCCGGCCGGCCAGCACCGGGCCGAGGCCACCCACGTGGTCGGCATGGAAGTGGCTGAGCACCAGGAGATCCACCCGCGTGACGCCGAGCCGGTCGAGGCAGCGCCCCGCCGCGGATCCTGCCGGCCCGACGTCCACCACCACGGCCGACGCCGGACCCGTGCGCAGGGCCAGCGCGTCGCCCTGCCCGACGTCGCACGCCGCGACCTGCCAGTCCTCCGGCACCTCTGCGCGGCCGACCAGGCGCGGGACGGCCGTCGTGACGACCAGGACCACCACCGCGGCCGCCGCCAGGAGTGCGGCGAGGCGACCCGGTCCGGCCCGGCGGCCCGCCACGAGCAGCTCGTGCGGGCGGACGGGCTGCGTCCCGCGCCGCCGCAGGCCGAGCGCCGCGCGCAGGCCGGAACGGACCGCCGCCCGCCACGCCTCCGGCCAGCCCGGGCGGGGAGCACCGCGCAGCGCCGCCCAGAGCACGAGGCCCGTGACCCCCGCGAGCAGCAGCGCACCGGGTGGCCCGCCGAGCCACGGCACGGTCGCGCCCGGCAGCGTGGCGCACACGTGGGCGACCGTGGCGATCCACCAGGTGGCGCAGCCCGCCAGCCAGGCGACCGCCCCGGCGAGCACGGGCACCCAGGGTGCGAGCACCGTCGCGACCAGCCCCAGCACGGTGGCCGGCACCACCGCGGGCGCGGCCAGCGCGTTCGCTGCCACGGACACCGTGGAGACGGACGGATCGAGCAGCACGAGCACGGGGCCGCACGCGGCCTGGGCGGCCAGCGGGACGGCCAGCGCGAACGCCAGGACCTCCCCCGTCCAGGGGGCGAGCCGCGCGGCCAGCGGTGCGGCGAGCAGCACGAGTCCCGCGGTCGCCGCCGCGGAGAGCGCGAACCCGAAGGAACGCGCCAGCCACGGATCGACGACCAGCAGCCCCACCACCGATGCGGCGAGCGCCGGTGCCGACTGCGCGGGCCGTCCGGCGGCCACGCCTGCCAGGGCGAACGCCGCCATGACCGCTGCCCGGAGCACCGCGGGCTCCGGGCGCACCAGCAGCACGAACGTGAGCGCCGCGAGCGCGACGAGAGCCACCCGGGCCGACCGGGGCAGCCGTGCGGCCGAGCAGAGCAGGGTCAGGACGGCGACGACCACGGCGAAGTGGCCTCCCGAGACCGCCGTCACATGACTCAGCCCGGACACCCGCATCTCGTCGGCGAGGTCGGCCGGCAGCCGGGTGGTGTCGCCGATCGCCGCACCGGGCACGAGCCCGCGTGCCTGCGGGGCCAGTGGGTCGGTGACGGCGAGGAGGGCCGTGCGATGGGTGTCGAGCAGGGCGAGGAACGACGGCGGGGCGCGGATCTCGTGCGCGCCGTCCGCGGTCAGGCGTGCGGCGTCCGGGGCGCCGGGGTCGGCGGCACGCAGGGTGCCCGAGACGGTGACCGTGGCCCCGTATCGCGGTGCGGTGCCCGAGAGGACCTGGACGTGCGCGCCGGCCGCCGTACTGACGGCCCGGGCGTCGACCGAGCGGGCCGCGAGCACCCAGCGGTACCGGCCCGGTGCGGAGGCGGGCTCGGTGCCCGGACCCGCCTCGCCGGCACCGGTTCCCTCGGGTCTCGATCCCCCGGGACCGAACGAGAACGGCTCGGGCTCCGAGACGACGACGCCGCTGAGCGTCACCGTCACGCGCTGCTCGGCGAGGTCGGCGACCGGGGACCTGCCGGAGAGCTGGACGTGGGCCGACAGCGTGACCGCCAGGACGCAGGCGCTGACCAGTGCGCCGTGCGCGAGGACCGTCGGGGCGAGACGGGGCCGGACGCCGAGACGGGGCCGGACGCCGGGACGGGGCCGGACGGCGCGACGTCGCGCGGCCACCGCGACCGTCACGAGGCAGGCCAGCGCGACCACGGCCGCGACCCACCAGGTCACCGGTCCGCTCTGCGCGGACCCCGGCCCCGTCAGCAGCCACGCTGCTCCCCAGGCGGCCAGCGCCGCGGGGGCGAGCCGCAGGTCGGTCACGGTCCGACCCGGGCACTGTCGCGCAGCTCGTCCAGCGTCGCCGGGCCGATGCCCGGCACGTCCTCGAGCTCGTCCACGTCGGCGAAGGGTCCGTTGGTCTCGCGCCACTCGACGATCGCCTGCGCGATCGACGGCCCGACGCCCGGCAGCGCATCCAGCGCCAGCGCGTCTGCCGTGTTGATGTCGACCGTCGGCCCGGCCCCGGAGCCCCCGCCCGTACCCGCCGCGCCTGGTGCGACCCCGGCCGTCGGAGCGGGGCCAGGGGCCGTCTCTCCCGGCCGGGGGACGACGAGCTGCTCGCCGTCGACCACCGTGCGGGCCAGGTTCACGGCGGTCAGGTCGGCCTTGTCCGTGGCGCCACCGGCGGCCCGCAGGGCGTCGGCCACGCGGGCGCCGTCGGGCACCGTGACCAGACCCGGCTTCCGTACGGCACCGACCACGTGGACGAGCAGACCGCCGGCGGGCGCGCTCGCGCCGGGCGTGCTGGAGCCGGGCGTGCTGGAGCCGGGCGTGCTGGAGCCGGGCTCGCTCTCGAGCGGGCTCGGCAACCCGGCGCCGGTGTCCGGACCGGTCTGAACGCCGGAACCGGAGGAGGTGCCGGCGGACGCGGACGCGAGAGGCACCACGCCGTCACCACGGAACGAGAGCGTGGCGACGCCCAGGCCGAGCAGGAGCACCGCCACCACGGCGACCACCGCCGTCGTACCCGTCAGCGCCCAGCGGCGCGCGCCCTGCTCGGCGCGGGGGTCGGCGGGGTGCCCGTGCGCCGCGGCGTAGGCCGCCGCCACGCCCGTTGCGGAGCGGCGGGCACGCAGGCGCGTGACCAGCTCGTCCGCGTCGCCACCCACGCGGTCGGACGCTCGGCTCGCGTCGTCGTCCGGCCGCGGCAGGTCAGCCCGGCGTACGTGCTCCTGCCCGCCCCCGGGCACAGGTCCGTTCCCGGGCACCGGCACACGATCAACCCCAGGCGCAGGCACAAGCCCGGCCTCGAGCACGGTCCCGGGGCCGAGCAGAGTCCCGGCGCCGGGCACAGGACTGAAGGGCCACGTGTCGGGCGGTCGTCGGTGCGCGGTCTCTGGTTCCATGGCTCAGGACGCTAGGCGCGAGCCGCACCGCCCGGACCGCGTCGGCAGGCGGCCTGTGCACGAACCCCCGCGGGCGGCCCCTGTGGTCGGCCTCCCGCCCGCCCGTGGCCGTTCGGAGGGTCTCGGCGCCCGGCCCGCGAACTTCGTCGGGCGCGCACCGATGAGTTCCGCGGGGTGCCGCCGTCGAACCTGGCACAGAGCGCGCGAACCCGGACCGGGCCGTGCGCCTCGGGCCGGCGGACCGCGCCGGCCGCGAAGACGCCGACGGGATCGGCAGCGAAGAACACGGGAGCGAGCACGATGACCGACAAGAAGACCCTCACCCTCGACGTGCCGGGCGCCGTCCTGACCTACGACGTCCGCGAGCCCGCCACGCCGACGAACGAGCCGCCGCTCCTCCTGATCGGGCTGCCGATGGGCGCGGAAGGCTTCACGACGCTCGCGGGCCACTTCACCGACCGGACCGTCGTGACCTACGACCCGCGCGGGGTCGAGCGCAGCACGCGGGAACCAGGCCAGGACCCGGACGTCACCGTCCACGCGGACGACGTGCACCGGGTCATCGAGGCGGTCGGCGGCGGACCGGTCGACCTGTTCGCCTCCAGCGGTGGCGCCGTGGTCGCGCTGGAGCTGGCCGCGGCCCACCCGGGCGACGTGCGGACCGTCGTCGCGCACGAACCGCCGCTGGCCTCGGTGCTCCCCGACCGCGAGGCCGTCGTCGCCGCCATGGCCGACATCCACGACACCTACCAGGCGAAGGGCTTCGGCGCCGCGATGGCCAAGTTCATCGCGCTGGTCATGGTCGAGGGTGAGCTGACGGCGTCGTACGTCGAGCAGCCCGACCCGGACCCGGCGATGTTCGGTCTGCCGACCACCGACGACGGTTCCCGCGACGACCTGATGTTCGGCGTGAACATGCTGGTCCTGCCCCCGTACGAGCCCCGCTACGAGACCATCCGCGCCGGCGCGCCGCGCGTCCTGGTCGCGGTGGGGGCCGACACCGGTGAACAGATGACGGGCCGGGCGGCCCACGCCGCGGCGGGGCTGCTCGGCACGGAGCCGGTGGCCTTCCCGGGCGGGCACGGCGGGTTCAGCGGCGGCGAGTACGGCCAGCCGGCCGACAAGCCGGCGGAGTTCGCGGCACGCCTGCGGGAGGTCCTGGCACTCTGACGGAGGGCACCCGTCAGTGCACGTGGTCACCCAGGTCCGCGACGACGACGGCGAGCGTGCCCGGGCCGACGTGCACACCCAGGACGGCGCTCAGGGGCGTGACCTCGACGTCCGCCCGCGTGCGCGTGTGGAGGCGGCCGGCGAGGGCGAGGGCACGGTCGTGCGCGCCGAAGTGGTGCACGGCGACGACGGGCCGCCGCGCCTCGGCGACGAACCCGGCGGCCAGCTCCAGGAGGCGCTCGGCACCGGCGGCACGGGTGCGCACGCGCTGGGAGAGCTCGACCGCGCCGTCGGACAGCCGCAGGATGGGCTTGACGCCCAGGACGGTACCGAGCGCCGCGGCGGGGCCGGACAGCCGGCCGCCGCGGCGCAGGTGCTCCAGGGTGTCGACCACGAACACCGCGTTCGCCGTCCCGGCGACCTCGATGGCGCGGGCGGCGACGTGGGCCGCGTCCGCCCCGGCCACGGCGCACTCGGCCGCCGCGCGGGCCGCGAAGCCGAGTCCTGCGGCGCCGGTCCGTGAGTCCACGGCCCGCACCTGCAGGGGCGAGCGGGCGGCCGCGGTGCCCGCCGACCCCACCGTGCCGGACAGGGCGCCCGACAGGTGCACCGACACGATGGACCGGGCCCCCTCGTCGGCCAGGCCGCGATAGACGGCGGCGAACGCCTCCGGCGGCGGCTGCGACGTCGTCACGTGCTCCCCGTCCGCGACCAGTTCCACCAGGCGCTCGGGCGTGATGTCCTCGCCCTCCGCGTAGACGTCGTCGCCGACGAGCACGCGCAGCGGTACCACGACCGGGCCGCCCGGCAGACCGGCGGGCAGGCAGGCGGTCGAGTCGGTGACGACCCGCACCTCCTGGGGTGCCGGGCGGGAAGGACGACGTCGGGTGCGCATGACCGCGACACTCTATCCGCGCGGGGAACCCGACCGGTAAACGTGCGGGATCCTCCCCGCGCGCAGCGCCGGAGCCCGACCTAGCATCCGAGACATGTCCGATGCATCGACGCCAGAGCTCGCGAAGCTGCGCGAGGCCGCCGCCGCGGCCCAGAAGGCCCTCGAGGAGGCGGAGCGGGCGGCCGAGGGTGCGTCCGCGTCGGGGCCGGGTACTCCGGACACCGGGCCGGGTGCGGCGTCCGACGGTGCCGCGGCACCAGAGGGCTACGCCGCCGAGGTGGCGGCCGGCTACGCGGCCGGGGCCACCCTTCCCCTCGGCGCGCTCCTGGAGGGCACCCCGGGCGGCGAAGCGACCCCGAACCCGCAGGTCCAGGTCGGTTTCGCGCTCTCGATGCTGAACCGCCACGGCCTGGTGGCCGGCGCCACGGGAACGGGCAAGACGAAGACCCTGCAGGGCATGGCGGAGGGTCTGTCGCTGGCCGGCGTGCCCGTCTTCCTCGCGGACATCAAGGGCGACCTGTCCGGCCTCGCGCTCCCCGGGGCGGACAACCCGAAGATCGCGGAGCGCGCGGCGAGCATCGGGCAGGACTGGACGCCGACGCGGTACCCGGTCGAGTTCTACTCGCTGGGCGGGATCGGCAAGGGCGTCCCGATCCGGACGACCGTCACGGACTTCGGGCCGATCCTCATGTCGAAGGTGCTCGGCCTGAACGAGACGCAGGAGTCGAGCCTCACCCTGATCTTCCACTGGGCCGACAAGAAGGGTCTGGCGCTGCTGGACCTCAAGGACCTGCAGTCGGTGATCGCCCACCTGACCTCCGACGAGGGCAAGGACGAGCTCAAGGGGATCGGCGGCGTCTCCGCGGCCACGGCCGGGGTGATCCTGCGCGAGATCGTCGGCCTGGAGGGGCAGGGCGCCGACGTGTTCTTCGGTGAGCCCGCGTTCACGACGTCGGACCTCATCGCGACCAGGGGCGACCTCGGTGTGCTCAACGTGCTGGAGCTGCCCGCCGTCCAGGACCGCCCGCAGCTCTTCTCGACATTCCTCATGTGGCTGCTCGCCGACCTCTTCCAGGACCTGCCCGAGGTGGGCGACGCCGACAAGCCCAAGCTCGTCTTCTTCTTCGACGAGGCGCACCTGCTGTTCGCGGACGCGTCCAAGGACTTCCTGCAGCAGGTAGTCCAGACGGTCCGGCTGATCCGTTCCAAGGGCGTGGGCGTCTTCTTCGTGACGCAGTCACCCAAGGACGTGCCCGCCGACGTGCTGGCCCAGCTCGGCAACCGGGTACAGCACGCGCTGCGCGCCTTCACCCCCGACGACGCCACCGCGCTCCGCGCCGCCGCGCGCACGTTCCCGACGTCGCCGTACGACCTGGAGCGCCTGCTGCAGGAGCTCGGTACCGGCGAGGCGGTGGTCACGGTGCTCACCGAGAAGGGCGCGCCGTCGCCGGTCGCGTGGACGCGGGTGCGCGCGCCGCAGGCCTCGATGGACCCGGCGGGCGACGCGGAGATCGACCGTGTGGTGGCCGCGTCCGCCGGTCAGGCGAAGTACGGCACGCCGGTCGACGCGGAGTCGGCGTTCGAGCTGCTCCAGGCCAGGGCACAGGAGCAGGCGGCGGCGCAGGAGGCCGCGGCAGGGTCGGCCACCGCGGCGCAGGAGGAGCGGGAGCTGGCCAAGGAGCGCGCCCGGCTGGAGAAGGAGGCCGCGACCCGTGAGCGCGCGGAGGCCCGGCACAAGGAGCAGTCCGCGCGCGACCGCAACCGCGTGGTGACGTCGCTGGCCAAGACGGCGGGCACGGTCCTGGTCCGCGAGCTGACCCGCTCCCTCTTCGGCACCCGCAAGCGCTGACCCTCGTTGAGTGCTGGATCTTCGCCCTTCTGACACACAGAAGAGGGCGAAGATCCAGCACTCAGCGAGGTGGGTCAGGCCGGGACGATGTTGACCAGGTTGGGGGCCCGGACGATGACCTTGCGCACGCCGCGGCCGTCCAGGAACTTGACCACGTTCGGCTCGGTCAGGGCGGCCGCCTCCAGGTCCTCCGACGAGATGTCGGGGGCGACCTCCAGGCGGGCGCGGACCTTGCCCTGGACCTGGACCACGCAGGTCACCGTGTCCTGGACGAGGTACTGCTCGTCGGCCTCGGGGAACGGCTCGTGCGCCAGCGACTCCTCGTGCCCGAGCCGCGACCACAGCTCCTCCGCGATGTGCGGCGCGATCGGCGCCGTCATCAGGACCAGCGGCTCCACCGCCGCACGCGGCACGGCGGGCAGGCCGGTGAGGTGGTTGTTGAGCGTGATGAGCTTGGCGATCGCCGTGTTCGGCCGCATGTTCTCCATCTCGGCGCGGACGTCGGCGATGGTGCGGTGCACGGCCCGCAGGGTGGCGGTGTCGGGCTCGTCGTCGGTCACGGTGAGCTCACCGGTCTCCTCCGAGACGACGTTGCGCCACAGCCGCTGCAGGAACCGCTGCGACCCCACCACGGCGCGGGTCTCCCACGGGCGCGACAGGTCGAGGGGCCCCATCGACATCTCGTAGACGCGGAACGTGTCGGCGCCGTACTGCTCGTACATCTCGTCGGGCGTCACGACGTTCTTCAGCGACTTGCCCATCTTGCCGTACTCGCGGTTGACGGGCTGGCCCTGCCACGTGAAACCGGACTGCTCGTCGCCCTCGACCTCCGCGGCCGGCACGTACTGGCCGCGCGAGTCGGTGTAGGCGTACGCCTGGATGTAGCCCTGGTTGAAGAGCTTGCCGAACGGCTCCAGCGCGGTGACGTGGCCCAGGTCGAACAGCACCTTGTGCCAGAACCGCGCGTACAGCAGGTGCAGCACCGCGTGCTCCACGCCGCCGACGTACAGGTCGACGCCGCCGGCCGGGCCGGACGTCGGGTTGTGCCGCGGCCCCAGCCAGTACTGCTCCAGCTCCGGGAGCGCAGCCGCCGTGGTCTCGGCCGGGTCGAGGTAGCGCAGGTAGTACCAGCACGAGCCGGCCCAGTTGGGCATCGTGTTGGTGTCGCGGCGGTATGTCCTGGGCCCGTCGCCCAGGTCGAGGGTGACGTGCACCCAGTCGTCGTTGCGGCCCAGCGGCGCCTCGGGCTCGGAGCTCGCGTCGTCGGGGTCGAAGGTGCGCGGCGCGTAGTCGGGCACGTCCGGCAGGTCGACGGGGAGCATCGCGTCCGGGATCGCGACCGGGCGGTCGTCCTCGTCCCAGACCACCGGGAACGGCTCGCCCCAGTAGCGCTGGCGGCTGAACAGCCAGTCGTTGAGGCGGTAGGTGGTGGTGCCCTCGCCGATGTTCTTGCTCTCCAGCCAGGCGATGATCGTCGCCTTGGCCTCGGCGACCCCCAGGCCGTCGAGCGAGATCTCGTCGTTCGAGGACCGCACGGCGACGCCGTCGCCCGCGTACGCGCCGGTGTGGTCCTCCGGCAGGCCGCCTTCCGGCTCGACCGTGTGGATCACCGGCAGGTCGTAGGCCTCGGCGAACGCGAAGTCGCGCTCGTCGCCGCCGGGCACGGCCATGATGGCGCCCGTGCCGTAGCCCATGAGCACGTAGTCCGCGGTGAACACCGGGATCTGCGTGCCGTTGACGGGGTTGACGGCGAGGTGGCCGGTGAACACGCCGGTCTTCTTGCCGGCGTCGGCCTGACGCTCGACGGCGGTCTTCGCGGCGGCCTCGCGCCGGTAGGCGGCGACGGCCTCGACCGGGGTGTCGTACCCGCCGGTCCACGCGGAGCGCGTGCCGTCGGGCCAGGCCGCGGACACCTCGTCGAGCAGCGCGTGCTCCGGGGCCACGACCATGAAGGTGGCGCCGAACAGCGTGTCGGGGCGGGTCGTGAAGACCTCCAGCGTGCCCGCCGCACCGGCCGGGTCGCCCTCGGCGGTGCCGACCACGTCGAACCGCACGTTGGCGCCCACCGACCGGCCGATCCAGTTGCGCTGCATGGACTTGACCTTCTCGGGCCAGTCGATCAGGTCCAGGTCGTCCGCCAGCCGGTCCGCGTAGGCGGTGATGCGCATCTTCCACTGCCGCAGGCTGCGCTGGAACACCGGGAAGTTGCCGCGCTCGGACCGACCGTCGGCGGTGACCTCCTCGTTCGCGAGCACGGTGCCCAGGCCGGGGCACCAGTTGACCGGCGAGGAGTCGACGTACGCGAGGCGCTGGCCGTCGATGACGTCGCGCTGCTCCAGCTCACTGAGGGCGGACCAGATCGCGCCACCGGTGTTGTCGCCGTCGTGCCCCGGGACCGGGCGCGTGCCCGCGGCCAGCTCCGCGCGCAGCTCCGAGATGGGCCGGGCACGGCCCGAGCCGGCGGACGGGCCGGGGCGCTCGGCCTCGGCGTCGTACCACGACTCGAAGATCTGCAGGAAGATCCACTGCGTCCACCGGACGTACCCGGGGTCGATGGTCGCGAACGTACGGCGCGGGTCGTGGCCCAGGCCGAGGCGGCGCAGCTGGCGCCGCATGTTGCCGATGTTGGCCTCGGTGGTGACGCGCGGGTGCTGCCCGGTCTGGACCGCGTACTGCTCCGCGGGCAGGCCGAACGCGTCGTAGCCCAGCGCGTGCAGCACGTTGTCACCGCGCATGCGGCGGAACCGGCCGGTCACGTCGGTGGCGATGTAGCCCAGCGGGTGACCCACGTGCAGGCCCGCACCTGACGGGTACGGGAACATGTCCATGATGAAGTACGGGTCGCCCTGCGCCGGGCTGCCGCCCGGCCCCGTAAGTCGCCCCTGCGGGTTCGCCGCGTGGAACGTGCCGCGCTCCTCCCAGATGTCCTGCCAGCGCAGCTCGATCTGCTGCGCGAGGGCCGGGGTGTAGCGGAAACGGGGCTCGTCCGGGGACGTGGTGCGCTCGGGTGCGTCGGGCATTGTCACGGCTGCGAGTCTACCGACCGCGACGGCCACCGGCCTCGGTTGTCCACAGGTACGAGGGTTCACCCGACATTCGCCCCCGCCTCCCCCGCAGTTCTCCGCCCGGGTGCTCGAATGGCCCGCATGATGCCCTCGTTGCGAAAGACCCTCGCCGCCAGCATCGCCGCGGCCGTCGTGTGGACGGCCTCGACCACCGCGGCGGCCACGCCACCCGCCGCGAGCACCGACGGCCAGAGCACCCGGAGCAGCACCGCACCGGCCCACGGCCGGGCCGACCACGTCGTCCTGATGGCCCTGGACGGCTTCGACGTCGAGTACCTCGACCTGGTCCGCTCCGGCGCCGCGGAACCCGATGCCGCGGCTCTGCGGGGCTCGCAGGCTCACTCCTCAGCCGCGGAGATGCCGAACCTCCAGCGCCTCCTGCGCCGGGGCAGCGTCACCACGTCCACGGGCGTGATGACCTCGATCACCAACCCGTCGTGGTCGTCGGTGGCCACGGGCGCGTGGCCCGCCACGCACCGCAACACGGCCTACTGGTTCGACACCGCGACCGGCACGGCCCGGGGTCAGCAGCGCGACCTGGCGGTACCGACGATCGCCCAGTCGATCCGGGAGCAGGGCGGCACCGTGTTCTCCGCCCAGTGGTTCATCCTGCAGAACTACGGCGTCACCTTCGGCGACCCCGACGGCCTCTACACGCAGCCCGGCGGCGACTGCTCCCGCCGCACCGACGACGCCGTCGCCGTGCTGCGCGGCGAGCCCGTCGACTCGGGCGGGCAGCAGGTGACGACGGACGGCGTGCCGGACCTGGTCGCCGTCTACTGCGACGTGCTGGACGCGATCGGGCACGACGGCGGCGACGCCGACCCGCGCATCCCCGCCGCCCTGACGGACATCGACCGGCAGCTCGGCCGGATCGTGCAGGCCACCAAGGACGCGGGGGTCTACGGCGACACCGCGTTCGTCCTCACCGGCGACCACGGCATGACCACGTTCGACAAGGGCTTCGGCGCCGAGGGTCTCGCCGCGATCGAGGCGGCCGGCTTCACCCCGCAGATCCTCACCAGCGGGCAGACGCCGGCACCCGGCACCGACGTGGTGATCGTCGTGGGCGGCGTCGCGGACGTGCGGATCATCGGGGAGCGCGCCGGCGACCCGGCCGCCGTCCGCCGGCTGGAGCGGGCGCTGCGCGGGCTGCCGCAGGTGCGGGACGTCCTCGACGAGGCCGACCAGCGCCGCCTGCGCATGAGCCCGGGCTACGGCGACCTGGTCGTGGAGCCGGAGCCCGGCTGGTCGTTCGGCGCGACCCCGGCCGACGCGGCGGGTCGGCACGGCGCGACCACGGAGCTGCACGTGCCGCTGGTCCTGGCCGGTGCCGGTGTACGGCCCGGCGTGCACCCGCACGACCCGCGGCACGTCGACGTGGCGCCGACGATCTCGGCGCTGCTGGGCTACGCGCCGCCGTCGGGCAGCGAGGGGCGGGCGCTGCGCGAGGCGCTGCGTCCCTGAGCCCGCGGTGCGGCGCTATGCGGCGCCCGCACCGTCCCGCACGATCTCGATCTCGATCCCGACCGCGGGCCCGCCGTGCCTGCGGGGACGGCCGAGCAGCAGCACGAGCGTGAACCAGCGGAACCGCAGCCCGTACTTCGCGGCCATCGCGCGCCGCGCGGTGCGCAGGTCGGCCGAGGGCAGCACGCGGGCCGTCCCCGCGTGCCACGGCCCGTGCGGCTCCCCGTGGACGTCGGACGGCGCGACCTGCACCCGCGGGTCGCGCCGGATCCGGCGGACCTTCCAGGACCGGGCCGGGGTGTACCCGTACAGCCGGCCCGCGTGCGGGGCGAGCCACACCGGCGTCGTCACGCCGGAACCGTCGGCACGGAAGGTGCGCAGCGCGAAGTACTCGTCCGGGGGCGGATCGAGCCGGGGCACGTCAGCGGCAGGTCAGAACGAGTCGACGAGCGGTCCGCCCACGGCGAGCAGCAGCCACGCCACGGCGGCCACGTAGCCGATCACCAGGATGACGTGCTGGTTGCCCACGATCGCGTCCCGCAGCCCGGCGGCCACGCGCAGGTCTCCCGACCGCACGCCGCGCACGATCTGGTACCACAGGAGCGGCCACATGATGGTCCACACGACCATGCAGTAGGGGCACAGCGCGACGATCGAGTAGAAGCTGGTCCACATCAGGAAGAACACCAGGCCCTGGCCCAGTACCGTCCCGACCAGCAGCGACACCCAGTACCAGCGCGGCAGGCGGGTGCCGAGCAGCAGCATGACGCCCGTGGTGACCACCACGGGGAACGCGGCGACGCCGATGTACGGGTTGGGGAACCCCAGCAGCGCGCCCTGCCACGAGTCCATGGCAGCGCTGCAGGTGACGAAGAGGTTGATCGAGCAGGACGCCGTCCGGTCCGGCTCGACGAAGGCCAGGTACTTCTCCCAGGCCAGCGCGAAGGACGCGACGAACCCGATCCCCCCGAGCACGACCAGGAGCAGTCCCATGGTCCGCGGGCCGGGCCCGGTCCCCGCGGCGACGTCGTGCTGGTCGTTGGTGTCCGACGACGTCGTGGTCGCCCCGGTATCAGTCACGCGCCACACGGTACCGGCGCAGCCTGGAACATTCCTGGGACCAAGGTCCCGGAACCGTCACAAAGTTCCGTCCGCCGGCTGGTGGACCACCCGCTGCCGCCCGAACGCCAGGATCATGCCCAGCCCGAGCAGCGTGACGACGAACCCGGCCCACGCGGGCGCGAGGTAGCCCCACCCGGCGTCGATCACGAGGCCGCCGAGGAACGCCCCGGCACCGTTGGCCACGTTGAGGCCCGCGTGGCACAGCGCCGCACCGAGCGACGGCGCACCCGGCGACAGGTCCATCAGGCGGGTCTGGAAGGCGAGCCCCAGGATCTGGGACGTGACCCCGAGCAGGAAGAGGGACACCAGGGCGGGCACGACCCAGCCGCCGGTGAGCGCGAACAGGACCAGCGACGCCGCGGTGGCGACGAAACCGGTCAGGACGGCCCGCAGCACGCCGTGGTCGGCCAGCCGTCCGCCGATCTGGGTGCCCACCGTCATGCCGACGCCGAACAGGGCGAGCACCCAGGGCACCGCCCCGCCGGGCAGCCCCGTCACCCCGGTCATCGTGGGGGCGACGTAGGTGTAGACGGCGAACATGCCGCCGAACCCGACGGCGCCCGCCACGAACGCGAACCAGAGCGGCGCGTTGCGCAGCGTCGCCAGCTCGGTGCGCACCGAACGGCCCGCGCCGCCCGCCCCGGCGGGCACGAGCCGCCACAGGCCGAGCACCGTGACGAGCCCGAGAACCCCGATCAGCAGGTAGGAGACCCGCCAGCCGAAGACCTGCCCGACCCACGTGGACAGCGGCACACCCACGACGTTCGCGATGGTCAGGCCCGTCATCATCGTCGCGACCGCCCGGCCGCGCTGGGCAGGGCCGGCCACGGCAGCCCCCACGGCCGCACCAACGCCGAAGAACGCGCCGTGCGGCAGCCCGGCGAGGAACCGCCCGGCCACGAGCCAGCCGATGTCAGGGGCGGCCGCGGACAGGACGTTGGCGACCGTGTAGAACCCCATCAGGGCCAGCAGCAGCCGCTTGCGCGACATCCGCGCCGCGGCCACGGTCAGCAGCGGCGCACCCACGACGACGCCGAGCGCGTACGCCGTGATCGTGTGCCCCACCTGGGGGTCGGTGGCGCCGAGGTCGGCCCCGACGTCGGGCAGCAGGCCCATCGCGGCGAACTCGGTGGTGCCGATCGTGAAGCCGCCGACGGCCAGCGCGACGAGCGCGGGCGCGGCGGAGCGCATCGAGGTGCTGGTCGCCATGGGGTCTCCAGGAGGTCGTATCGATTCGAGGGGAGCGTCGGCGACACCGGCGACGAGCAGGGAGGAACTGCGGACAGACTACTCCTGCGACACCCACACGCGGGAGGCCGCCAGCAGTCCCAGGTCCGCCACCCGCTCGACGGGCCGCGGCTCGGCGCCGGGCGCGTCGGGGTCCGGCACGGGGCACGTCCACGTCACGGCGACGGTGCCGGCGAACTCGCGCCGCGTCGTCACCTCGACCCGCATGTCCAGGTCCATCCCGAGCTCGGCGAGGTAGCGCAGCGCCTCGGGGTCGGCGTCGGAGATCCGCACCACCGTGCCACCCTCACCCGCGTGCATGGACGACAGGGGCACCGCCGACGGCCGCACCACCGTGCCGTCCGCGCTCGGGATGGGGTCGCCGTGGGGGTCGCGCGTCGGGTTGCCCAGCCGCTCGGCCATGCGCTCCACGAACACGTCGGAGACCGCGTGCTCCAGGACCTCCGCCTCGTCGTGCACCTCGTCCCAGCCGTACCCGAGCTGGCTCACCAGGAACGTCTCCAGGAGCCGGTGCCGGCGCACCATCACCAGGGCCAGCCGCCGGCCGTCGTCGGTCAGCCGGATCGCGCCGTACCGCTCGTGCTCGAGCAGGCCCTGGCCCGACAGCCGCCGCACCGTCTCCGACACCGTGGAGGCGCCCACCCCCAGCCGGTCGGCCAGGTGCTTGGTGGTCACCTTCTCGTCCGACCACTCCTGGGCCGACCACACCGCCTTCAGGTAGTCCTGGGCGACGGGCGTCAGCTCGGCCGGGTCGGTAGCGATGTCCACGCCCCGAGCCTAGTTGCCCGACGGCGACGACGACGGGGCCGAGCCGGCGCCCGGGAGGTCCCCGGGTGTGTCGTCGGGCACCTCGTCCGGCACCGGCGCGGCCGGCGGGATCGCCTGCCGCTCGCCCACGAACGCCTCGCCCTCGGTCGTGACCTCCACGAGCTGCCAGTCCACGAACTGCCGACGCTCCGGGTCGAACCTCAGCACCGTCATCTCCGACGAGTCCCGCAGCGGCCCCACCGACGTGTTGCCCTTGGTGGCGCCGCCGGTGCTGGCGTTCACGTACCGCACGCCGTACCCGACCGCGTCCGGGCCGATCCGCGTGTGCATGTGCCCCGAGACCTGGAACGGCACGCACCCCGACTCCAGGGCCGCGTCCCCGACCGCGGGCTGGTGCACCATCAGCAGGTCGACCCGGTCCTCCCCGGTGTACCCGCCCAGGCCCGGCTCCCCCGCCGCCTCGCACGCGACGTCGCGCAGCCGCTCGCCCGCCTGCTCCGGCGTCTCCTCGCGCGCCATCACGGTGCCGCCGCCGATCCGCGTCTCCAACGGGTCCCGGTCGCCCAGGATCCGCACGCCCTCCACCTCGACCACCTCGCCGTCGAGCACGATCTGGCGGTTGGCCAGCTCCGTGGCCGTGGTCAGACGCGAGTCGTGGTTGCCGTCCGCCACCACGAACGGGACGCCGTCCGGCACCGCCGACGCGAACGAGTCCACGCACACCGACTCCACGCTCGTGCCGTTGATGGTGGTGTCCCCGGCGTTCAGCATGACGTCGGGCGCCAGGCTGTCCGCGAGGTCCCGGATCAGCGGCGTCATGCCCGTGTTGCAGTGCAGGTCCGAGACCAGCAGGAACGTGACGTACTCGGGCGTGTCCGGGCTGCCCGACGGCGACGGTCCCGCCTCGGCGGCCTCCTGCTCGGCGACCCGCGCGTCCCACGCCTCCATCAGCCGCTCCCGCGCCCCCGCGTAGAACACCTCGTTGGCCTGGTAGGTCTCCACGAGCTGACCGCTGTAGGTGTCGATCACGCTCGCGAGGCGGCCCGTGATCCGCGCCCCCTCCAGGGCCGTCCCCTCGAACACCGCGGAGGCCGGCAGCGCGGCCCGCTCCTCGGGCCCGGCGCTCGCCGTGGCGGTCGCGGCCACGAGCACGACGACGGCCACCCCGCCGGTGATCTCCCAGGTGCGGCCCGCGAGAGTGCGGGCGAGCTCGCGACGCCGGACCGCGCCCAGCAGCGCGCGCACGCCGAAGGCTGCCGCGACGAGCACGAGCGCGGCGACGCCCGTGCCGCGGACGGCGTCCCAGGCGAGCGCCCACGCCACGGTGCGGACCGTCTGCTGCGGGGTGTCGAAGAACTGGAGGTACCCGTCCAGGTCGCCGGCCAGGGCGTCGAAGCTGGCGGCGTCCACGGCCGAGAGGTCGGCGGGGATCTCGTGCACGGTGATCCGGACACCGAGGGTGAGCGGCAGCGGGGAGTCGGCGACGACGGTGCCGAGCGGCCCGAGGTCGGCGACGAGCCGGTCCTCCGCGGTGATCGCGTACGTGGCCTCGTGCGGTCCGAGGCTGAGGTCGGCCCTCGCCGTCGTGATCCCGTAGGTCAGGCAGGCGACGGCGGCGAGGACGCCGGCCAGGGTCCGGCGCAGCCAGCGGGGTGGGACGGAGCGAGTCATCGTCCCCCACCCTTTCACGGGACCGCCGCGCACACCTCCGTCAGGCCGAGCCGTGTCAAACCGCACGTCAGGCCGCACCGCCGGACGTGGGACGGCACCATGGGCCCGTGTTCGTGCTCAGGTCCGTCTGGCGGCCGACCGCGCCCGTGGAACGGGTCTGGTCGATGCTCGCCGACCCGCGGTTCACCTGGCCCGACTGGTGGCCGGGACTGACCACCGCCGCGACCGGTCCCGCCGTCGGGCCGGACGGGCTGGCCGCGCCCGGGGCGTGGGCGGTGCTGCAGGTGCGCAGCCCGCTGGGCTACGCCCTGCGGTTCCGGCTGGAGCTCACCGAGAGCGTGCCGCCGTCCGACGCCGGGCCGGGCCGTGCGCGGCTGGACGTCTCCGGGGACCTGGCGGGGCGGGCGGACGTGACGGTCGGCCCCGGTCGCCCCGGCACCGAGGTACGGCTGCTGTGGCAGGTCTCCCCCGGCCCGGCCTGGCTCCGGGCGGCGGCGCGGATCGCCCCGGCCCCGCTGACCTGGGCCCACGCCAGGGTGATGCGCCGCGGCGAGCAGGGCCTGTCGGCGCACCTGGGCTGAACCGTGCGTGCCGGGCGTCAGCCGGTCCTGCGCGACTTCTTCGCGTCCGCCACGCTGCGCTTGAGGGCCTCCATGAGGTCCACCACCTCGGCGCCCTCACCCTCCTCGGCCGCCTCGCCGAAGGTCTCCGCGGTGTCCAGGGTGTCTCCGGCCTCGAGCTTCGCGTCCACGAGCTTGCGCAGCTGCACCTGGTAGTCGTCCTCGTAGTCCTCGGGCGTGAAGTCCGCCTCGAAGCTGCTGACGAGCTGGGCCGACATCGACAGCTCCTTGTCGGTCACCTTGGCGGGCTCGTCCAGGGACGGGAACGCGGCCTCACGGACCTCGTCGGCCCACAGCAGCGTCTGGAGCACGAGCACCTCGTCGCGCACCCGCAGCGCCGCCAGCCGGGTGCGCTGCCGCAGCGCGAACTTCACCACGGCGGTGCGGTCCGTCTCCTCCAGCGTGCGACGCAGCAGCACGTACGCCTTCGTGGACTTGGAGTCCGGCTCCAGGTAGTAGGTCCGGTCGTACATGATCGGGTCGATCTGCTCGCTGGGCACGAACTCGACCACGGAGATCTCCCGGTCCCGCTCGGCGGGCAGGTCGGCGAGCTCCTTCTTGGTGAGCACCACCGTGCGCTCGCCGTCGTCGTAGGCGCGGTCGATGTGCTCGTACGGCACGACCTCGCCGTCGAGCTCGCAGACGCGCTTGTACCGGATGCGGCCGCCGTCGGCGTCGTGCACCTGGTGCAACGGGACGTCGTGGTCCTCGGTCGCGCTGTACAGCTTGACCGGAACGTTGACGAGACCGAAGGTCACGGCACCCTTCCAGATAGCCCTCATCCTTCTATGGTGCGCCCCAAGAGCACGACATGCCCAGGTTCCGGTCAGAGACCCGCGCGGTCCAGCTTCGCCGCGAGCTCGGCGTTGGTGGGCTCCACGAGGTGCTCACCGTCCGGGAAGACCAGCACCGGGATGGACTTGCGGCCGGTCAGCGCCTCCGCCTCGTCCGCCCGCTCGGGCTGCGCGACCAGGTCGACGTACACGTAGTCGACGCGGCGCACGTCCAGCACGGCCTTGCTGCGGCGGCAGTCGCGGCACCACTCGGCGCCGTACACCGTGAGCTGCTGCGGCGGGGCCACCGACGGGGCGGGCACGACGGCCGTCCCGAACGGGCCGCCCACGAGGTCATCCGAATTCACTCGCCGGAGCCTAACGGACCTCCCGGGCACCCCACGACACCCGCCGCCGCGGCCCCGGGTACCGCCGCGCCCCCGCGTGCGCCCCGCACCCGGTCCGACGAGCGCGAACGCGAGCGAGCGGACGCGACCGGCGGCACGATGGTGTGATGGCGCCCACGCAGCAGACGGTGCAGGTCGACGGACACCGCCTGCGCCTGAGCAACCTCGACAAGGTGCTGTACCCGGCGTCCGGCACCACCAAGGGCGAGGTGCTGCACTACCTGACCCAGGTGGCGCCCGTACTGCTCCCGCACGTGGCGAACCGTCCCGTGACCCGCAAACGGTGGCCGGACGGCACCGGCGGGCAGATGTTCTTCCAGAAGAACCTCGACGCCTCCACCCCCGACTGGGTCAAGCGCCGGTCGATCCAGCACAAGACGTCGTCCAACGACTACGCCCTGGTCAACGACCTCGCGACGCTGACCTGGCTCGGCCAGACCGCGACCCTGGAGCTGCACACGCCGCAGTGGCAGTTCGGCCGCACCGGCGCCCGGCTCGACCCGGACCGCCTCGTGCTGGACCTCGACCCCGGGCCTGGCGCCGGGCTGCCCGAGTGTGCGCAGGTGGCCCGCTGGGCCCGCGAGATCCTCCAGGGCATGGGCCTGGAGCCCTACCCCGTCACCTCCGGCTCCAAGGGCATCCACCTCTACGCCGCCCTCGGCAAGGCCGCCGACACCCGCCTCGGGTCCGACGCCGTCTCCGCCGTGGCGCACGAGCTCGCCCGGTACCTGGAGGCCGAGCACCCCGACCTCGTGGTCAGCGACATGAGCAAGAAGCTGCGCGCGGGCAAGGTGCTGGTGGACTGGTCGCAGAACAACGGCAGCAAGACCACGATCGCCCCGTACTCCCTGCGCGGCCTCGACCAGCCCTGGGTCGCCGCCCCCCGCACCTGGGCCGAGCTCGACGACCCGGACCTCGCCCACCTCACCGCCGACCAGGTGGTGGAGCGCGTCGCGACCGACGGCGACCTGCTCGCCCCCCTCCTGGAAGGGCACCGCGCAGCCCTCGAACCGACACCCGAGCGGCTCGCCACCTTCGACAAGCTGGAGACCTACCGCGCCAAGCGCGACCCCGAGCGGACACCAGAGCCGTTCGGCCCCACCTCCGGCACCGAGGACCCCGCCGGGGACGAGCCCACCTTCGTCATCCAGGAGCACCACGCCCGCCGCCTGCACTGGGACTTCCGCCTGGAGCACGACGGCGTGCTCGTGAGCTGGGCCCTGCCCCGTGGCGAGCCCACCGACCCGGCCAGGAACCACCTCGCCGTGCAGACCGAGGACCACCCCCTGGAGTACGGCTCCTTCGAGGGCAGCATCCCGGCCGGCGAGTACGGCGCCGGTGAGGTCACGATCTGGGACGCCGGCACCTACGACCTGGAGAAGTGGCGCGACGACGAGGTGATCGTCACGCTCCGCTCCGACCGGCGCGGCGCCCGCCGCCTGGCCCTCATCCGCACCGGCGGGCGCGACGGCGACGCCGAGAACAACTGGCTGATCCACCTCACCAAGGCCCAGCCGGGCGACGGACGCCAGGACCACGCGGCACACGCCGAGCCCGCCTCCGCGTCCACGCGGCGGGCCGAGCCCGGACGTCGAGCCGAGCCCGGGCAGGCGGCCGACCCCGCGCAGCAGGCCGCTCTCGAGAAGGCGGCCCGCGCACGCGGCCCCTGGCGCGCGATGCTGGCCACCGCCGCCACCGACGGCGAGCTCCGCGAGCCCGACGAGTGGATGTTCGAGATGAAGTGGGACGGGTTCCGCACGCTCGCCCACGTCGAGGACCCGGCGACCGTGCGCCTCGTCAGCCGCTCCGGCCAGGACCTCACCGTCACGTTCCCCGAGCTCGCCGCCCTCGCCGCCCAGGTGGACCCCGACCGCCTCCCGGTCGTGCTCGACGGCGAGATCGTCGCCCTCGACCGCGCCGGCCGCCCCGACTTCCGCCGCCTCCAGCAGCGCGCCAACCTCCGCAAGGAGCACGACGTCGCCCGCGCCCGGGCCCGCGTCCAGGTGGACCTCATGCTCTTCGACGTGCTCCAGGCCGACGGCGCCGACGTCACCGGCCGCCCCTGGACCGAACGCCGCGAGCTGCTGGAGTCGCTCGTCACGCCCACGCCGCCCGTGCACCTGCCGCCGGTGTTCGAGGGCGACCTCGACGCCGCCCTGAAGACCTCGCGCACCCTGCGCCTGGAGGGCGTCGTCGCCAAACGACGGACCTCCACGTACACCGGGCGGCGCTCGCGGGAGTGGCTGAAAGTCAAGCACAGTGCCACCCAGGAGGTCGTGGTCGTCGGCTGGCGACCGGGTCGGGCCGACGCGGCGGTCATGGGCTCCCTGCTCATGGCGATCCCGGACGACGACGGCCTGCGCTACGTGGGCCGGGTCGGCACCGGGTTCAGCGAGCGGGAGCGCCGCGAGATCACCGCACGGCTGGAGGGCATGGCGCGCAAGACACCCGCCGCGTCCGGCGTCCCCCGCGAGGACGCGTCGGACGCGCACTGGGTGACGCCGCGCCTGGTGGGCGAGGTGACGTACGCGGACTGGGCCGAGGGCGGCGACGGCGCCTCGGGCGAGCGGCGGATGCGGCACTCGGTGTGGCGCGGCTGGCGCCCGGACAAGTCGCCCGAGGACGTGCAGGTCGAGCACCCGGGCGAGGCGTGACGCTTGGCACACTTTTTGTGACCTCGTCCGCGCGCCGTGCCCGGCGGACCCGGCGTACCGTCGCTGACATGCGAGCGATCACCTACTCCGACTTCGGCGACGCGGACGTGCTGCGGCTCACCGAGCAGCCCGACCCCCACATCGGCCCCGACACCGTCGTGGTACGCGTCCGGGCCGCCTCGGTGAACCCGGTCGACTGGAAGATCCGCGAGGGCCGGCTCCACGGCCTGATCGACACCCACTTCCCCGCGATCCCGGGCTGGGACGTGGCCGGCGTGGTCGAGCAGGTGGGCCTGGACACGCCCGAGCTCCAGGTGGGCGACGAGGTGTACGGCTACGTGCGCAAGGACACGGTCCAGGGCGGCACGTTCGCCGAGCTCGTGGCCGCGCCGGTGCGGACGCTGGCCCGCAAGCCGGCGTCGCTCAGCTTCGAGGAGGCGGCCGCGGTGCCGCTGGCCGGCCTGACCGCCTATCAGGCGATCGAGCGGTCCGCGGTCGGAGAGGGCCGGACCGTGCTGGTGCACGCCGCGGCCGGCGGCGTCGGCGCGTTCGCCGTGCAGATCGCGAAGGAGCGGGGCGCCCGGGTGATCGGCACCGCGAGCGAGCGCAACCACGAGTTCCTGCGCGGACTGGGCGCCGAACCCGTCACCTACGGCGACGGCCTGGCCGACAGCGTCCGCGCCCTGGCCCCCGGCGGCATCGACGCGATCCTCGACTTCGCGGGCGGCGGCGCCGTCGCCGCGTCCGTCGGCCTGCTGGCCGACGGCGGCACCGTCACCTCCGTCGCCGACCCGACGGCCCGCTCCGAGCACGGCGGGCAGTACGTGTGGGTGCGCCCGTCCACGACGGACCTCGACGCGCTCACCGCCCTGTTCGACGCCGGCCGGCTCTCGGTCGAGGTCGCCGAGGTCTTCGACCTGGCCGACGCCGCCGACGCGCACCGGGCCAGCGAGACGGGCCACACCCGCGGGAAGATCGTGGTCCGGGTCTGACGGCCCGAGGTGCGGGCGCGGTCCCGTCAGGTGTCGGCGGGCTCGGCGGTCGCGATCTCGGCGGGCGAGCGCAGCACGCAGAACTCGTTGCCCTCCGGGTCGGCGAAGGTGACCCATCCCGAGCCGGGCCCGTAGATCCCGCGGTGGTCGGCGACGACGGTCGCACCGTGCGCCGCGATGCGCTCGATCTCGGTGTCCCGCAGGTCGGCGCGAGGGCGCAGGTCGAGGTGGAGCCGGTTCTTGGCCGACTTGCCCTCCGGGACCTCGATGAACAGGATGTCGACCCCCGCGCCCTCAGGGTCGGTGATCATGCACTCCTCGTGCCCCGGAAGGTTGGGGTCACCGGGCACGTCCTGGTACCCGAGCACCGGCTTCCACCACTGGGCGAGCGAGTAGGCGTCGGAACAGTCGACGGTCACGTGCGAGACGAAGGAAACCATCCCCGGACCCTGCCACACACTCCCACCCCACCCCACCCATTTCCGCCCCCTCCGGCCGTGGCCGTGGCCAGGGCCGTGGCCGGAGCAGGATGGTCGGCAGAAGGTCAGGTGATCGGCAGCCCGGGGTACCGATCACCTGACCTTCTGCCGACCATCCCTTCCGCGCACCGGCGGTGCCGACCATCCCGTCCGCGCATCAGGAGCGATGGTTACCTCCATCCGCGCGGCAGGGGTGGGGGCGGGAGGTCTCGGGGGTGCGGGGGCTCGTCGGGCGGGGGTGGGAGGTGGCGGCCGATCCTGGCGAGCGCAGTGGCCGGGCCGTCCGACGCGGTGACGCGAACCACGGTCCAGCGCTGGTCACGGAGATAGTCCTCGCGCCGCTTCTCGTCGAACAGCGCGCGTCCGGCGTCGTGCCGGGGGCCCAGCGCACCCTGCGTGTACTTCACCCGACCGTCGAACTCGGCCAGCAGCCGGAACTGCTCCCAGCCCAGGTCGGCGCGGAACTCACCGTGGGGTGTGGGCACGCGGAGCTGCGTCATCGGGCGCGGTAGCCCGGCGCGCAGGACGAGGTAGCGCAACCAGCTCTCCCACGCCGACTCCGCCCCCGCATCGGCCATCGCCAACACCAGGAGCGCACGACGGCGACCTCGCGGATCACGTCGGCCCACGACGGACTCCCGGGCAGCAGCCAGGTCCGCACCGAGAGCGCGCGTGGTCCGCGATCACCAGCGCGAGCAGCGGGTGGAGCGACAGACAGCAGTCCGCGACCGTCCGGACCAGGCTTGTCACGGACGCCGCGCCCACCACGGTCCGTTCGTGCTCGCCCAGCGTCAGCCGGTGCCGGGCGATGTCCCGGGCCGACGCCGACGACGCCCGGTACGCCTGCACCACGTGCACACGCTCCGGCAGCTGCCAGAGCCTCAGGCCGTGCAGCAGCGCAGCCGACTCGTGGCTCACCACCGCACCGCGAAGCTGGGAGCTCACCGCGAGGACACGAGCCGTCGCCCGTTCGGTCGCGTCCCGGTACCGGTCGGCAGAAGCAGGCCGCTTGCCGCGGTAGGCGCCCCGGCGGATCTTCTCCATGCGCTCGTCCCGCAGCGCGCGACGCAACGCCTCTCGGTCGTGGTGCCGGGCGAGGATGATTCCCGTCTCGTTCATGCAGCGACGATCACCCACCCCGTCGCGCCACGCCCACCCGGATCACGCCCCCTGTGCACAACACAAGCCCGCGCCGCCCTGTGGAGGACTTCCCGCACCGGTCGGCAGAAGGTCAGGCGGTCGGCAGAAGGTCAGGTGATCGGCACCCCGGGGTGCCGATCA